>CALALS010000247.1 GCA_937925525.1 uncultured Flavobacteriales bacterium | reverse complement strand
TGGGGAAGATGATTTCTCTATTACACCTATAGGTACCGACAATAATAACAATGGAGGAGAAAATGATGGAGGAAATAACATTTTAGATGAACTGCCATCAAGCATAAATGTTACAGCACCGGAAACAGACTTTGATTATGCTGAACCAATCAGTAATAAAAATTGGATGTTAATTATTTGCTTAGCATTCGTTGGAGTTTTCGTAGGAGTTTATGTAGTTTCAAGTATTAATAAAAAGCTCGCAAAAGAAAGTTAAAAACGCTTGTTGTCGGTCAAACTAAATGGTGCGGATTGCTACCGATAATGGCTAACTAAAGTCGCTCTTTATGGGCGACTTTTTTATTTAAACAAAAACTATATTTGCACCCAAATGGAAGAAAAACAAACATCGGGCTGTGCCTTTAAGGTATTCATCTTTGCTCTATTCGGTTTTGTATTATTTATTATTGGTTTTATAGTGTTTTACGTTGCGTTAGGCTGGAGCACGTTTAAATTCGCCAAAGAAAAAATTATTGAGAACAAAGAGATTGTGCAACCGTTTGAAAAAGAATTGTGGCAGAACAAATACATGGATAAACACAAAAGCTTTAGAGCTAAAATGCTAAATGATATTCAATATAATTATCTTAACAAGGGCATCACAAAAGATTCTGTGTTAATGTTATTGGGCAATCCTGACTCCATTTCAAATCAAAGCATTATATACTTTGTTGGTTATACAATGAATGAAAACGAGCAAAAAGAAACCAATCTGTTTATACTAAACTTTGATAATAACAATAGGCTTACAAATGAGTTTGATAAAAACTTAGAATAAGATTTTTGTATTTCTGTCAATTAGCATACTTTCGCCACACACAAATAAATGTATAGGTATTTTTTCATATTATTTTTATCAGTAGTATTACTTAGCGGATGTAGTTCTGAAAGTAATAATACCAACAATTCAAAAACAGATACTCTTTCCGTAAATTTAATTAAAGAAGGGCATTGGCGTTTAGCTTTAAATCTAGGAGAAGAAGAGCTTCCTGTAAACGCAGTTATTGAAAAAGACAGTAGTTACCTACTTAAAATAATCAATGCTAAAGAAGAAATCATTTTAAATGATTTTAGTGTTTTAGATGATTCAGTTATCATTAAAACTCCGCTTTTTGATTCTGAGTTTAGAGGTAAAATCATAAATGACTCTTTAATTACCGGTTTATGGTTCAACTTTGACAAAGGCTCTAATTACTCTCTGCCATTTGCGCTAGAGTATAACAACCATAATAGGTTTATTACAGAAGAAGCGGTAGAACCTAAATCTGTTGTTGGAGGATGGGAGGTGGATTTTAGCCCCTCTTCAAACAACCATTACAGGGCTAAGGGAATTTTTGAGCAAGTTAACGGAGAGCTTCATGGAACTTTTCTAACCGAAACAGGAGATTATCGTTTCTTACAAGGTGTAGAAGTAAACAACAAGATTTATTTATCGGCATTTGATGGTTCTCACGCTTTTCTATTCAAAGGAGATGTTAATGAATTTGGAAATATTGAAGGTTACTTTTGGTCAGGTTCTCATTGGAAAGAAAATTGGACCGCTAAAAGAAATGACCACTTTGAATTAACTCACCCTGATTCCCTAACCTATATGCGAAAAGGAGAAAGGGCTATCAATTTTTCTCTTTATGATATTGATAGTAATTTAGTTTCTCTTAAAGATGAAAAGTACAAAAACAAAGTAGTGATTGTTCAAATAATGGGCTCTTGGTGTCCTAATTGTGCTGATGAAATGAAGTTTTATAATGAACTTTATAAAAAGTATCATTCACTTGGCTTTGAAATTATTACAATCGGCTTTGAAACTACAGAAGATTTCAAAATTGCCTCTTCCAGAATTAGAAAAATGAAAGATTTTTATGGCTGTGAATATGACTTTTTAGTAAGCGGAAAAGTTGGCAAAGCAAGTGCCAGTCAGTTATTCCCTCAAGTAAATCAAATCACTTCCTTTCCTACTTCTTTTTTCATTGATAAAAAAGGAAACGTGAGAAAAATACATACCGGATTTTATGGTCCCGGAACAGGAATGTATTACGAAAATTACGTTTCCGATACTTACAGATTTATTGACAGGCTTTTAAGAGAGTAAATCAGGATTATTCTTACCTTTATGAAGTCTTATTATGTCAGAATATTCCAATATCGTTTTTTTTTTTTGTTTTTGTGTGCTTTGCAACAAGTTCATTTTTCTTCTTTTTAAAATAGATAAGCGTAATAATTTTATTTTTACTCCGCTTCAAGGAGAAACAGCAAAAAAACTATATCCAGGCGGAGAGCTTGAAAAATTTGATAGTATTGCTTTTATGCAAAATGGAAAACTATATTATAAGTCTACTGCGGCTATAAAGATTTGCATTACAGTTGGCGGAATATGGAGGTTAATTGGCGCTTTTTACATCTTCCCGGCATTCATTAGGGATTTTTTTTACGACATTATTGCCAAAAACCGCTATAAGTGGTTTGGTAAAAAAGAAACTTGCAGAATGCCAACGCTTGAAGAAAGAGAAAAGCTTTTACCCTAAAAGTTATGTCAAGCAACCTTTTATAAGTATATTCGTCTATACTATGTGCTTGACGCTATGAGAAATAAAGTCTCCAAAAATATTTTATTCACTTTTGTGTTTGTTTTGTGCAATATAATTTTGTTAAATGCACAAAACTTAGTTCCAAACCCTAGTTTTGAAACAAATACAGCTTGTCCAAACACTTGGGGAAGAATCCCTGATGCCCCACCTTGGCAAATCCCTGCCGGACACAGTGGAACTGCCGATTATTTTAATACTTGTGGGAATGCTACCTGGAATGTCCCAAACAATACTTACGGTAATGAACCAGCAGCTACTGGAGTAGCTTACGTAGGTATTATTGGTGGCTACACCTCTACTTTTAATGCTAGAGAATATGTTCAAGTTCAACTTACCCAAACATTAGTTGCTGGACAATGTTATGATGTTTGTTTTAAATGGTCTCTATCTGAAAGCGGGCAAATTGCCATTGACAACCTAGGCGCACATCTATCTAATAATTCTTTTGGTGGTACGGGCTGGACAAATATTAATGTTATTCCCCAGGTTCGAAACCCGGCAGGAGCACCTATGGCAAATAAAAATGGCTGGACACAACTTTGTGGAACCTACACTGCGGCAGGTGGAGAAAGATGGATTACAATTGGCAACTTTTATGATGATGCTAACACAGGAAAAACCCCTGTAACTGGAGGTTCAAGAACGTATTCTATTTATTATATCGATGATGTATCTGTAGTATTAAATCCATGTTTAAGTGGCGCTATTGGTGACACCATTTGTAATGGAGACCAAGCTATGATTCATGCTAATGGAGGTAGTGCCTATAATTGGTATCAGTCAGGAAACCCTGGGGTTAGTCTTGGAACTAACGATACACTTTTCGTTTCTCCTTCTACTACTACAACTTATGTGGTAAGCATTGACGGAACTAACGATACCGTTGATGTTGTTGTACACCCAACTTACTCTTCAAATGTTAATACAACTATTTGTCAAGGAGATAGTGTTTTGCTTGAGGGTGCTTATCAAACTACTTCTGGTATATATAACGATACGCTTTATACCGTGAACGGTTGTGACAGTATTATTATTACCAATCTTACCGTAAATTCTGTTCCGGTTAATAATGTAAATGCTTCTATTTGTCAAAATGATAGCATCTTTTTAGCGGGAGCTTATCAAAACACTTCGGGTGTATATAATGATACTATTTCTGCTGGTGCTGCCAATGGGTGTGATAGTATTGTTGTTACTACCTTAACGGTTAATCAGTTTGTAACAGGTAATGCTAATGCGCAAATCTGTCAAGGAGATAGTATTCTTCTTGGTGGTGCGTACCAAACTCTTGCCGGAAATTATAACGATACCATTTTTGGTGGTTCGGCCAGTGGGTGTGATAGTATTGTTATTACCAACCTTTCTATCATTCCTACTTCTGTGGGTAATGCTAATGCCAGAATTTGTGATAACGATAGTATTTTAATTGGTAATACATATTATTCTTCTGCGGGTGTCTATCCATATACTATCCCTAACGGTAGTGCTTCGGGTTGTGATAGTACCGTTAATGTTACCCTTACTGTTGATTATGCTTTTACTAATCATCAGGATTTAATTATTTGTCAGGGGGATAGTGCCTTAGTGGGTGGACAGTATGTTTCTAAGTTTGGTTTTAATCAGGTTTCTTATCAATCTATTAATGGATGTGATAGTACTTATACGGCTACCATCTCTTTTATTCCGCAGTATGATTTTTATTTGCCGGAAGATACTACTTTGTGTATGGGGCAAACTTTCATTCTTAGTCCTTATATCAATTCTACTTACTATAATTTGATGTGGGAAAATGGTAGTACTAACCGATACAGAGAAATTGATACTTCGGGTACTTACATCATGACTTATTCGCACAAGTCTTGTAATCACCAAGGTACAGATGAAATAAATGTATTGTTTGAAAATTGTGATTTCTTTATTTACGTGCCTAACACTTTTACGCCTGATAAGGATGGTTTAAATGATGGTTTTGCGCCTGTTATTTATGGTGAGTTTACGGATTACTCTTTCAGAATTTTTGACCGATGGGGTGAAGTTATTTTTGAATCTTCTACTCACGGTGAGTCTTGGAAAGGTACTTATAAAAATGAAATGGTAAAAACAGATGTCTATGTCTGGAAGCTTATCGTAAAGCCGAAAAAGGATAAAGAAATTACACAAACAGGTAAAGTGACTATATTGAAATAAAATCATAATTATTATGAAACAAAAAAAACTAACCAAATTAATTAGCAGAATAACTTTAGTATTTATGCTATTTGCATTTGCAAACTCTGTTAATGCACAAATGAATCAGCTTTTAAATATATTTGGTAAATATCAAGTAAGAGCCGATGCCTGTGGAACTAATGGAGCTAATTGTCCCATTACTATTGAAAAACCTACTGGGGCAACAACTGTACATAGAGTATATATTTACTACGCCACTATATATCAGCAAGCAACTCCCCCTCCTGCAAATGCTGTAACTTTAAGTGGTGGTGGGTTTGGCCCTGCAGCCATAAATATGACTAATATTTCAACGGCTACCCCTAATACTTGGGTAAGATATATGGATGCAACTGGTTTATTGAGTGCAGGTCTTAACGCTGCTCCTGCCGGAACAAATATCACTTATACATCTGCTGAAGCTGCTGCTCATACATCTAGGATTGATGGTGTTGGAATTATCGTTGTGTGGAACAATCCAACGGTTCTTAATTCTGCTATCCATGTTTCAATTGGCTGTGATAATACAGGAACATTAGTAACCGACAACATTGTTACCTCACCAATAAATACAGGACTTCCAGGCTTTCAGGCAACTTTAGGTGTTGGGGTTAACTTTGCTGTGGGTGACAACACACAAAGATCTACCCTTTCTATAAACGGGACAGTAATAGATACTTGGGTAGGAGGATATGATGACGGACTTTTATCAAATGGTGCTTTAATTACTTTAGGTGGTTTTGGAGACAGTCGTACTGCAAATACCGATGAGTTATATGATATTGCCCCTAACATAGCCAATGGATCTACCATGGTTACTTATTCTCTCATAACCTCTACCACTCATAATCTTGATTATATAAATGCTGTGTATTTTGAAATTACAGGAGTTGACCCTCCAAATGACACACTTTATGTATGTAATGGAGACTCTGCAGTTTTGGTTGCTGATCCTGGAACAAATTATAACTGGTATGTTTCCGGAAATCCAGGAACTAGTTTAGGAACTAATGATACTTTAATAGTATTCCCAACAACTAATACTGATTATGTAGTAAATGTTGATGGAACATTAGATACAATTGTAGTAATTGTACACCCAACTTACTCTTCAAATGTTAATACAACTATTTGTCAAGGAGATAGTGTTTTGCTTGAGGGTGCTTATCAAACTACTTCTGGTATATATAACGATACGCTTTATACCGTGAACGGTTGTGACAGTATTATTATTACCAATCTTACCGTAAATTCTGTTCCGGTTAATAATGTAAATGCTTCTATTTGTCAAAATGATAGCATCTTTTTAGCGGGAGCTTATCAAAACACTTCGGGTGTATATAATGATACTATTTCTGCTGGTGCTGCCAATGGGTGTGATAGTATTGTTGTTACTACCTTAACGGTTAATCAGTTTGTAACAGGTAATGCTAATGCGCAAATCTGTCAAGGAGATAGTATTCTTCTTGGTGGTGCGTACCAAACTCTTGCCGGAAATTATAACGATACCATTTTTGGTGGTTCGGCCAGTGGGTGTGATAGTATTGTTATTACCAACCTTTCTATCATTCCTACTTCTGTGGGTAATGCTAATGCCAGAATTTGTGATAACGATAGTATTTTAATTGGTAATACATATTATTCTTCTGCGGGTGTTTATCCATATACCATTCCTAATGGTAGTGCTTCGGGTTGTGATAGTACGGTTAATGTTACTCTTACTATTGATTATGCTTTTACCAATCATCAGAATTTAATTATTTGTCAAGGTGATAGTGCGTTAGTGGGTGGACAATATGTTTCTAAGTTTGGGTATAATGAAGTAAAATATCAATCTATTAATGGATGTGATAGCACTTATACGGCTAACATATCTTTTATTCCACAGTATGATTTTTATTTACCGGAAGATACTACTTTGTGTATGGGACAAACTTTTGTTCTTAGTCCTTACATCAATTCTACTTACTACAACTTAATGTGGGAAAATGGTAGTACTAATAGATACCGAGAAATAGATACTTCGGGTACTTACATAATGACTTATTCGCACAAATCTTGTGACCATCAGGGTAGTGATGAAATAAATATATTGTTTGAAAACTGTGACTTCTTTATTTATGTGCCTAATACTTTTACGCCTGATAAGGATGGGTTGAATGATGGTTTTGCTCCAATTATTTATGGTGATTTTACTGAGTACTCTTTCAGAATCTTTGATAGATGGGGTGAAGTGATTTTTGAATCATCTACTCATGGTGAATCTTGGAAAGGTACTTACATGAATGAACTGGTAAAAACTGATGTGTACGTTTGGAAGCTTGTCGTAAAACCGAAAAAAGATGAAGAAATTACACAAACAGGTAAAGTGACTATACTGAAATAATAAGCTATAGTTTCTTCAAAAATCTATCCAAGGATTCAAGGGTTTCATTTTTACTTTCAATGAAACCCATGTGTCCACAGTTTTCAATTACATCATGGGTAATGTTTTTACCATAAGTGG
>CALALS010000246.1 GCA_937925525.1 uncultured Flavobacteriales bacterium | reverse complement strand
TGTCCTTCTCCATGTACCCAGATGTATTTTATATCCAGGCATAAATGCTCAAGCGTGCGTTTGGCTGTGTGAACCCAATTGTCTACACAATTTTAGCCCAAGCCCTTTATATGCACCAGTTACTAAAGCTATTTTCATCGTTTCAAAAGTTTAAAACCAATTTCTCTTCCTTGTCCTTGAAACATTGCAAGATTTATCCAGAACCATGCGAATTGTTCCATTAATTCGAATTTGTCATTGCCACCAATGTTGTAGCACTCTGAAAAACCAGCGTCTTTAGCTAATTGAATGGCTACTTGTTTTCCTTTTTCACTGTCGCCAGCTACAAATAAGTCTAGTTTTAAGTCTCCATAATTTGGATTTTGCATATTATTAAACCCTGTTGTGTTAAAGCACTTCACCACATCTTTTGTCTGAGTGTTATCCAAAATTGCATCTGTGGTATTTTTATATTCATGAGGGCCTTTGTTCATTACGATGTTCATTGCATCAATAATGATTTTTCCCGAGGTGTCGCCTAACGATTTTACCACTTCAACAGTGGAAGGTGCAGGAGTTGAAAGTAAAATGATGTTCGAAATTTTAACAGCTTCAGCAATGGTATAAACATTTGTATTGGTATTGCTTAAAAGTTCTTTGCCTTTAAAGTTGTTTACATCACGAACACCCAAATTTATTTCGTGTCCTTTATTTGCCCAGTTGGTGGCTAACGCACTGCCAACATTGCCTGTTCCTATGATTGCTATTTTCATATTGTTAATTTTAGAATAATAATCCGTTTTCAGGTTCAAGTTTATTTGGTAAATTGGTTTCGCCTAACATTTCTCTCAAATCTCTTTCAATTGTATTGCACATAGCTGTTAAGGGCACATCGGTTATTCGGTTTTCAAATGGGTCTTCGTTTACTTCACCTACCTTGTTTATAATGGCAAACACAAATGAAATAGTGATGGAAACTGGTATCATCAAATAGTCAATATTCATCTTCGTGAAATCACCAATCAACGAAAATGGAAGCAACAACATAAAAGTATATAAAAACACTCTTGTGAAAAAATCATATTGCCTTAGCAATGGTGTGTTTTTAATTCTCTCACACCCCCCCTGATAATTTGCTAATGCCAGTAGTTGACCTTCCATTTGAAAACTATCAAAACCTCCAATCGTTCCGTTTGCCATTGCTTCATAAATCTTTTTACCTGAAATAAGGTGAATGAAATTTGGTTTGTTCTGCGAATTTTGGAGCTCATTAAATTCTTGATCTGAAAAGAATGTTGTTAAATCTTGCCAGTTGTCTTGCTTTCTCAAATGCAAACGCAATGCATGAACCCAAGCAATTACTTTGTAAATCATTACTTCTTTAAATTGCTCACTTCGGGTTTTGTCATAGTTCTGTTGGTGAGCATGGCTGTCTGTAAGTGTGATTATTAGTCTTGCTATAACTCTGCTAGAATTAATGATACCACCCCAAAGTGTTCTTGCTTCCCACCAGCGACTGTATGAACTATTATTTCTAAAAGCAATAAAAATTGCTAAAGCACTTCCTAAAATCGCTGCGATTGAAAACGGAAAAGATATAGCTGTTACTCCATGCTTGTGCAAAGAATAAACCGTGACTGCGATTGCAACTGCAAAAGTAAATTCAGTTTTTACATACTGAATGACTTTGATTGGATTAAAAATTCGTTTTACTATCATAGTTTAAAATTCATGTCTGATGAAACCGCCTACATTATATGTTTTGGCGAAAGTAGTATTGCCTGTTTGGTTAAATTCAGCTCCTGTTCCAAATTGATAGCTCTTTATTGAAAGGCCTAAACGCAGTCGTTGAGTAAATCTGTAATTTTCTGTGTTAACAGTCGGGAAAGCATTTGTGCTTTCAACTTGTGTAAATAGATTTATTGTTTCAGAAAGTTTTGGAGTGTATCGAAACAAAAGGAAATAATCCAAGTCTGGTTTTTTAAGTATTTCACAAACTAACCAAGTAAAAATGGTTGCATTTTTTTTGATGTGAGCATATTGAATGCCTGCTTTGGGATAAACGCCCCAACTCAAAACCTGTCCAACTAATACAGGTGCAAATCCATTTATTATTTCGTGGTTATATGAAATAGCTTCCGTAAAACCGAACTGTGGCAAAAAGGTTGTTTTGGTCATTCGGTAGTCAATACTTGCTCTGTTTCGGTTGAAGAAAAGCCAACGAGAATTTTCTCCTTGTTTATTCTTTATATACTTAAAGAACATGATATCAACTGTTGTTTTTTCATGTCCTCCAAAAATTTCAACGGGGATTTGTGCCTTTACATTGGTACAAATTGCAATCAAGATTATGATTAATAGTTTTCTCAATTTCTGTTAAAATAAAACAAGGTGGGGGCGAAGCCACACCTTGTTTAGATTATTATTTTGTAAGCAGTTCTACTACTAATTCAGCAGCCGCAGCTCCTGAATTTTGTTGCTGTCCAGTAATTAAATTACCATCTTGTATTGCGTATGAGGAGAATGGAGCAGCTACTTTAAACGTTGTTCCTTCTATTTTCTTTGCTTCGGTTTCAATTCTGTATGGTTGAATTATCTGACCAACAGCCTGGTCTGCAAAATCTTCTTCCGAATCTGCAAAGCCAGTCCAAGTTTTGCCTTTTATCAAAAGTTCACCATTAGATTTTTTAGCTTCTAACAATAAAGTTGTTGAATGGCAAACGGCTGATGCAGGTTTTCCTGCTTCGTAAAAGGAAACGAATAATTTTTCTAATTCAGCATTGCCTTTGTAAGTGTACATTGGACCTTGTCCACCTATTAAGAAGATTGCAACATAATCATTGTGCTTTACTTCAGTCAATTTCTTTGTGTTTTCTAACATTTGGTTGAACTCTTGCTTTTGCATGTAGCCCAATGAAATGATGTCGTGAGCAGAATATCCGCTTGCGTCTGTTGGATTAGAATAGCCGTCCATTATCAGCTTTCCACCTTCTGTTGATACCAATTCAATTTCAAAACCTGCTTCTTGAAACACTCTCATAGGGTGTGTCAATTCAGCAGCCCAAAAACCAATTGGCCAGCCTGTCTGCTTGGAAGTTGTTGGCGAGCTTGCCACCATTAAAATTTTTCCTTTTGAGGGGGCACCATATGGGTGAACGTAACTCAGTCTTTCTTTTGGTTTGTCCATTTTGTTGTTGTTTTTAATTGTTTTTGAATTTTGTGCGTAAACGATACCACCGATTACTGTCAATGCACAAGCGATTATCAAGATTGTCTTTTTCATTTATTTTAAATTTTGATGTGGCAAAGTTGCAACTATATGTTACCTTTAAAAATATACTTACCCCGAATAGTGATACACACTTTTAAGAAAGTATTAATGAAATAAAGCGTTAAGACAATGCCTGAATTTTTATACAACAACAAACTCTATTACAATCCAGTTGAATTTGCGATGGATAGAATAGGAGGAACATGGAAAATGCCAATCTTATGGCGATTGAAAGATAAAGTGATGCGATACGGAGAACTCAAAAAGGATATTCCCCACATTACCCATAAAATGCTCACCAGTCAGTTAAGAGAGTTGGAAAAAGAAGGATTTATCAGCCGTGAAGTTTATCCCGTTGTCCCGCCAAAAGTAGAATACTCAATAACCAAGCGAGGTCAAAGAGCAATTCTTATCGTTGATACCATACGCAATTATGGTTTAGATTTAATGAAAGAATTTGGAGTTGAGTACTCTAAAATTGCAAAGCACAAAAAGGAGAAATAGAGGATCGGAGAAAATGGCTCTTTTGCAAAACTTTGGTTGTGTGTCGGCTTGTGCAGTTTTGCAAATGTATTTGAACCTTTGCGATGTCTTAAAAATTTCTCTCATTTTGTTACCCTGTTACAATTTTTGCAATTAATCTGTCTTGTTGTATCTGTGATTCAATAAATCTTGACATTTTCATAGGCAATTAAATTTAGAGATTTGTTTGATAAGTTTTTATATGGAAGTTGTGCAACGGATACGGCTGTTAGTGGCTGGCATTCTTGTCATTTCAGTTGTTTTATTTTCTTCCATTTTCGTATTCTGTCTTTTGCGTTTTTAAATGGCGAAGAAGTATTGAGTTGTATCATTTTTCCCAAAGTCCATTTGTCGTACCAAGCCGTTTCATAAAGTTCTCTGTTCGTTTTGCTTTCAATTAATTTCAATATTTCGTTTGTCGTTTTGTCAAGTTTTTCGTTAAGTGTTTTGAGGTCGTCTTTTTCGTAGTCCTTGTAAAATTTTTGTGCAAGTAGTCCGAGTTCATTCCACTTATAACCTGTGTCTGGGAAGTCAACTTCAAGTCCTTTGCTTTTCTTATCGTTCCATTTCAAAACCAATTGTCCCCAACCAATAAGATAAGCGACAAGGTTGTTGATACTCATTTGAGTATTTTTAGAATGTCCGTCAAGTTCTTTTTTTTCGCTAAGGTCAATTGGAATGTTGGCAAGTTCGGTTGTCAACTTTTTGTAGTTGTCAACTATTGCTTTGAGTAATTCGTCTTTGTCCTTCGGTATTGGCATTTTTGTTCTTATTGTTTGTTGCATCGTCCGCTATGCTTGCCACTAATGTTTCGGGGCTTGGCGATGGCGAGCATTACGAAGAACTATACTGTCGGCAAGCACAAATGTATAATTGAAGCACAACATTTCAATAAACAATGTCCGGCCGCTATTGCTAACCCGTGTTACCTGCTTGCATTTTTTTAATTTTCTTCAAAGCTCATTTTTGTCATTAATAACTAATACAACTTTACCATTAGGCCGACCCTTTTCAACCAAATCCTGAGCTTCTGCTGCCGATGTCAATGGTAATGTTTTTGCTATAAAAGGTTTTATCAGACCTTCCTTTACCCATTCAGCACCTTGCTTTAATTTTAGAGTGTCTGGTTTTGTCGCAATGAAAATAGCTTTGACTCCTATTTGATTTGCCTTTTCAATGTCAGGTGGCATGGCTGTACTAACAAGCATTCCTCCTTTTTTTAAAACACCATATAATTGTATTTGAGTCGGACCGCCGACAAAATCTATTACAGCATCCATTTTGGTAACCAAATTTTTGAAGTCTTCTTTGGCGTAATCGATAATGCGTGTAACCCCAATCATTTTTAACTTTTCTATTCCTTCGCCTGATGCAGTCGCAGTAATATCAAGCCCCATATTATTGGCAATCTGCGAGAAAATATAACCAACGCTACCAGCTGCTCCTTGAATCAATATTCTTTGTCCGCTGGTTAGAGACAATGTTTCCATTAAAAACAGTGAAGTAGTAAGTGCCACAGGCAAAGAGGCTGCCTCAATAAAATTAATATTGTCAGGTTTTTGAACTACTAAATCTGCTGATATAACAGCGAATTCTGAATAGCCTCCATTGGGAATTCGGGCAAAGACTTCATCTCCTTTTTTAAAAATAGTTACATTTTCACCTACAGCATCTATTATTCCTGAAATTTCAATTCCAAAGGTAAAAGGAAACTGAATGGGGAAAATGGTCTGCATAAATCCTGTTCGATATCTTATATCAACCATATTAACTGCAGCGGCTTTTATTTGAACGAGAACTTCATTAATCTTTGGTTCAGGTTTTGAAGTTTCAATAATTCTTAATTTATCAGAACTTCCAAACTCATCGATAACAATATTTTTCATTTTTACGTGTTTTTTACGTTGTATTGATTTCCTTACAGGTAATATAATGGTACTTGGTGCAGTGACGGATTTCCCTGCCTGCCGTCAGGCAGGAGAGTACGAAACTGTCAATACGCCACAAAAGCTAATGCGAGGTAGGATGTTCAATTAACCACTACACCCTCCATTGAGCCAAACACCTGTTCGCGGTTCGGACTTCTATGTCTGTGAAAATTTTATTCAATATTTCTCAGTGTAAATTTCGCCATTTGGATTTCTTATCACTTTTACTTCTTCTATATGATAAGGTTTGTTTGCATTTTTGTTTTCAAATAGTTCAAATCTGAAAGTTAATACTTTTGGGTAATGTATATGTTCTGTTGATTTCATTTCGTTAAAATTGTCTGCAATTGATTTTGGAAAAAAGTTGTCGTATGTTTTATAACGTTCTATGGCTAATTTCGATAAAGTGTCAGGATGCTTTTCTAGAATTTCTTTAGGAATTTCTACTTGCTGTGTCATTGGCTTACTATTAAAATTCGCATCCCCCGGAAATTCTATGTGTCTCGTTGCTATACCATAATTCTCACCACTTTTAAGTTTCTTTTTATTTGTTGTTTTTTCAGGTTGTGATATTGTGTCGTTTTGAAAAGAGGGTGGTTCTTCTTTGACTTGTTTCAATGTGTCTGAATGAGTTACTATTTCATGTGAGCGAAGTTGTTTAGTCTCAGATGACGAATCATCTTGTTTCGAGTTATTACACCCCATAAACATTACCAGAACTATCCATATTTTTAAATTTGTTCTCATTCAGTTTTTTCCTTGTTACTTGTCTCTCGCTCTTGTGTCGTTTTGACTGACGGTAAGTGGCTGACTTTTTCAGACAGGTTAAAAATAGAATATCTATCTTAACTTTAATAATAAACGTCAATGAAAAAGTCAGCCACTTATCAGACCGCATGAATCGTTAAACGATAAAACACCGATTGAATATGCAGCGTAGGTTTTCTTCAGGCGTGGTGCCCTCCGAATTATCAAGAGCGATTACAAAAAACGTGGGCTTGCAAGCTCTTTTTTTCTACATTAAAAAATAAAAATGTGTTTGCAAATGAGTTGGCGATAATAGCGTGGAAGTTGTTTTACTTAACCAAAAATTTTTGTAAGGATTGCTTTGTTAAGTGGTTTCTCAATAAAATCTATGACAAGTGGATTTAGGTTTGCACGTTGAATATCGGCAGGGTCAACGGAAGAGGAAAGCATGTAGATATTGAATTGCTTTTTTACTGGCTCGGAGAGTGAATTAAACTTATCAAGGAATTCCCATCCAGTTAAGGTAGGCATGTTGATGTCTAAAAAGAGGGTTACTTTCTCTTCAAGTGGTTTATTTATAAATTCAGTTTCTAGGTATTCCAATGCTTCCTCGGGAACAACAAAGTCCTTTACTTCTACTTCTCCAAAAGATTTTCTTAATACAATTTTATTAAGTGCATTATTTTGCGGATCGTCGTCAACGATTAGAAATCGCTTTGAAGATTTTGCCATGTTAACTTTAATTTAGTTATCAAATACAATTGTGAACTCAGTTCCTTTATTGAGTTCGCTTGCTACGGTTATTTTTCCGCCAATTGCTTCAACTTGAGTTTTAACCATGAATAAGCCCATACCCTTGCCTTCTACGTGGGAATGGAATCGTTTGTAGAGTCCGAATACTTTATTGCCTTTTGTTTTCATGTCAATGCCTAAACCATTATCCTTAAATGTGAGGATTATTTTTCCGTTTTCTATTTTACTTTTTATTTGAATGAGTGGTGGCTCATCGGGCTTGCTGTATTTTATGCTATTGCTGATAAGGTTATAGAAGATACTGTGCATATATATTTTAAGAGAAAATATTTCGTCAATCTCTGAAAAATCAGTATTGATTCGAACTTGATGTTTGTCTATAATATTCCCGATGCTGATAATTATATCGTTTACCAATTTTGAAAAATATATAAGTTCTTTTTTCTCGTTAACCTCTCGTTTTACTTGTAGTATGGAGTTGATGTCTTTAATGATGGTATCAAGTCGTGATACGGATGTAGAAAGACCATGGAGAAATTCTTTTTTCTCTGGCGGTGTGAGTGTTTCGTCCTGTAGCACTTCAGCAAAGCCGATAATATTTGCTGTGGGTGCTCGAAGGTTGTGTGATATGATGAATGTAAACTGTTCAAGGTCGCGGTTGCGTTGCGTCATATCATCAATCAATTTTTCACGCTCCTGGTATGCAATTAATAAATTCTCTTCCGATTTTTTACGCTGTGTAATATCCCTAACGAAGGCACAGAAAAATTCTTCACCTCCCTGTTTGATTGGTAGTACTGTTAATTCAATTGGAAATTCTTCTCCATTTTTTCTGATGGCAGATAATTCCAATAATGCATTGAGGTATTTCCCTTCCCCTGTATTAAGATAGTTCTTTATCCCTTCAACATGGTATTTGCGAAATGGTTCCGGTATAATCATTTCGGATAATGGTTTTCCCATGACTTCTTCCGCTTTCCATCCAAAAATAACTTCTGCCTGAGGATTCCAGAATGTAATCTTTTCGTTGGTATCAATAGAAATAATTGCATCCAGGGCACCATTCATGATGAGCCTTCTTTTCTCCTCGCTTTTTGTAATTTCTTCATGTGCTTTTTTACTTTGGGTGATATCTGCAAAGTAAACAGAAATACCGGTAGGTGTAGGATAAATGCTTTCCTCAAACCATGCATCAAAAGGAGCGTAATAAAATTCAAACTTAGTGGCCTCTGCTGTAATCTTAACCTTTCTCAATTCATCTTCGAATTGCGTATTTTTTAAATCAGGGAATTCTGTGAACAGGTTTTTACCGATAATATTTTCTTTATTAACGGCTAATAAACTGGCACAGCTGGAATTCATGTATGTAAAATTTAATTCACCATCTAGTGCATAAAAATAGTCGGAGATGCTTTCGAGAATTTCCCGAATCTGAATTTCAAGAGATTTTGAAGCATGAATATCCTGGATGCTTCCATAAATTCGTTTGCATTGTCCATTAATCAGCTCTGCATTTCCTATCGCCCGTACCCATCGTTCATTATTATTAATAGTTACAATAATGGCTTCAAAATCAAACGGAGTACCTGTTTCAATGCATTCGTTCACCGCCTTGCTTACAAGTGCTCTAAAATCTTCGTGATAAAAATTAATGGCTTCACTCAAATTTGGCTTAAAATTTCCGGGGGTTTCGTGAATCTCATGAGTAATTTTGGACCAAAAGAGTGACTTATTGATTAAATCAACTTCCCAACTGCCAATCCTGGCAATTTCTGAAACTTCATTTAAAAGCACTTCATTTTGAGCTTCTTTAGTGATATCCAACACCACCGAATTAAAACAAACCGTGCCGTCGGCCAGAAAATCGGGAGTACCAGTACCCAAAAGTGTTCTGATTTTACCACTTGGAGCAACACTCTTATAACGTGAAACCCACTTGGTTTTTGTTTTTACCGATTCTTTAATGCTCTGTTGCACTTGCTCATAATCGCCACCGGACCTGGTTTGACTCCATACCAAATCAATATTTACCATAACCTCTTCCGGACTGTACTCCCAAATTTCATACGCTCCTTTGGTAACATTTCTAAGAACATCGGTACCATCAGGATATAACAGATATTGAAACACTACCCCCGGCAGATTATCAGCTAAAGAATGTAATCGCAGTTCTGCTACTTTTCTTTCATGGATGTCCTGAAAACTTCCAAAAATACGTATGCATTGACCATTTATCATTTCTGCTCTGCCTATTGATCTTACCCAAACTTCATTTTTTTTAGTTGTTACAATAATGGCTTCAAAATCAAACGGTGTTCCTGTTTCAATGCAGGCATTTACAGCCTCAGTTACAAGTTCCCTGAAATCTTCCCGGTAAAAATTAATCGCTTCATTTAATAGTGGTTTATAATTTTCGGGAGTCTCGTGAATCTCATGAGTAATGTCGGACCAAAACAGAGTATTATTGATTAAATCAACTTCCCAGCTACCAATACGTGATAGTTGGTTGGATTCTTTTAATAAACTTGCAACTTTAACTTCCTCAGTAATATCCTTGCCAATACAGAATATAAGCCCGTCTTCAACTGAAGGAGAACAATTCCAACTAATTGTTTTGATGGCACCGGTTTTGGTGAGGTTTCTATTTATAAAATTATGTATTGGAGTTCCGTAGGATAGCTTTTTTAATTCTGCTAATGATATTTCGGTATCAGCAGGATATAAATAATTGGTAAATGGTTTTGAAATAAGTTCCTTTTCCGTATAGCCCAGTAATTTGCAAGTGTATG
>CALALS010000245.1 GCA_937925525.1 uncultured Flavobacteriales bacterium | reverse complement strand
AAGGAGATATGCACGGTGTGGATGCCATAAGCGGAGGAACAATTACCAGTAATGGTGTTTCTGAAATGGTATATAGAACATTAAAGATTTACGAACCATATTTTAAGTCGTTAAATAAAAGTGAAGTAAAAGTTGAAGAGCCCGAAGTAGAAATGCCGGTTTCTGATTCACTTCCTGCTGATTCTTTAGCGGTAGATACCTTAAATAATCAGATTTAACTAAAAAAACTAAACTCTAAATAAGATGAGTACAGCAGTTGCAGAAGAAGTAAAAGAAGAGGTTAAAAAAGAACCTTTATTTTCTAAGAAAAATAAAAAACTGATTACTGACCCATTAGACGATAGTAATCCAATTACAGTGCAAGTACTTGGTATTTGTTCTGCTTTGGCTATTACAGTGCAAGTTAAACAAGCAGTTGTAATGTCATTGTCTGTGTTAGTTGTATTAATAGGCTCTACTTTTATTACTTCCGTTTTAAGAAACATGATTCCTTCTAGGGTTAGAATTATCGTTCAACTTGTTATAGTTGCCGCAATGGTAATTTTGGTAGACCAAGTTTTAAAAGCATTTGTTTATGATGTAAGTAAACAGCTTTCTGTATTCGTTGGGCTAATTATCACTAACTGTATTATTATGGGTAGAATAGAGGCGTTCTCTTTAGCAAACAAACCTTGGCCATCATTTTTAGATGCAATTGGTAATGCGGCAGGATATGGTTTAATATTAATTGTAGTAGCCTTCTTTAGAGAATTATTGGGTTCAGGAAAGCTTTGGGGTTTCCAATTAATTCCACAATCATTTTACGATTTTGGATACGCCAACAACGGACTTATGATTTTACCACCAATGGCACTTATAGTTGTTGGAGTTTATATCTGGGTACAAAGAAGTAAAAACACTAAACTAATTGAAGCTTAAAAATGGAAAACTTAGCGAGCATATTTGTAAAAGGTATTTTTATTGAGAACATGATTTTTGCCTACTTCTTGGGCATGTGTTCGTACCTTGCTGTATCAAAAACAGTAAAAACGGCAGTTGGTTTAGGCGCAGCTGTAATATTTGTATTGGGTATTACGGTTCCAATTAACTACTTATTAGAAAATTATTTATTAAAAGAGGGGGCACTGGCTTGGTTAGGAGAGGATTTCGCCACTCTTGATTTAAGTTTCTTGAGCTTCATTATGTTTATTGCAGTTATTGCTTCGATGGTGCAATTAGTAGAAATGGCAGTTGAAAAATTTGCTCCGGCTCTTTACGGTGCATTAGGTATATTTTTACCATTAATTGCGGTTAACTGCTCTATCTTAGGTGGTGCTTTATTTATGCAAGAGCGTCAATATCCAAACATTGGCGAAGCTACTATTTTTGGACTTGGTTCCGGTGTGGGTTGGTTGTTGGCAATTGTTGCCATTGCGGCTATTAGAGAGAAAATAAGATATTCTCATGTGCCTGCTCCACTAAGAGGATTAGGAATAACATTTATTATTACCGGGCTTATGGGTATTGCTTTCATGAGCTTTATGGGAGTTGAATTATAATATTTTAAAACGTTAGAGATGGGTATAACCTTAGTACTTACGATTGCAATTTTTTTAACAGTAACCTTATTGTTGGTTGCATTATTGCTTTGGGCTAAAGCGAAATTAACGGCTTCCGGTCCTGTTAAACTTGATATTAATGGACAAATAGTTGAGGTAGATGCGGGTGGTACTATCTTAAATACACTTGGAAACAATAAAATATTTTTTTTTTTTTTTTGTGGTGGAGGCGGTACCTGCGTTATGTGTAAGTGTTTAGGATTAGAAGGAGGTGGTGAAATTTTACCAACCGAAGCACCTTACTTTTCAAGGAAAGAAATTCAAGATAACTGGAGACTAGGCTGTCAGGTAAAGGTTAAAAACGACATGAAAATAAAAATACCGGAAGAAATTTTTGGTATTAAGAAGTGGGAGTGTGAGGTTGTTTCTAATTATAATGTCGCATCATTTATTAAAGAATTTGTAGT
>CALALS010000244.1 GCA_937925525.1 uncultured Flavobacteriales bacterium | reverse complement strand
CAGGATAAATTTTTTTCCGCCAAAACCGGGATTTACACTCATGATGAGTACTAAATCCAAATCAGAGATTATTTCCTCAAGTGAACTAACGGGAGTATGAGGGTTTAACGCAACTCCTGCTTTCATTCCAAGTTTTTTAATTTCTGATATGGTTCTATGAAGGTGAGTGCAAGCTTCTAAATGAACTGTTAGCATATCTGCTCCTACACTTTTAAAGTCCTCTAGAAAATCATCAGAATTTTGAATCATCAAGTGGACGTCAAATGGCTTGTCAGTATATTTTCTGATAGACTTAATTACAGGTAAACCAAAGGAAATGTTAGGAACAAAAACACCATCCATAACATCAATATGAATCCAGTCACAATCAGATTTGTGAAGCATTTCAACATCTTTTCCAAGATTAGAAAAATCAGCAGACAGGATGGAAGGAGAAACAATTGTACTCATGGAGAACAAAGAAACAAAAAACGGATGACATTTCTGCCATCCGCAACTGCTAAACTATAAATTATGAAATAAACCTAACTAACCTAAATACGATTTAAGTAGCTTACACCTTGAACCGTGTTTAAGTCTTCTAAGTGCTTTTTCTTTTATTTGGCGAACTCTTTCTCTTGTTAATTCAAATTTTTCACCAACCTCTTCTAATGAAAGCGGGTGTCCACCATCAAGACCAAAATAATATCTTATCACTTGAGCTTCTCTTTCTGTTAAAGTAGATAGGGCTCTTTCAATTTCTTTTCTTAATGATTCAGTTAAAAGTTGTTTGTCAGGTCTTGGGCTGTCTTCGCTTTTCAAAACATCATACATATCACTGCTGTCTTCATCAGAAGAAAGTGGAGCATCCATTGATAAGTGTTTTCCGGAATACGAAAAAGTATCTTTTACTTCATCTTCATTCATCTCTAATACAGCAGAAAGTTCTGAACTGGTTGGCTCTCTCTCAAACTCTTGCTCAAGTTTTGAAAAGGCTTTATTTACTTTATTGATAGAACCAATTTTGTTTAATGGCAATCTGACAATTCTAGCTTGTTCTGCTAATGCTTGAAGTATAGATTGACGAATCCACCAAACGGCATAAGAAATAAATTTAAAACCTCTTGTTTCGTCAAATCGTTGTGCTGCCTTAATTAAACCAAGGTTTCCTTCGTTTACTAAGTCAGATAATGTTAAACCGTTATTTTGATATTGTTTAGAAACAGAAACAACAAATCTTAAATTAGCCTTTACCAGTCTTTCCAGTGCTTTTTGGTCACCTTTTTTGATTCTTTTTGCTAGAGCAACTTCTTCTTCTGCAGTGATTAGTTCTTCTTTTCCTATATCCTGAAGATATTTTTCAAACGAAACGGTATCACGATTGGTGATTTGTTTGCTAATTTTCAGTTGCCTCATAAAATATACTTGATTAGTGGTTTTTGTGGGTTTACGGCAAAAGAATTTTTAAGGTTACAAAACAGCAAAAAAAAGTCCCGAAAAAAATCGGGACTTAAAGAAATTTATTTTGAATAAGGAGATTTAGGCTTCCTTTTTTTCTTCAGATACTGCCTTTTCCTCTCTTGGAGGTCTTGGTAAAAGGGCTTTTCTAGAAACTTTTTCTTTTCTTGTTTTTGGGTCAACTCCAAAATATTTAACCTCAATAACATCGCCCATATTTACAACATCAGTTACGTTATTTGTTCGTTCCCAAGCTAATTCAGAAATGTGTAGTAATACTTCATTTCCAGGAGCTTCAAGGTATTCTACTACTGCACCAAAATCTAACATTTTTACCACTTTTACTTTGTAGGTTTCACCAACTTTTGGTTTAAATGTGATAGATTTAATTTTAGCTAATACAGCATCAATACCTGCTTGGTCAGTACCAAGAATTTCAACTATTCCTTCTTCCGTTTTTTCATCTTCATTGATGACGATAGTCGTTTTAGTTGCTTTTTGTAATTCTTGAATTACTTTTCCGCCAGGACCAATTAATGCACCGATGTATTCATTAGGAATTACCGTAGTAACCATTTTCGGAGAGTGTGGTTTTACATCAGTATTTGGTTTAGCAATGGTTTCAGTAAGTTTTCCAAGTATGTGTATTCTTCCTTTTTGGGCTTGTTTTAATGCGTTAACTAAAACCTCATAAGAAAGACCTTTTATTTTAATATCCATTTGACAAGCTGTAATCCCTTCTGCTGTTCCGGTTACCTTAAAGTCCATATCACCTAAGTGGTCTTCATCACCAAGAATATCAGATAAAACAGCGTATTTTCCAGTTTCAGCATCAGAAATTAATCCCATTGCAATACCTGATACCGGTTTTTTCATTTGAATACCCGCATCCATTAATGCCATTGTTCCTGCACAAACAGTCGCCATTGAAGAAGAACCGTTTGATTCTAGTACTTCAGATACAATTCTAACAGTATATGGGCAATCATCAGGAATCATTCCCTTAAGAGCTCTTTGTGCTAAATTTCCGTGTCCTACCTCTCTTCTTGAACTTCCTCTATTAGGTCTTGCTTCACCAGTAGAGAAAGGAGGGAAGTTGTAGTGTAAATAAAATGTTTCTTCACCTTGATATGATGGCATGTCTATTTGATTAGCTTCTTTAGAGGTCCCTAAAGTTACAGTAGCTAACGCCTGAGTTTCTCCTCTTGTAAAAATAGAAGAACCATGTGCAGATGGTAAGTAATCTACCTCACACCATATTGGTCTAATGTCTTCTGTTTTTCTTCCATCTAATCTTAAACCTTCATTTAATGTAAGGTCTCTGACAGCTTTCTTTTCGGCTTTTGAGTAGTATTTTGAAATTAATCCTCCTAAACTTTCAATTTCTTCTTCTGAGAAACTTGCTAGAATTTCTTCTTTAATTTTAGCAAAAGCGTCACTTCTTTCATGTTTTGAAGAGCCGGATTTAGCAACAGCATAAACTTTGTCGTATGCCATTTCATGAATTTTTTTAGCTAATTCTTCATCTTCTTTTTCAGGTTCATATTCTCGAACAGGTTTTTTACCAAATGCTTCCGCTAATTTTACCTGTGCAGCACATTGTACTTTTATTGCATCATGAGCAAATTTAATGGCTTCTACCATTTCTTCTTCAGAAATTTCTTTCATCTCTCCTTCTACCATCATCACAGAGTCTGCAGAAGCGCCAATTACCATATCAATATCTGATTCCTGTAATTGCTCATAAGTAGGGTTTATAACTAGTTTTCCGTTAACTCTACCAACTCTTACTTCTGAAATTGGACACTCAAAAGGAATGTCTGAAAGTTGAATTGCAGCAGACGCAGCTAATCCTGCCATTGCATCAGGCATTACATTTTCGTCATGTGACATTAATTGTATCATGACCTGAGTTTCTGCATGATAATCTTTTGGGAATAGTGGTCGTAATACTCTATCTACCAACCTCATGGTAAGAACCTCACCATCGCTTGGTCTAGCTTCTCTTTTAAAGAAACCGCCCGGATACTTTCCTGCAGCTGCAAACTTCTCTCGGTAATCTACAGTTAGTGGTAAAAAATCTACATCACTTTGTTGGTAGTTAGAAACTACTGTGCAAAGCAACATACATTTACCTGATTGAACAACTACAGAGCCATGAGCTTGTTTTGCTAATTTTCCTGTTTCTATGGAAATCTCTCTTCCATCTTCAAGTGTGATAACTTCTTTGTATACACTTGGAATTACTTGATTTGACATATATATAATTTAGTTTTAATTCGGTTAATATAAAAAGGGGCTATGATTGCAGCCCCCTTTTTTAATAAAATATTTAGAAGAAATAATGATTACTTTCTAATGTTAAGTTTCTCAATTAAATCTCTGTATTTTTGGATGTCTTTATTTTTAATGTAGTCAAGTAAACTTCTTCTTTTACCTACCATTTTAATTAGTGATCTTTGTGTGTTAAGATCTTTTTTGTTTGCTTTTAACTTTTCTGTTAATGCATTAATTCTGGTAGTGAATAAAGCTATTTGACCTTCTGAAGAACCAGTGTTTTTAGCATCTCCACCGTATTCTTTAAAAATTTCTGCTTTGGCTTCTTTTGTTAAATACATTTTGTTATAATCTTTTAAACGGCTGCAAAGATAGCTATTTTTTTTAATGAACAACTATTTTTACGTAAATGCTGTTATTTTTTTAACATATTTAATAGGAGGGCAAGTTTTTGTTTCATTTCGTTACGCTGAACGATAAAGTCTAAAAAGCCTTTTTCTAAAACAAATTCTGATGTTTGAAAGCCTTCGGGTAGGTCTTTTCCGATGGTTTCTTTTACCACCCTTGGTCCAGCAAATCCTATTAAGGCCTTTGGTTCTGCAATGTTAAAGTCGCCAAGCATTGCAAAAGAGGCTGTTACCCCACCGGTAGTTGGGTTGGTTAGTATTGAGATATATGGAACTTTGGCTTCTGCTAATTGAGCTAATCTGGCAGAAGTTTTTGCCATTTGCATCAAAGAAAAAGCACCTTCCATCATTCGGGCTCCACCTGATTTAGAAATCATGATAAAAGGGTATTTCTTTTTTCTGGCAAATTCTATGGCTCTTGCTATTTTTTCTCCAACCACAGAACCCATTGAGCCTCCAATAAACTTGAAATCCATACATGCAATAACCACATCTTTTTTGTCCAGCTTACCTTGAGCAGTTTTGATAGCGTCTTTCAGCTTTGTTTTCTCCATGGTATCTTTTACTCTGTCAGCGTACTTCTTTTTATCTTCAAACTTGAGTGGGTCAGCCGAATATAGATTTTGGTCTAATTCTTTATATTTTCCTCCATCAAATAAGAATTTGAAATATTCTTCGGGACCAACTTTTTCATGGTACTGACATTCAGCACATACCCAAAGGTTTGCTTCAAAATCTTCTGAAGTAACAACTGTATTGCATTCAGGACATTTATACCACAATCCTTCCGGAGTTTCCTTTTTTTCTGTTGTTGGAGTTGTAATTCCTTCTTTATCTCTTCTAAACCAAGCCATTTAAAAAGTTTATGGTTTTTAAATTATGCAATAGTGATGTTGTTATCTAAATAAACATCTTGTATTGCGTTTAGTAGTTCAATTCCTTCTTTCATTGGTTTTTGAAAGGCTTTTCTTCCCGAAATTAACCCATGACCACCGGCTCTTTTGTTGATGACAGCTGTTGTAACTGCTTCCGATAAATCTGATGCTCCTGCTGAAGCACCACCGGAATTAATTAAGCCATTTCTACCCATGTAACAATTTGCTACTTGATAACGACAAAGGTCAATTGGGTTGTCTGTACTTAATTCAGAATACACTTTTTCATGAGTTTTTCCAAATTTTATAGCCTTATATCCACCGTTTAAAGTAGGAAGCTTTTGTTTAATTATATCTGCTTGAATAGTAACACCAATGTGATTGGCTTGTGCAGTAATGTCAGTAGCCGTATGATAATCTACTCCATCCTTTTTGAAATCGTTATTTCTTAGATAACACCATAAAATAGTAGCCATTCCCAATTCATGAGCTCTTTCAAATGCTTGAGAAATTTCTACAATTTGTCTTTCACTTTCGGGTGAACCAAAATAAATGGTAGCGCCTACTGCAGCAGCTCCCATATTCCATGCTTCTTCAACGCTTCCGAATAAGATTTGATTGAAAGTATTAGGGTATGATAAGAATTCGTTATGATTGATTTTTACAATGAAAGGTATTTTGTGAGCATATTTTCTTGAGCAAGCAGCTAAAACACCATAAGTTGAGGCTACTGCGTTGCAACCACCTTCAATGGCAAGCTTTACAATGTTCTCAGGGTCAAAATAAATTGGGTTAGGCGCAAAAGATGCTCCTGCAGAGTGTTCTATACCTTGGTCGACAGGAAGAATAGATACGTACCCTGTGCCTGATAGTCTTCCATGGTTGTAAATTGCTTCAAGATTTCTTAGCACTTGTGAGCTTCTGTTTGAATCTTTAAAACACCTGTCAACAAAATCAGCACCGGGTAGATGAATTTGTTCTTTTGTAATGGTTTTACATTCATGAGATAATAGGCTTTGAGCCTCATTACCAATAAGTTCTTCTATTTTTGAAAGTGTTGTTGTAGCCATAATTTTAAATAGGGACGACAAAGATAATAATTTAGAATTCAGAATGAGGAATTCAATCTATCTTTTGTTTTATTAAAACTATATAGGTAAGGTTAGCTAGAACGGATAACCAATTCCTAAATTAAATACTCCCGACTCATTTTTTTGAAACCCAATTTTATATGGATTATCTCTGGCCGGATTTTTTAGTTTGAACCCTAAATCAAATCGTAAGATGAAGAACGAAAAGTCTAACCTTAATCCCACACCTGTACCAATTGCCATGTGTTTCCATATTTTGTCGGCTTGAAAGTCTGCCTCAGGCCGTTTTGGGTCTTTTTCCATTAACCAAATATTTCCCATATCAGTAAAAATAGCTAGTTCAAAAAGATTAGTAATGTCAAATCTATATTCAAAGTTGGTTTCAAATTTTAAATCTCCAACTTGGTCAATGGCTGTAAATATGGATGAGTCAGCTAAGCCACCCGGCCCAAGTGTTCGAACTTGCCAGGCTCTCATTTCATTGGCACCACCACCATAAAATGCCCGCTGAAAAGGCATTACATTTAAATTGCCGTAAGGAAGCGCAGCTCCTAAATAATTTCTTACTACAAAGCTAGAGCCTCTGAAATTAATGTATCTTCTAAAGTCAACATCTGCTTTTACGTATTGCGCATACCTAATTCCAATAATATGATAACTATTTGTGGCAGAATCTTTTTTATTGTTTGTAAGGTTACTGTACAAGTTTAATAGGTTTCCTGCTGCCTCAAGGTTAAATCTGAAGTAGCTATAATTTCTTTTTTTGTTTAGGTCAGATTTGTAGATGAAGCTATAAGTAGATGCTGCAATTAAGTGGTCTTTGTAGCTATTTATAACAAACGCATCATTTGATGTTGTTAAGAAATCTTTAAATGCAGGGCTAGGAAACAATCTTATTAAACTTAATTCTAATGGTTGGATAATATGTTGCTTTTGTTTTGTTTCATTCCACTTATAAGCCATAGATGCCTTAAATACATTTCTTGAAAAGTCTTGTCTTTTTTGAAAGTTGTAAATTAAATCAAACTCTGTTGATGGATTTGAGTTTTCGGAAACTCTATCTTGATTTAAGAAGGGAATAAATAATTTTGGGAATTCAAGTTTTAGCTCAGGACCGATTTCATAAGTATTGAAATATGGTATTTTTTCAAGCTCACTTTGTTGTTGGTTTTTATCTTCAAATAATAATTGTTGTGCCTGCAAACCTCCTGCTACACTTAATGTGAGTTTTTCTGCGCCTTTAAACGTGTTTTTATTTTGAAAGCCAATATTTCCATAAATACCAAGATTACCAATGTTGTTAGTGAGTTTAGGTTCTAATGTAATAGACTTAGACTTACTTGAAGTGAGAATTATGTTTACGTTAAGCAACATGTCATCGCTTGGATCAGATGTAATGTCTATTGTAATAAATTTAAATACTCCTAACTCTGCTAATCGCTGGTAAGTAGCATCGTGATGCGCTAATTGATAGTAATTATCTAAATCAAATAAAATTGCTTTGGCTAATGTTTTATAGTTGTATCGGTTTTTTCCTTCAGGTTCAAAAAAGTTAATGTCCTCTTCAATAGTTTGTGTATAGTTATCCTTATTTCCATTTTTATCACAGTTTACAAACACATTAATTTGATTGATGTAACACTTTTTGTGTAGTTTATAGACTATTGAATCATTAACTTTTATCGGTAGCCCTTTTACATTGTATATTAAATCAATTTTTTGTTTTTTGCCGGTGCTGTCTGCTTTATAGGTAATTAATTCTTTATCAAAATAGTAATAACCAAGATTTTTTAACATTCTGGTTATTCTAACTCTTTCGGCCTCAAGTTTATCTACATCAAAGTTATCTCCTCTTTTTACTAAGCTTTTAGTTGTGTCTTGCTTTATATAATGCGTAATAATACTGTCTTTACCGGTATAAGATTTATTTCTGATTTTATATGCGCTTCCGGTTTCTATTGTGTAAACAATTTTTTTCTGTTGTTTTTGTTTAATACCGAGAAACCTAAAATTTTTATACGTACTGTTTACTTGACTATTGAAAAATCCCTTTCCTTCTAAATATCTTTTGATTTGGACCTCAGATTTTGTGGTTAGTAGTGTGTCTAGTATTACAGGTGGTTCCCCAACGCTAGTATTAACTTTATCTTCTTTATCACGTTTTTTAATTTTTACAGATGATTTCTTTTTATTTTTCTTCTCAATTTTCTCCTTTTTCTTAAGACCATGATTGTACAGCCATAAGTGAAAACGAATGAACCCAAAAATTTGTCTGTTAGGTTTTTGCTTAATGACGGATTTAAGGTCATCTTCATTGACTAAACAGCTTTTACATTTACTTCTACTTTCAATACAGTTTTCTTTAGAGAACTTTTTACAATTAATTTTTACGGAACTAACTAAGTATTCGTCATCTGCTAACTTTTTAGTAGGGTTACATTTACTAAATAGGACTAGTAGCAAGAGAAGTGAGCAATATTTTAGAGCCGGTTTCAGTTTGAAAGTAGTGCTTTAAATTCTTGTTCAGATATCATAGGTATTTTAAGCTTTTCAGCTTTTTCTTTTTTGCTCGGCCCCATATTTTCGCCTGCCACTAAGTAGTTTGTTTTACTTGAAATAGAACCGGAAACTTTTCCACCATTTAACTCAATAATTTTCTTTAACTCATCTCTTGAAAAGTCAGTAAAAACACCTGATACAACAAATGTTTGACCTTTGAATTTATCACTAGCACCTTCTTGTTCAACAATTTCAAATTGCAAGCCATGCTGAATAAGTGCATTTATCATTTCTTTGTTTTTTTCATTTTGGAAATAAAGAAGAATACTGTCGGCAATTTTTTCTCCAATTTCATCTGCTTCTATCAATTCTTCTTTTGAAGCATTCATGATATTGTGGATTTTTTTAAAATGACGAGCTAATTTTTTTGCAACTTTTTCGCCTACATATCTTATGCCAATAGCAAACAAAACTCTTTCAAATGGAATTTCTTTTGATTTTTCAATTCCTTCCAACATATTATTTACAGATTTTTCTGCCATTCTTTCCAATGGAAGAAGCTGTTCTGCAGTAAGTGTATAAATATCCTGAATGGAAGAAATTAAACCTTCGTTATATAACTGTTCAATTGTTTCTTCTCCCAAACCCTCAATGTCCATGGCTTTTCTGCTAATGAAATGTTGCATTCTGCCTTTAATTTGAGGCGGACAACCGGTTTCGTTAGGACAAAAGTGGACCGCTTCACCTTCTTTTCTGATAAGTCTTGTATTACATTCAGGACAGTGAGTAATGTATTCAATTTTTTGGCTCTCAGGTTTTCTTTTAGAAACATCTACACCAACTATTTTTGGAATTATTTCTCCTCCTTTCTCAACAAATACAACATCCTTTTCGTGTAGGTCAAGTTTTTCTATTTGGTCTGCATTATGCAGTGATGCTCTTTTTACGGTAGTTCCTGCCAATAAAACAGGTTCAAGGTTTGCGACAGGAGTTATGGCGCCTGTTCTGCCAACCTGATAAGTAACTTCATTTAATGTGGTAGAAACAGTTTCTGCCTTAAATTTATAAGCAACTGCCCATCTAGGTGATTTAGAAGTAAAACCTAATTCTTCTTGTTTTTGGTAATCATTCACTTTTACAACTATACCGTCAATATCAAAACCTAAATCGTACCTGTTTTTATCCCAATAGTCAACAAAAGCAATAATTTCATCAATGTTTTTACATTTTGTAATCATGTTTTTTTGGGGAGAAGGAACTTTAAAATTCCACTCTGCAGCTTTGGTAATGTTTTCGTAATGCGAATTAAACGGAAGGTCTTCACCCAGTAAAAAATATAGATAGCAATCTAATTCTCTTGAAGCAACCACTGATGAATCCTGCATTTTGAGTGTTCCTGATGCAGTATTTCTCGGATTGGCAAATGTTGGCTCACCTAATTCTTCACGCTCTTGGTTGAGTTTGTCAAAACCGCTTCTCGGAAAAAATATTTCTCCTCTAATTTCAATGCTTTTTGGGTAATCACCCTTTAGTCTTAGTGGAATTGATTTAATGGTTTTTACATTGGCACTTATGTCTTCCCCTTTTTCACCATCACCTCTTGTAATGGCTCTCACAAATTTCCCGTCTTCATAGGTAATTCCGATTGCCACTCCATCATATTTTAATTCACACACATATTCTATTTCTCCGTCTACCAATTTTTTAATTCTGTTTTCAAAATCAATCAACTCTTCTTTGCTATAGGTGTTGCTAAGCGACATCATAGGATATTTATGCGTCACTGTTTCAAAGTTTTTGGTAATGTCACCACCTACTCTTTTAGTAGGAGAATTGGGGTCGGCAAATTGAGGAAATTTAGCTTCTAAATCTTGTAATTCTTTTAACAGAATATCAAACTCATAATCAGAAATAACAGGATTTGACAATACATAATAATTGTAGTTGTGCTGATTTAATTCATCAGTTAATTCATTAATTCTTTTTTGAGCTTGAGCTGATTCCATGCTATTTTTTTGAACCATTGCAAAGATAAGATTTGGAAGGGAAGATAAAACCTTTAGCTTTGCGCCCCTTAAAAAATACAGGAAGAGTGAATTTTATTTTAAAGCGAAGAGCAAACGTGAAAAATGATGTGTTGAGTGGGTTGACTGTTGCTTTAGCATTAGTGCCCGAAGCGGTTGCTTTTGCCTTTGTGGCAGGAGTTGACCCACTAGTAGGGCTATACGCTGCTTTTATGATTGGCTTAATTACATCAGTTTTTGGCGGACGACCGGGAATGATTAGCGGAGCAACAGGTGCTTTGGCTGTAGTTATGGTAAGCTTGGTGGCTGAAGGAAACGCTATGGGGCAAGAAGGAGAGGAGTTAGGTCTTTATTATCTTTTTGCGACCGTTATTTTAATGGGGGTAATTCAAATGTTGGCGGGAGTGTTTAAACTTGGAAAGTTTGTGCGGTTGATTCCTCACCCGGTAATGATGGGATTTGTAAATGGTCTGGCAATTGTAATTTTCTTATCTCAACTGGGAATGTTTAAAGAAGTGGTTGGTGGAGAAAAAGTGTGGATGCAAGGCACTCAGCTTTTTATTATGCTTGGTTTAGTGGGGCTAACTATGCTCATTATGTTTGGTTTACCAAAGTTGAGTAAAAAACTGCCCGAAGCTTTAATAGCTATTTTAGTAGTGTCTGCCATTGCTATTTTTGGAAATATGGATGTAGCAACAGTTGGAAGTTTTATAAGAGATGGAGGAGGAGAAGGATTGAAAGGTGGGCTGCCTCAATTTCAGTTTGATATTTTTAACAAAATACCCATGAATTGGGATACTTTAAAGTTTATTTTTCCTTATGCGCTTATTCTTGCCGCAATAGGCTTAATAGAATCTTTGATGACCTTAAATTTGGTAGATGAATTAACGGAAACAAGGGGAAATTCAAACAGAGAGTGTTTAGCACAAGGCGGAGCTAATATTGTAACGGGTTTGTTTGGTGGAATGGGCGGTTGTGCCATGATAGGACAATCAATTATAAATATTAAAAGTGGCGGTAGAACCAGACTTTCAGGAATTACGGCTGCTTTGGCGCTATTAGCTTTTATATTATTTGCCTCTGGTTTAATTGAGCAAGTACCAATTGCTGCTTTGGTAGGAGTGATGTTTATGGTGGTAATCGGAACGTTTGCCTGGAGTAGCTTTAGAATTTTACATAAAATACCGATTAGTGATGTGGTGGTGTTAATAGCCGTTTCTTCTTTAACCGTAATTTTTGATTTGGCCATTGCGGTTATTTCAGGGGTAATTATGAGTGCATTGGTTTTCTCTTGGGAAAATGCCAAGCGCATTCGTGCAAGAAAACATGTAAAAGAAGATGGTACAAAGGTGTACGAAATTTTCGGCCCGTTGTTTTTTGGAAGCATACAAGCTTTTAACAGCAAGTTTGATGTAAATAATGACCCTGAAAATGTGGAAATTGACTTTTTAGAATCAAGAGTTTCCGACCATTCTGCTTTGGAGGCGTTGTTTAATTTGGTAGAACGCTATAACGCCAAAGGAAAAAATATACGCATAAAGCATTTGAGTGATGAGTGCCAGCGGCTAATGGTAAAAGCATCACCTACTTTGGCAAATGTAATTGAGAAAAGCGAAGATGACCCGGAATATCATGTAATGGCAAAAGCTTAGCCGTGAATGGTTTCTTTTTTGCCGTACTTCTGAATGATTTTTCCTTCGTATTCTAAAAATTCTTTCCAGCGCTTATCTACATCTACTCGCTCGGAATACTTTTTAGCCAACTTTATAAATAAGGTATAATGGTTGGCTTCTGAAATCATTAATTCATGATACCATTTGGCTAATTCAGGGTCTGAAATATTTTCAGATAATACTTTAAAACGCTCACAGCTTCTGGCTTCTATCATGGCAGCAAAAAGCAAGCGTTCTACTAAAGCGGTGTTTCGATCACCGTCTCTTTGTATAAAGTTGAGCAAATCATGGATGTAATCATCTCTTCTTTCTTTTCCTAACTTTAAATTGCGTTCTGCCAGTTTATCTAGCACTTGCTCAAAATGTTCTAGTTCTTCACGGGCAAGTTCTGACATTTCTCTCACAATTTCAGGATAGTCACAACTTTTTACCATAATGGTAATGGCATTGGAAGCTGCTTTTTGCTCGCAATACGCATGGTCGGTAAGAATTTCTTCAATGTTCTTTTCCGCAATGTTTACCCATCTGGGGTCGGTAGGAAGTTTTAGTTTAAGCATGCCCCAAAGATAGCTTTTTTGGAAATTAGGAGTTTAGAAGATTGCAAATATTCGTTGTTGTGTGTAGTTTTTAATTAATCCAATTTCCTTCAGACAACTTAAGCCAAATTATTAAACCCAAAAGAGTTATAGCTGTGACTAAGGTTGCAATCCTCAAGCTATTTAATTTTATCGCGTGATCTTTCCTGATTATTTCAAGAATAGCGTTAACCACTTTGCTTATCAGGAAAACAGCAAAGAAGACAAATACAAGAATCAAGATGATGAAAACTGGAAAGAACATCATCGCTTGAAGTAGGATCATTTGCTTGTTCCTCTTTTTAATTAAACACAACAAAAAGCTAAAGTAAGTTTCAATTTGCTTTAGCATAAGTTATTGCAAGTTAGTTTGTTTTTGGAAAATACTAAAATTTTAAGGAATAATTTTTACTGCAACACTTTGTCCCAATCTTTAAAAACGGGTTCGTAGCCTTGTTGTTTAATAATGTTGGTAAATTCTTGGGTAGAGCGTTTGTCGTCAATTTCAAACTGCTCTAAGGCTTCTTTGGGCTGGTTGTAGCCGCCCGGTTCGGTTTTAGAATCTGCGCTAATAGAGGTGATGCCCAGTTTAATAATATTGTTTCTAAAGTTTTCTGATTCTCTGGTGCTCATGCTTAGCTCTAGCTCCTGGTTAAAAATTCGATAAGCACAAATAAGTTGTACTAATTGTTTATCGGTTATCACCGATTTTAGTTCGGTTCCGCCTGCATGTGGTCGCAATCTCGGGAAAGAAATAGAATAGCGGGTTTGCCAAAATTTCTTTTCTAAATAGTTCAAATGTGCCGCACAAAAAAAGGAGTCGGTGCGCCAGTCTTCCAAACCAATTAAAATGCCCAAGCCCATTTTATGAATTCCTGCTTTGCCCAACCTTTCAGGTGTTTCTAGTCGGTATTCGTAATTCGATTTTTTTCCTTTAGGATGATGAAGCTTGTAATTTTCTTTGTGATAGGTTTCTTGATAAACTAAAACGGCATGCAATCCTTCTTCTACCAAAGCTTGGTATTCTTCCGTTTCCAGAGGTTGAACTTCAATAGATATTTGCGAAAAATAAGGTTTAATTAATCGAATGGCATTTTTTAAATAATCAACTCCTACTGTTTTGTTGGCTTCACCGGTAACTAATAAAACATGGTCGTATCCAAGTTTTTTAATGGCTTTTGCTTCTTCAATAATTTCACTATCAGTTAATGTTTTTCTTGGAATTTTTACATCTAAACTAAAACCACAATAGGTGCAAATATTCTGGCATTCATTACTCAAATAAAACGGAATATACATTTGAATGGTGTTGCCAAATCGTTCTTTGGTAAGGTATTGACTTTTTTGAGCCATTTCTTCCAAATAGTTTTCGGCAGCAGGAGAGAGGAGTGCTTTAAAGTCTTCTAATGTTGGGTTGGGGCTGTTTAAGGCAATTTCAACATCAGTAGCGGTTTTGGAGTAGATGGAATTTTTTACGGTGTCCCAATTAAGGTGTGAGATGTGGGATGTGGGATATGAGATTTGAGATTGTGAGTTTGGTTTTACTTTCATTTTTTTAGTGATTTAGAAAGTGAAATCAGCATTTTTCTTACTATTACTATTTTCTCTGAAAACTCTTTGTATTGAATTTCAGAAATATATTTTAAATCTTTTGCCAACTCAAGTTGGTATTCTACTTCAGATGCTGAACCTATTGCGATTTGTAAAAATCTACCAAATTCTTTTTGTGATTTGTACGAAGCTCCTTCAACTATATTGGTGGAAATAGATGCAGAAGCCCTTCTTATTTGAGAAGTAAGCCCATACGTCTCATCTTTTGGAAATTGTTTAGTTAGGTTATAAACCCCTAATGTTAATTCATGAGATTTTCTCCAAACGTCTAATTTCTTATATGCAATCATAATTTTCTAGTTAATCTCACAACTCATATCTCACTTCTCAAATCCCTAAGATAAAAACGAAGTTAATGGGCTGCTAGCTTCCGCTTTTTCGTTTACTTTTCCAAGTTTTGCCTCATAGGCCATTCTTCCTGCAATAGTAGCCAGTTTAAATGCTTCTGCCATTTCTACAGGATTTTGAGAAACTGCAATAGCTGTATTTACCAAAACGGCATCTGCACCAATTTCCATAGCTTGTGCCGCATGTGACGGGCTACCAATTCCGGCATCAATTACCACAGGAATGTTACTTTGTGCAATAATGATTTTTAGCATTGCCAAGGTTTCTAAACCTTTATTAGTGCCAATAGGTGAACCCAAAGGCATAACTGCTGCAGTTCCCACATCTTCCAATCGTTTACAAATTACAGGGTCAGCATTAATGTAAGGTAAAACAATAAATCCTTTTTTTACTAATTCTTCCGCAGCTTTTAATGTTTCAATGGGGTCAGGCAAAAGGTATTTAGGGTCTGGATGAATTTCTAGTTTCAGCCAATTTGTTTCTAATGCTTCTCTTGCTAATTCAGCAGCAAAAACAGCTTCTTTGGCATTTCTCACACCTGATGTGTTGGGAAGTAAATTAATGTGAGAATGTTGTAAATGAGATAAAATAGTGTCGTTTTCTCCTTCAGTAAGATTTACTCTTTTTAATGCAACGGTTACTAGCTCTGAAGCGGATGAAAGAATGGATTTTTCCATTAAATCATAGGATGAAAATTTACCCGTTCCTAAGAATAATCTTGATTCAAATTCTTTATTTGCAATAACTAACTTTTCCACCTTACAAAGGTAAAGTTAATGAGTGAAGATTATTGTAATTGTTGAAAAATTTGGCGAATTGTTTCTTTTTTATTTTCCGATTTTGAAATGAG
>CALALS010000243.1 GCA_937925525.1 uncultured Flavobacteriales bacterium | reverse complement strand
GGTCAGTTTGCAGGTCTTCAAAAGATTGATGTAAACGGTAAAAAACAAGAGGCAATAAAAATAGTTTACAAAAACCATGATATACTTTACGTTAGTGTTCATTCATTACATAAAATTTCGAAATATTCTAATGAGTCAGGCTCAGTTTCTGTAGATAAATTAGGCTCCGGACGCTGGCAAAAGGTTAAAGAAAAAACTAAAAAAAGAGTTAAAGAATTAGCATTTGATTTGATAAAACTCTACGCTAAGCGAAAAGCACAAAAAGGATTTGCTTTTAGTCCGGATAGCTATATGCAAAATGAATTAGAGGCATCTTTTATTTATGAAGATACGCCCGACCAAGAAAAAGCTACTAAAGATGTAAAAGCCGATATGGAAAAGCCTTATCCGATGGATAGATTGGTTTGTGGTGACGTAGGTTTTGGAAAAACTGAAGTAGCTATTAGAGCGGCTTTTAAGGCAGTTACTGATGGTAAACAAGTAGCTGTTTTAGTTCCCACAACCATTTTGGCCTTACAACACTACAAAACGTTTAAGGATAGATTAGAAAATTTGCCCGTAACAGTTGATTTTATAAGTAGATTCAAATCAGCAGGAAAACAAAAAGAGACCTTAAAAGCATTGCAAGAAGGAAAAGTTGATATTATTATTGGAACTCATCGATTAGTGAGTAAAGATGTTAAGTTTAAAGATTTAGGATTATTAGTTATAGATGAAGAGCAAAAGTTTGGAGTGTCAGTAAAAGATAAGCTCAAAACCTTTAAAGTAAATGTTGATACACTTACTTTAACGGCAACGCCAATTCCAAGAACATTACAATTTTCAATGATGGGGGCAAGAGATTTTTCTGTTATATCTACTCCACCACCTAACCGACAACCTGTACAAACAGAATTACATTCTTTTAACGAAGAGGTAATTAGAGATGCCATTAGTTATGAAATTGAAAGAGGCGGACAAGTATTTTTTATACACAATAGAATTCAAAATATTGATGAAGTAGCAGCATTAATTGAGCGTTTATGTCCGGATGCTAGGGCATTAGTTGCTCATGGACAAATGAAGCCTCAGGAGTTAGAGGAAAAAATGTACAGCTTTATTGAAGGAGAATATGATGTGTTGGTGTGTACTACAATTGTAGAGTCGGGCTTAGATATTCCAAATGCAAATACTATTATTATCAACCAAGCTCAAAACTTTGGATTAAGTGATTTACATCAATTAAGAGGAAGAGTTGGTCGTTCTAATAAAAAAGCTTTCTGTTATTTAATTAGCCCACCATTTTCTACCATTTCTGAAGATTCAAGAAAACGATTAACTGCTCTTGAACAGTTTTCTGACTTAGGAAGCGGATTTCACATTGCTATGAGAGACTTAGATATAAGAGGTGCCGGAGATTTATTAGGAGCAGACCAAAGTGGTTTTATGAGTGATATAGGCTACGAAATGTATCAGAAAATTTTAGATGAGGCACTACAAGAACTAAAAGAGCAAGAATACAAAGAGCTATACACAGAAGAATCGGCAGATAGCCCTGAATTTAAAATTGATTGTCAAATTGACGCCGACTTAGAAATATTAATTCCAGATGAATACATTGAAAACATTGCAGAAAGAATTAATATTTACAAAGAGATTGATAACCTCTCTGAAGAAAATCAGCTGGAGAAATTTAAAATTCAATTAATCGATAGATTTGGAGAAATTCCAAAACAGGTAAACGAATTAATAGAACTTGTGCGTTTAAGATGGAAATGTGAAAAGCTGGGAATTGAAAAATTAATGATTAAGCAGAATAAATTATTGGCCTATTTTATTAGCAATAAAGATTCGGCTTTTTATTCTACAAAAGTATTTACGGAAACACTAAAGTATTTCCAACATAACCCACACTATTGTGTGTTAAAGCAAAAAAATGATAAACTTTACTTTGTAATTGAAGATTGCGAAAGCGTAGAGCATGCATCTGAACTATTATCTCCGCTTTATGAGAATGTAATACAAGAAAAACTCAATAAGGAACTAATAACTAATAATGAATAATTATCTATGGTTGGTGTAAACGCAATGACGGTATCTTTTGGTGGTAGAACCTTGTTTGAAGAAATAAGTTTTATCATTAATAAAACAGATAGGATTGGTTTAGTAGGGAAAAACGGAGCCGGAAAATCTACATTGCTTAAAATATTATCCGGTGAATCTAAACCCACTTCAGGAGAAGTTTCATTTCCAAAAGATTTTCAGATTGGTTATTTATCACAAGATTTAGATTTTGTAAATGATAAGACACTTTTCAATGAAGCAAAAACCGCTTTTGCAGAGATAGAAGCCATCAATAAAAAACTTGAAAAGTTAAACGAAGAATTAGTTTCTCGTACCGATTATGAGTCGGATGAGTATATGCAAATCATTGATGAAGTTTCTCACCTAAATGAACGAATGGCAGTGTTAGGCGGGTACAACATTGAAGGCGAAATTGAGGAGATATTGTTCGGTTTAGGTTTTGAAAGAACCGACTTTGACAGAATGACTGAAGAGTTTAGCGGTGGTTGGCGTATGCGAATTGAATTAGCGAAACTACTATTACAAAAGCCTGATTTATTATTGTTAGATGAGCCTACCAATCACTTAGATATTGAATCAATAGAATGGTTAGAGCAATTTATTTCTACTTACAATGGCGGAGTGGTGTTAGTATCTCACGACAAAACGTTTTTAGATAACATTACCAATAGAACCATTGAAATTAGCCTTGGAAAAATACATGACTATTCTGCGCCTTACTCTAAATATTTGGTGTTGCGAGAAGAACGGAGAGCTCAATTATTGGGCGCATATAAAAACCAACAACAACAAATCAAGCAAACCGAACGATTTATTGAGCGATTTAGGGCAAAAAACACCAAAGCTTCTGCGGTACAAAGTAGAGTGAAGCAACTCAACAGAATGGACAAGATTGAGTTGGAAGAAGAAGATACTTCTGCCATGCATTTTAGATTTCCTCCTGCTCCTCATTCTGGAAAAGTATCACTAAAAATTGAAAATGCTTCCAAAAGCTACGGAGATAATTTAATTATTAAAGACGTTGAATTTTCAGTAGAAAGAGGAGATAAAATTGCTTTCATTGGCAGAAACGGTGAGGGGAAATCTACTTTGGTAAAAATGATAATGGACGAAACCGATTATCAAGGGACTATTGAAAAAGGATATCAGGTAAAAGTGGGTTACTATGCCCAAAATCAGGCTGATGTTGCTGATGGTAGTAAAACTGTTTTACAAACGATTGAAGCTGCAGCTCATACCGAAGAAGCTAGAAAAAATGTAAGAAATTATTTGGGTGCGTTTTTATTTAGTGGTGATGATGTAGAGAAAAAAGTAAGCGTACTTTCAGGAGGTGAAAGAGCCAGAGTAGCACTTTGCAAATTATTATTGGAGCCCGTTAATCTTTTAATTTTGGATGAGCCTACCAACCACCTTGACATTAAAAGCAAAGAGATTTTAAAACAGGCTTTATTGAATTATGACGGAACGCTTATTCTTGTTTCGCATGACAGAGATTTTTTAACAGGATTGACGGATAAATTATATGAATTCCGAAACCAAAAAGTAAAAGAACATTTAGGTGATGTATTTGACTTCTTAAGAAAGAAGAAAGCCACCAGCTTTTCTGATATTATGAAAAAGGAGAATGCTAAAACTTCCAATAACTCAAACAAGGAGAGTGAGTCAAAAGAAGTGTATGAAAAGAAAAAAGAGTTGGAGAAATCAATCAGGAA
>CALALS010000242.1 GCA_937925525.1 uncultured Flavobacteriales bacterium | reverse complement strand
TAGAATGAGAGGGTAGAGATAAATTCTTTCTTGGTATATTTTGGTTAAAATTCTTTTTGCGATATAGGTGCCAACAAACCCTATTAAAAAAAGGAAGGGAACATAAATTAAATCATGCGAATGTATATATCCATTGAAAAAATAGACTATCGTTCTACTAAAATCAACACCAAAATCTATAAAGGCAGAAGTGGCTACGAATATGCTCTTTTCTAAATTAAAAGCGGCCATTGTCAGTCCTCTAACTGCACCACCTGTTCCTAAAAACCCTGCTAAGAAACCGGATAAAACTCCAACTAAAACTGACTCTTTATTGCCATCATTTATCTTTAATTTTGGTTTTATAATAAACAATAAACTCAAAGAAATTAGAAAAATACTCAGGCTGAGTTCTAATATTTTAGAATCGAAATAATGCGTTAATATTCCGCCAATTATAACAAACACTATTGCAGGAATACCCATGTACAAAATAAGCCTTTTGTTTATTCCTTTTCGGAACAAGCCTATTTTGCTAATGTTACTGGATAAATGAAATAAGGCAGTTAATCCTAAAACCGTTTGAAAATCAAAATAAAAATTAGCAATGGGAACAAAAAAAACGGAAGATCCAAATCCTCCGATTGTTCCTATTACTTCTGCCAGTAGGGCGAGAAGAAGAAAGCCAATGTTTACGATATTATTCAACTACTATTTTTGAACAGGTGTTTCCGGTATTAGCGGAATAGTTCCTATTCCTGCTCTTTGATAATCAGGTTTTACTAATTTCATTTCATCAATTAAATGAGTAGCTCCTGCATATTTATCAATGATAAATAATACATATCTGATATCGCAAGTAATGTTTCTGCACATATCAGGGTCGTACATAATGTCACTCATGGTTCCTTCCCAGTTTCTATCAAAATTACAACCAAGTAAGTTGCCGTAAGCATCAATTACCGGGCTTCCTGAATTACCACCTGTAGTATGATTGGAGCCTGTAAAGCAAACCCTTAATTCACCGTCAACGGCATATTGCCCATAATCCTTGTTTTTGTGTAGTTCTAAAATTTTTGCAGGTAAATCAAATTCTTCGTCTCCGGGAACATATTTTTCTATTACACCGTCAAGTGTAGTGTAGTTTAAGTATTTTACTCCGTCTCTTGGCTCGTAGTCATCTACTTTGCCATAGGTTACTCTTAGTGTGCTGTTAGCGTCAGGGTAAAGCCTTTTGTTCGGGTAAATAGTCATTATAGCTTCTAAATATTTTCTATTTAATATTTCCAGCTTTACTTCTTTATTTTCAATGCTTGGCTTTACATTATTATTGTAATTATCAAAGCAACTCTTCATGGTTTGCCAAGCCATGTCGGTTCTAAGTTTTTTTACTGTTTTTAGATTTAAATTATCTATTAAATCATTTATTTTTTCAGGGCTTGAAAAAGCAGATTTATCATAAAGTTTGTTTGCATAGGCTGCATAACTCCCTTTATATTGGGTTTGTACGGTATTAAAAAAACTAGGTTCATAGCTTTTAAAATCATTAGCTTATTTGGTAAACAGGGCAATAAATAATTTTTTATCGGTGGGTAAATGATAATCTTTAAAATGTGCTTTTACATGACGTTTTAACCCTTCTTTTTCACTTTCGGTTAACTCATGACCAGCTTCAAGTTTTCCAACTGCATCTCTAAATCTGCTGGCAAAACGAATAATTTCAACAGAGCGCCAGCAAACTTCAACAAAGTAATTATACGCTAATTCATATTGCTCACTTTCTTTATACGTTTTTTCAAACTCAGGCAAAAGAATTTCATATTCTTCTTTCCACTCTTTGTTAGAGTTAATTTTTTCTAAGAAATCTGCTTCTCGCTCTTTTTTTACTTCTACTCCGTTTATCCTATAAATACCTCTATTTTCTCCCTGCCATTTTTTCCAGTAATTAGCTGTTCCTGCATGTTTAGCTGCATATTTTATTCTTACTTCATCATCTGCCATCATATCTTCCCACATAATATCTAACGCAATATCTCTTATCGCTATATTGGCAGGATTAATAACGTTTACAATTTGGTCAACGGCAAATGAAGTTAAGTACTCTTGTGTTTGTCCCGGAAACCCATAAACCATAGTAAAGTCTCCTTTTTCTCCACCGGTAAGTGAAATAGGAAAGAAATGTTTTGGTTTATAAGGAACATTATCTGGTGAATATTCTGCCGGTTTGTTGTCTTTATCGGCATAAATTCTAAAAAGTGAAAAATCGCCTGTGTGTCTTGGCCACATCCAGTTATCCGTATCACCTCCAAACTTACCTATTGATGAAGGCGGTGCACCCACTAAACGAATGTCTTTAAATGTTTCTGTTATGAATAGGTAGTATTCATTACCTGCAAAGAAAGGTCTAATGTAGGCATCGTAGTGTGTGTCTTTAGTTGAATTAGAAACCACTTTTTTAGAATTTTCTACTATTTTCATATAGCGAGCACCTTCTTCCATATTATCACTAACTCCTGCCAGTACTTGCTTAGTAACATTTTCAATTCTAACAATGAAAGTGGCGGTTAATCCTTCGTTAGGCAATTCATCTGCTTTTTTCATTGCCCAAAAACCATTGGTTAACAAGTCATTTTTAACAGAGCTGTGTTTTTGAATTTGCCCGAATCCGCAGTGATGATTGGTTAGTAATAAACCCTCACCCGAAATAACTTCACCCGTACAGAATCCGCCAAAAGAAACAATAGCATCTTTAAGACTACCTTTTTCTACTGAGTATAAATCTTCGGCCGTTAATTTTAATCCCATCTTTTGCATTTCAGCCTCATTTAATTGTCCTAACAATAAAGGAATCCACATTCCTTCGGTGGCAAATGTTCCTGTGATTAAATAAAATATTGAAATAATAATCAATCCTGCTTTTTTCATCTTCATCAATTTTTAAGTCCTACAAAGATAAAATAACAAAAAGACTACGGTTTTCGCTCATCACATTCTTTAAAAAGTGTTAGCTTTGTTCTATAAAATATTAATAATGACGGCTTCTGATCAAATATTACAACTGGCTGATTTACAAAAGCAAATTGAAGGAATAATTGGTAGTGATGCTACTCAGGTAATTTTCGATTATCATGAAAAAGAGGGGTTAGTGTCTTTAGATGTAATTACCGTAAACCCTAGGCACAGACAATCGTTTCTTTTCCATTCAGTTGAAGGAACCAACAAACTGGATGCTTTACAAAAAATGTTAGTGTATGTAAAGACATATAAAGAGAAAGAGAATTCATATACCATTCAATGGTGCTTGAGAGGTGAAGAAGATTTGCAGACATCTTATTTCCGCTCAAAAAACATTTTAGAAGCTATCAATAAACTTCAATATGGAAGGGAACCAAATTCCATACAAATATTTAGTGTGGTGCTAAACCCAATTTCTTAATGTCTAAAACAAAAATTCAAATTCGCTTTTCGGATATTGATGTGATGGGGCATGTGAATAATGCCATCTATTTGCATTATTTTGAGCAGGCTAGAATGGAGTTTTTTTCTCACTTTATTCCCAAAGATTGGGATTGGCACAAAAACGGACTTTTGCTAGCCAAAAATGAAATTGAATACTTTTTTCCTGTGAGGCTTAATGATGAAATTTATATTGAAACCAATTGTACTAAAATTGGTAACAAGAGTTTTGAACTAGAATATAGTTTGTTTAAAGGAGATAAACTTTGCTGTAAAGGAAAATCTACACTGGTTTGTTATGATTATAAAGCAAAAGAAACCATTAATATACCCAATGAATGGTTGGTGCACTTAAATACGTTAAAAGCAGTTTAGTTTTAAATTTTGTTGCTCATTATTTACTATGGGTGACAGTTTTTTTAATCAGCCGGATTGTTTTTTTATTGTATCATTTTTCTGATGTATCAGAGGAATCTTTTTCTGAGATAGTATATGCTATTATTATAGGATTTAAGTTAGATTTTTCAACAGCAGTTTATTTTTCAGCAATACCTTTTTTACTGATTTTCATGTTATATGTGTCTAGATTGTCTGTTGTTAAAAAACTATTGCTTGCGTATTACTTTATTGTTGGTTTTGGGTTAGGATTATTAATTTTTTCTGAATTAGAACTCTACTCAGCCTGGGGATATAAAATGCATTATAAAGTGTTAAAGCATTTAGCTAATCCTTCTGAAGTTATTGGAACAGCTAGCTTTATGCAAATTGTTTTTGGTTTTGTTGGTGCGATTATTTATGGCGGTGGGTTATTAATTATATCAAACAAAATTTCAGAGTTTACAAGTAAGTTTAATTGGAAACAGGCTTTGGTTTATTTTACGCTTATTCCCGTTATTTTATTCATTGCATTAAGAGGAGGATTGAACCAAATTCCTGTACAGGTGGGAGATGTATTTTACTCTAAAAACAACACACTTAATTATGCCGCAACTAATTCGGTGTGGTATTTCGGGCATAGTATTTTAGAAAATACAAGTGATATTGATGAAGCTAAATATCAATTTTATTCTCAAGAAGAAGCAAAATCTATCGTTAATGATATTTATAACTGTTCAGATGATAGTATTCAGTCTCCTTTAAAATCTAATCGTCCAAATATCGTTTACATTATTTTAGAAAGCTGGACAGCAGACTTGATTGAAGTTTTGGGCGGAGAAAAAGGAGTAACACCCTTTTTTAATTCCTTATCAGAGGAAGGGATTTTATATACCAATTTTTATGCTAGCGGAGAACGTTCTGACCAAGGAATTGCAACAATTTTAAGTGGATTTCCTGCACAACCCACTACTTCTATAATTAGTCAAACTTCAAAATATGAAAAGCTTCCATGCATTAACAGAGATTTAAGAAAAGAGGAGTATTCTTCTTTGTTTGTGTTTGGTGGACAGTTGAACTATGGAAATATTAAAAGTTATTTAGTATATAATCAGTTTGACAAACTGGTCGAAGAAAGTGATTTTGATGCAGAGGATAATTTGCATGGAAAATTGGGTTGGCAAGATGAAGTGGTATTTCCAAGATTTTTAAATGAAATAAACAGTTTAAAAGAACCATTTTTTGCTAATGTATTCACACTTTCTACTCATGAACCATTTGATATTCCTAAAAAAGATTTTATTGATTGGAAAGGAGAATTTCCTGATTATATAAATGCTGCTTATTATGCGGATAGTTGTTTAAAGCATTTTTTTGAGCAGGCTAAAAAGCAAAAGTGGTATCAAAACACGTTATTTGTTTTGGTATCCGATCATGGTCATCATTCTCATAAAAAACATGATTTTTTTTCTCCTGAATACCGGAAAATTCCTTTGTTGCTAGTTGGAGATATTCTTAAAGATAGCGTAAAAGGAATGAAGATTAGCAGCCCTAAATCTCAATCGGATATTTCTGCATCAATACTTAGTTTTATGGGAATGGAAAATTCTCAATATACCTACAGCAAAAATCTTTTAGATACTACGTGTAACCCATTTGCCTACTATAGCCACATTAATGGGTTTGGTTGGATTGAAGAGGATGGGTATTCAGTTTATAATATTTTAACAGAAAATTCCCTACACTCCTCAAGTGAGGAATTTGAAAAGAAAAATGCTCAAAAAGGGAAAGCTTATTTACAAGTTTTAATGGATGATTATTTTAAAAAATGATTGACTTTATTTAACCTGATAGTGCTTTCAATTAATAACAATACTAATAAGGGAATAAAGTAAATAAGGTTTGCGGAAAAGTTTTCTAAGGCTACATAAAACCAGCCAAAATCAATTTTGGTGTCGGAAGAATTAAAAAAAGCAAAGGTTGTTAATCCAATGAATAGTAAAGCTAAAGCAAGCCAAATGCCTTGAGGAATAATAGGTTTGTACTTCTCTTTAACTTCCAGTTGATTACTAATATGCTGAATAGTTTTACTGGTAAAATTGGCAGGCGCCTTTTTCACTACTATTGACTTCATTACATCATCAAACTCTTGTTCCATAATCAACTATTTATTTGCATGGTTAAAAATACTTCTTTTAACTTTTCTCTGCTTCGCATTAGCTTTACTTTAACATTTGACTCAGTTAAATCGGTTATTTCAGCTACCTCTTTAACGGACTTTTCATCTAAATAATACAAAGAAACAATTATTCTATCTTCTTCACTTAACTCTTTAAGTGCATTGTTTACAACAAGTTCTTTTTCTGCTTTGTCACCTTCTTCTTGAATCGGCTGATAATTGTTGTTAAGTTCGACAGTATTATTTTTTCTGCTTTTCTTTAAATTTAGTGCAGAGTAGTAGGCTATTTTATAGAGCCAGGTAGAGAACTTAGATTCATTTTTAAAACTATTCAGTTTGTTGAAAGCCTTTAAAAAGCTGTCTTGTGCACATTCTTCGGCATCTTGTTCATTACCCAATACCTGAAAAGATATGG
>CALALS010000241.1 GCA_937925525.1 uncultured Flavobacteriales bacterium | reverse complement strand
CCTGCAGTAGAAACAGTAATTCTTTTAGGTGACATGCCTAAACCTTTTTCTGATGTAATTTTATCTATGCTTTGAATGACATTATTGTAATTCAAAAGAGGTTCGCCCATACCCATATAAACAATATTGGTTAGGTTTTGGTTATATTCTTTTTCTGCTTGTTCTTTAATTAATGCTACTTGGTCATATATTTCATCAGCATCAATATTTCGTACTCTTTTTAATTTTCCTGTAGCACAAAACTTGCAAGTAAGGCTACAACCAACCTGAGATGAAATGCAAGCAGTCATTCGTTTGGTTGTAGGAATTAAAACGCCTTCCGCAACCAATCCATCATGTAGTTTAAAAGCACATTTTATGGTTCGGTCAGCACTTATTTGTTTATCAGCAATTTCAACTGCATGTATAGTAAAATTTTCGTTTAGCTTTTCCCTCAACTCAAGAGAAAGATTGGTCATATCATCAAAGGTGTGGGCAGTTTTTATCCACAACCAATCGTAAACTTGTTTTGCTCTAAATGGTTTTTCACCAATCAAAGTCATTTGTTCGGTTAGTTCTTCAAGCGTAAGTTTTCTAATATTTTTCTTTGTTTTACTCACACTACAAAAGTAAGGGAATGTTTATCAATTTGGGTTTTTTCAAAAAAATAAGTTACTTGGTAGTGAATTTAAAATAGCGTTTATGATACCAAGAATAAGCAGTTTTGAAGAATATAAGGAACAGTATAAAAAAAGTGTAGAAAGTCCTGAAGAATTTTGGGAGGGCGTTGCCGATACGTTTTTATGGAAAAAGAGATGGGACAAAACACTGAATTGGAATTTTGAAGAACCTAATGTAAAGTGGTTTATAAATGGCAAGTTGAACATTACTGAAAATTGTATAGACCGCCACCTAAAAGACAAAGCCGACAAAGTAGCTCTTATCTGGGAACCAAATGACCCGAAAGAAGAATCGATAAAAGTTACCTACAAGCAGCTTCATGAAAATGTCTGCAAAACAGCGAATATGCTAAAACAAAATGGAGCAAAAAAAGGTGATAGAATATGCCTTTATATGCCAATGGTTTTGGAATTAGCATACTCAGTTTTAGCATGTGCCAGAATAGGAGCAATTCACTCCGTTGTTTTTGCAGGATTTTCAGCTAAGTCATTAGCCGATAGAATAAATGATGCCAACTGTAATCTTGTTTTAACATCTGACGGATTATACAGGGGCAACAAGCAAATTGGTTTGAAAACCATTGTAGATGACGCATTGAAAAATTGCACTTCGGTTGAAAAGGTAATTGTTTTAAAACGAACAGGTGAAGAAGTTCAAATGCAAGCCGAAAGAGATGTTTGGTGGTATGACGAATGGCAAAAAGTAAGTGCAGAGTGTAAGGCAGAAGAAATGGATGCGGAAGATAATTTGTTTATTCTTTATACATCGGGTTCTACCGGAAAACCTAAAGGAGTTGTACACACTTGTGGTGGCTATATGGTTTATACAGCTTACTCATTTAAAAATGTTTTTCAGTACAACGATGAAGATGTTTATTGGTGCACGGCAGATATTGGATGGATTACAGGACACTCCTACATTATTTATGGACCATTATTAAATGGAGCAACTTCCATTATGTTTGAAGGCGTTCCAACTTTTCCTGATCCGGGAAGATTTTGGGAAGTGGTAGATAAATACAAGGTAAACATTTTTTATACTGCACCAACAGCCATTAGGGCTTTGCAAGCACATGGAACGGAATGGGTAAAAAAACACGATTTATCATCATTAAGAGTATTAGGAAGTGTGGGAGAACCAATAAATGTAGAAGCTTGGGAATGGTATCATAAAGAAGTGGGAAAAGGGAAATGTGCTTTGGTGGACACATGGTGGCAAACAGAAACAGGCGGAATATTAATTACTCCAATAGCAGGAATTACAAAAGAAAAACCCGGATATGCAACACTTCCAATGCCAGGAATCCAACCCTGTTTAGTGGATGCTGATGGAAATGAAATTGATGGAAATGGAGTAGAAGGGAATTTATGTATTAAATTTCCTTGGCCTAGTATGTTAAGAACAACATGGGGCGACCATGAACGTTGTAAAAACACCTATTTTGGAGTTTATAAAGGAAAGTATTTTACCGGTGATGGCTGTAAGCGAGATGAAGATGGCTACTACAGAATTATGGGTAGAGTGGATGATGTAATTAACGTTTCAGGGCACAGAATTGGGACTGCTGAAGTTGAATCTGCCATTGATGAGCATGATAAAGTGGTAGAGGCAGCAGTTGTTGGATATCCACATGATATTAAAGGGCAAGGGATTTATGCCTTTGTTATAACCACTGAAAAAATAACTGAAGAAGAGTTGATGCGAGCTGAAATTTCAGAAAAAGTAAAGGAAATTATTGGAGCAATTGCCAAACCCGACAAAATTCAGTTTGTAAGTGGACTTCCGAAAACCCGTTCCGGAAAAATTATGCGTAGAATATTAAGAAAAGTTGCAGAAGGCGACACGTCTAACTTAGGTGACACTTCTACACTACTAGACCCATCGGTGGTGGAAGACATAAAAAAGGGGGCCTTAAAATAGCCCCTTAATTTTCTGTTTTTTTGTTAATGCTTAATTAGTTTTTCAACAGAGGAATTTCCGTTTTCATCAGTTAATCTTACAAAATAAATTCCTTCTTGATGCTGTCTAATATCTATGTAATCTTGTTTTTTATTTAGATTATTTTTTTCTAGAATGGTTTTTCCGGTAATATCATACACTTTTATAGACTTTATGTTAGTATTAGCTGAAATCTGGTAGCTTCCATCAGATGGATTAGGGAATAGTTTTAATTCTAGCTTATTTATTTCATTCAGTCCTGCTGCGTTAGAGATACTGAAGTTATCGTATGACATCATACCATGGTCATCATATATTTTTATGTATTTACCCGTTTTTTGTGGGTGAATTTGAACTTGTACATATTGCCAAGGATTAGTTCCAGAGCTAAGTATAGTGTGCGCTACCACTCCACTTGTATTGCCACCCATAGAGTCTTGACATGCACCCATATATATAATAATTGGGTTGCCGCTTGTGTCCCAACATGACCTAACGTAATAATCAACTATGTATGTTTTTCCACTGTCTATATTCGTAGTTAACTCCATAATTAATTCACCATAATTTGAAGTAGCTTGGTTATGGATGAATTTAGTTCCGTGTTGAGCTGTATGAATATTCGGATTACAAAAATTTACCGTGTCGGTAACCTGCCAAAATTGAGAAGGTTGGTTTGCCATTACAGAAAAATATCCACCAGAGTTTTCAAAGCTGCCATTTACAAATTGTTGAGCAAAAAAAGGTAAAGTAAAAAGCAGTGCAATTAAAGTTAGTTTTGTTTTCATAGTCATATATAGTTTATACTCAAAGACGGAATAATTTTTAATCAGTTGCCTTAAAAAAAATCTTTCAGAAAACTTATAATTTTATAATTTCGTGCTCAGAATTACCATTAATGGGTTATCAATCTAAAGAGGCTGTTGTAAGTGAGAAATCAATTATTTCGATTAAAATAACTGACTATCTAACACTTACAAAATTCAGATTAAATTTCTTTGTAGTTTTTTCTGCTGTAGCCGGCTATCTTATTGCCGCTGATTCTGTATTTGTTTCTGATATTATTTTACTTGCAGTAGGAGGTTATTTGGTTACCGGAGCTTCCAACGGCTTTAACCAAATTTGGGAAAAAGATTTAGATAAGTTGATGAGTAGAACCGCAAACCGCCCTTTGGCTGACGGCAGAATGTCCGTTGCTGAGGCTTTTGTAGTTAGCTCAGTAATTTTAGTGATAGGGCTTGCCATATTGTTTATTCAGTTTAATTTTTTGGCAGGAGTTTTAGGCTTATTGGCTTGGTTCTCTTATGTGTTTATTTACACACCTTTAAAAAGAATTTCTCCGGTTTCAGTTTTTGTAGGGGCATTTCCGGGAGCAATTCCACCCCTTTTAGGCTATGTGGCATATACCGATAGTTTTGGTTTAGAGGCTGGTATTTTGTTTGCTATTCAATTTGTATGGCAGTTTCCTCATTTTTGGGCAATAGCTTGGAAAGCTGATGCCGATTATAAGAAAGCGAGCTTTAAAATGCTTCCTTCCGGTGAAAAAAATGATACTTCAGCATTTTTAATTTTTCTTTATAGCCTGTTTATGATTCCTGTGGGAGTTTTGCCGTATGTTTTTAAATTTTCGGGAATTACTTCAGCAATTATTTTAACAGCTTTAGCCATATTGTTGATTATACCTTCTATAAAACTCTATTATACTAAATCAGACAAGTCAGCTTTAATGGTAATGTTTGCCTGTTTTATTTATTTACCAATAGCACTTTTAACGCTATATTTTGATAAAATTTAATGATTACTACCACATTGGATAAACAAGGATTTAAAGAAGAGCATAG
>CALALS010000240.1 GCA_937925525.1 uncultured Flavobacteriales bacterium | reverse complement strand
ACAGGAATACCTTGAGAAGTTCCGGTACCTAAAAAAGTTACTTTCATTGATTCAGTTAAAAACTGACTAAAGATAAAAAATTAAGATAGAAGCTTCTGAAGAACAGAAACAGTATAGTCAATATCTTCCTTAGTATTAAATCTTCCAAAAGAAAAACGAACATTAAGCACATCTTGTGGAACTCCTAAAGCTTCTAAAACATGACTTCCTTTTGACGCTCCCGCTGAACAAGCACTGCCGCCTGAAGCCGCTATTCCATGAATATCTAGACTATATAAAAAAGTAGCTGCCATTTGGTTGGCAGGCAATTGAATACTTAAAACAGTATAAAGCGATTCAAACTCACACTGACCATTAAATTTCACTTCAGGAAGTACTCTTTTTAACTCAGCTATCATGTGTGCTTTTAAAGATGAAATGTGTGATTGATGCTCTTCCATATCCCTATGAGCAATTTCCATTGCTTTAGCAAGACCAACTATTCCGTAAACATTTTCTGTTCCGGCTCTCAGACCTCTCTCTTGACCACCACCGGTTATGAGTGATGTTAGTTTATGTTTTTTGTTAGCATACAAAAACCCAATTCCTTTTGGTCCATGAAATTTATGTGCCGAACATGAAAGAAAATCAATTCCAATATCTTTAGTATCAATTTTATAGTGACACATCGTTTGAACAGTATCCGAGTGAAATAAAGCATTATGTTTTTTACAAATATCTGCCGCCTCTTTTAAAGGAAGTAAATTACCAATTTCGTTATTGGCATGCATTAGCGTTACTAGCGTTTTCTCATTACTCTTAGACAAAATATCTTCTAATTGTTTTAAATCAATACAGCCTGTTTTATCTAAATCAAGAAGCGTAATTTTAGTATTATGTATTTTTTGAACCCTTTCTAAGGTATGACCAATTGCATGATGTTCAATACAAGTAGAAATAATATGTTTAACACCCATTTCACATACAGCCGCATTTACAATCATATTGTCAGCTTCTGTTCCCCCTGAAGTAAAAATTATTTCTGAGGCTTCTGCATTAATAAACTTAGCAATTTTTCTTCTTGATGTTTCAATTAAAGCCTTTGTTTCTCGACCAAAAGAATGAATAGATGACGGATTACCATAGTTTGATTGTAAAACAGGAATCATGGCTTCAACAACTTCCGGGTCTATTTGTGTAGTAGCAGCGTTATCTAAATATACTTTTCTCATTGGCTACAAAATTATCATCCTTATTATTTAAACCACATTTTATTTTAACTCAAAAAGGTATTCCTAATTTCCCTTAATTAATTCTTTAATGTCGCTGATAATTTTTTCTGCTAAACTTTCAGCAGTTGATTTTGAAGTGCTTTCAGAGTAAATTCTAATGATTGGCTCTGTATTGGATTTTCGTAGATGAACCCAATCATTTTCAAATTCAATTTTTACTCCGTCAATCGTATTTATTTTTTCATTGCTATACTTTTTCTTAATGCCTTCCAACACTTTTTCTAAGTCAATTTCAGGCGTTAGCTGAACTTTATTTTTGGAAATAATATAGTTAGGATATTTAGCTCTT
>CALALS010000239.1 GCA_937925525.1 uncultured Flavobacteriales bacterium | reverse complement strand
GTTTAAATTGTTAGCAAAAGACAAGGATTCAAAAGCAAGGGCGGGTATAATTACTACCGATCATGGCGAAATTCAAACTCCAATTTTTATGCCCGTAGGAACAGCAGCAAGTGTTAAAGGGGTTCATCAACATGAAGTAGAGAAGGACATTAAAGCTCAAATTATTTTAGGGAATACTTATCATTTATATTTAAGACCCGGTATGGATATCATGCAAAAAGCAGGAGGCTTGCATCAGTTTATGAATTGGAAAAGGCCTATTTTGACGGATAGTGGCGGGTATCAAGTTTTTTCACTTTCAGAAAGACGGAAAATTACAGAAGAGGGCGCAACTTTTTCTTCGCATATTGACGGCTCAAAGCATTTATTTACACCCGAAAATGTAATGGATGTGCAACGAACAATAGGCGCAGATATAATTATGGCTTTTGATGAATGCACGCCATATCCTTGTGAAAAAAAATATGCAGAGGATTCCATGCATTTAACTCACAGGTGGCTGGACAGATGTGTAAAAGCTTTTCATGAAAGTGAGCCTAAATACAATTATTCTCAAACACTTTTTCCTATTGTTCAAGGAAGTGTTTATCCTGATTTACGGAAACAATCAGCTGAATTTATTGCTTCCAAAGAACAGGAAGGAAATGCGATAGGCGGTTTATCTGTGGGGGAGCCTGACGAAGATATGTATGCCATGTGTGAGTTGGTATGTGATATACTACCTTCTGATAAGCCAAGATATTTAATGGGAGTAGGTACGCCTGTTAATCTATTGGAGAATATTGCGCTAGGTATTGATATGTTTGATTGTGTGATGCCTACCAGAAATGGTAGAAACGGACAATTATTTACCTGGAATGGTATTATAAATATCAGAAATAAAAAGTGGGAAGATGATTTTTCTCCTTTAGATGAATCAGGAACTAGCTATGTGGATAGTTTTTATTCTAAAGCTTATGTAAGACATTTAATGCACTCAAAGGAGTTGCTGGCTCTTCAAATTTGTAGTATTCATAACTTAGCGTTTTATCTGGATTTAGTAAGAGTAGCGCGAGAAAAAATCATAGAAGGGACTTTTTACGATTGGAAAAATAAAATGGTAAAGCAATTGAATGAAAGACTTTAATGAGTTATAAAATTGAAAAAATATCATCTGAAATTACTAATCACTTATCTGATTTAGTTGTTAATTATTTAAATAACGATGAATTTTTAAAACCATTTTATCAATATTCTCCTAATATCAATTCTTTTAAGCAGATAGTTGAGGACAGAAAAAAATATCCTGTCAATCGAAAAGTTTTATTAGAAACCCTTAAAGAACAATATAAAAGTATTTCATCAAAACCTTTGCTAGACGTTTTATTAGATGAAAACACTTTTACGGTTACTACCGGACATCAGTTATGTCTCTTTACAGGTCCAATCTATTTTATTTACAAAATTGCTACCACCATTAATTTGGCCAATCAACTTAAAAAAGAATACCCTGAATATAATTTTGTGCCTGTTTATTGGATGGCATCTGAAGACCATGATATTGATGAAATAAAGGGTTTATATCTCAATGGTGAGCAATTAGATAGTGAAATTTCTTATAGTGGAATAGCAGGAGAATTACCCACTAATTTGCTTTCTGATTTTATTGATGAAGTAGAACAAAAAGTAAAATTCAATAAGGAGTTATTTGAAGTTTTTAAAAAGGCTTACAAAGAACAAGAAAATTTAGCCAATGCAACCAGGCAAATTGTCAATGAACTATTTGCTAGCTACGGAGTAGTTGTTATTGACGGAAATCATAAAGCCTTAAAACAAAGCTTTTCTGAAGTTATAAAGGACGAAATATTAAATGAAACTTCTGCAAAATTAGTGGAAGAGCAATCAACAAAGCTTTCTAAAAAACATAAAACGCAAGTTAATCCAAGAGCCATTAATTTGTTTTACTTAGGAGAAAATAGAAGAGAAAGAATTGAGAAAAGAAATAGCTTTTATCAAACAGTTGACGGTAAATTCAAATGGGAAGAGAAGGAGTTGTTAGTAGAGATAAATGAATCCCCACAAAACTTTAGCCCTAATGTGGTGCTCCGACCTCTTTATCAGGAAACCATTTTACCTAATTTGGCTTATGTGGGCGGTCCTTCAGAAATTGCCTACTGGTTTCAGCTTAAAAAAGTATTTGAACATCATCAACAATTTTATCCGGCTTTAATTTTAAGAAATAGCTCATTGCTCATTAATTCCTCTGTACAACGAAAAATGGAGCAGCTTGATTTAAAATTAACTGATTTATTCAAAACAGAACAAGAATTAATTAACACATTCATAGAAAACCATCACACTTATAGTGGTATAGAAGAGGAAAAGGAACAGTTAAATCAACTTTTTGAAGCTTTGCTGAGTAAAGCCAATAATATAGATGAAGGACTAAAAAGTTTTATTCTTGCCCAAAAAGCAACATCAGAAAAAGCATTAGAAAACATTGACAAAAAAATACTGAAGACAATTAAAAGTCAGGAAGAAGTAAATATAGAACGAATTCGAGTTGTTCATCAAGCTATTTTTCCAAATGGTACGTTACAAGAACGGAAAATGAATGTGCTGGATGATACGAATTGGTTAGGAAAAGAGTTGATTGATGTTCTTATTGCTGACTTGGATGCTCTTGATTTTCGTCTGAATTTAATCTTTTCTTCCTAGCTTTATTCAGCAGAAACATTGTTCCTACCCAAGCAACCAACCCAATTATAGCAAGTATATTAAGTATTTTATCTTTTCCGAAGATGAAATAGTAGCCAAACAATACAGAAGCTATGATGGAAGCAATAATTATTTTCTGTTTATCTTCTTTATACATTATTGATTTTAAGTTGCATTACAGTAGCTATCGATAGCGCTCTGGTCTTTGCTTGATTTGCTATTTCTCCGCTAAATAATTCATCAACGGTTTCATTAAACAATTCAAGCCATCTGTCAAAATGTGGTTTTTCTAATGCTGATTTGTGGTTTAAATTTAAATGAACTTGTAACGGATTACCTTTGTAGTTTGCTGTGTGAAAAAGTGTTGTCTCCCAAAAATCACACATTTTTGGCATGTGTTTTTCTAAATCAAGTTGAATTACTTCTGTAAAGAAGTGACCAATTGCTTTGTCTAGCAGCACCTTTTTATAAAATGAATCTACCAATAGTTTTACGTCTGCTCTATTTTTGATGTCTTGTTTATTCGTCAATTTTATTTAAGTTATTTTTAGTCAACTCATTAATTATGTTTCCAGTATTTAAAGTGTCTTTGGGTTCGAATAAGAGTACTGAAACTTCTTCTTTGGCAACGGGTTTGTGTTCAATTCCTTTTGGCACAATGATAAATTCTCCGGCATTTAGTTTCACCACTTTATCTCTATAGTGCATTTCAAAACTGCCTTCAATCACCAAAAACAATTCATCTTCATTTTCGTGATGATGCCATACAAATTCCCCTTTAAACTTAGCTAGTTTTACCAGTTGTCCGTTTAATTCTCCAACAATTCTTGGATTCCAGTAATCGCTGAACGTTTGTAGTTTATCTTTTATATTGATTTTACTCATTCAGTGTTTTTTAGCAACCAAAAATACCATAAAAATTTTTACCTTTAACCAAATTTAAATTCAATGAATCAAGCATATATTGTAGACGGAATAAGAACAGCAATTGGAAACTTTGGAGGAAGTTTGGCTCCTGTTAGAACAGATGATTTAGGAGCAATTGTTTTAAAAGAAATCGTAAAACGTAATCCTCAAATTGACCCAAAACTAATTGAAGATGTATATATGGGGTGTGCCAATCAAGCAGGAGAGGACAATAGAAATGTAGCTCGTATGAGTTTATTGCTAGCAGGTTTACCTTTTTCTGTTCCCGGTGAAACGGTGAATAGACTTTGTTCTTCCGGAATGGCAGCAGTTATTCACGGAGCTAGAGCCATACAAACAGGAAACGGACATTTTTATATTGGCGGTGGAGTGGAAAACATGACCAGAGGTCCATGGGTAATTAGCAAAGCATCCAAACCGTTTGGCAGAGATTCAGAAATGCATGATACCAGTTTTGGTTGGAGATTTATTAACCCCAAAATGCAAGAACTTTATGGCACAGATGGTATGGGAAATACCGCTGAGAATTTGGTAGAGAAATACAATATTTCCAGAAAAGACCAAGACGAGTTTGCTGCATGGAGTCAGCAAAAAGCTGCTAAAGCACAAGAAAGCGGAAGATTAGCGGAAGAAATTGTGGCGGTTGAAATACCACAACGAAAAAAAGACCCGATTGTTTTTAATCAAGATGAATTTATTAGGAAAGGTACAACAGTTGACGTACTTTCAGGTTTACGTCCCGCCTTTAAAAAAGATGGTTCCGTTACAGCGGGAAACTCATCCGGTTTAAATGATGGTGCAGCAGCTATTATGATTGCTTCTGAGCAAGGAGTAAAAGACAACAATTTAAAACCATTAGCAAGAATTGTTTCTGCCGCTGTAGCCGGAGTTGAGCCAAGAATAATGGGAATAGGCCCTGTTTATGCTTCCAATTTAGCGTTAAAAAGAGCCGGATTAACTTTGGCCGATATGGATATTTTAGAGTTGAATGAAGCATTTTCTGCACAAGTATTGGCTTGCTTACAAGAGTGGGGAGTTGATTTTAAAGATGAACGAATTAATCCTAACGGTGGAGCAATAGCTTTAGGCCATCCACTAGGAATGAGTGGAACTAGAATATTACAAACTGCAGCCATTGAACTGCATAAACAAAATAAAAAATACGCTTTAGTAACCATGTGTGTGGGTGTGGGGCAAGGCTATGCTACTATTTTAGAAAGAGCTTAATTAAGTTGAAAGTTAATTTTGGTCTTTTGTCTGATGTCTAACAATCTAAAATCTAAACCATGATATTTGAATATAAAGGTCTAAAACCGGTAATACATCCTTCAGCGTTTATTCACCCGCAAGCAACTGTTACGGGCAATGTGTTTATTGGTAAGGATGTTTATATCGGTCCTTCGGCTGCCATAAGAGGAGATTTTGGAAAAATCATTATTGAAGACGGTTGTAATGTGCAAGAGAATTGTACGATACACATGTTTCCCGGAAAAACAGTTTTGTTGAAAGAAAATGCTCATATTGGGCATGGTGCTATTATTCACGGAGGAACCATTGGTAAAAATTGCTTGGTAGGTATGAATACGGTAATAATGGATGATGTTGAAATTGGCGATGAGTGTATTATTGGAGCCTTGTGTTTTGTTCCTGCCGAAATGGTTATTCCGAATAGAAAAGTGGTGGTAGGAAACCCGGCCAAAATTGTAAAAGATGTTTCAGATGAAATGATTGCCTGGAAAACAAAAGGCACAGAAATATATCAGCAATTAGCTAAAGACTGTCATAAAGAATTAAAAAGATGTGAACCACTCAAAGAGGCTGAAAAAGACCGACCTGAAATTCATATTGATTATTCTACTTGGACAAAATCTAAATCCTGAAATTTTTTCATATTCTTTCTGAACTTTTGTCAGATTTTTT
>CALALS010000238.1 GCA_937925525.1 uncultured Flavobacteriales bacterium | reverse complement strand
AATGGCATACCACTCCTGATATCCAGTTTATCAACCAGTTTTATGATGATGAGGGTTTTATTGATTGCTTTGTAAACAATATTAAAAAAGAAAACTACCAAGACTATGATTACGTTTTGTTTAGTTATCATGGATTACCTGAAAGACAACTAGACAAAGTTTACGAAAAAGGACTTTGTAAGGATAAGCATTGTGAGGAAAAAATTACGGAAGAAAATCAGTATTGCTATAAAGCCACTTGTTACGAAACAACCAGACTAATTGCCGCTAAGCTAAATCTCCCGAAAGACAAATATAGTGTCTCTTTTCAATCAAGATTAGATGATAAATGGATAAAACCTTACTCAGATGTAGTTTTAAAAGAATTGGCTCAAAAAGGAATTAAGAAAGTTTTAGTTACCGCTCCTGCTTTTGTGGCAGATTGCCTTGAAACAACTATTGAAATAGGAGAAGAATACCAAGAATTATTTATTGAAAACGGTGGAGAAAAACTTCACATGGTTCCCAGCCTAAATGATAATGATAATTGGGTGGATTACTTATCTGAAAAAATTACTAAACTTACCTAGCAATAACAAGCCTGCTTTTATAAAGAATAACATCTTCTTTAAGCAACACAAAGTAATTGCCTTTAGGCAATGAACTAATATCAACCTCAAGTTTATTTTGTCCATCCACAACACTTGCTTGTTGCTCCATCAAAACTTGTCCTAACGTATTTACAAAGGTTACTGTCTTAGCTTTGCCTTGATAAGAGTTAAACTCTAAAGTAACCATATTTTCTGCAGGATTAGGATAAACTAACATTGCATCATTTGAGCCTGAGACATATACATATTTAACCTCAGAGTATTCATATTCTCCATCGTAGTCAACTTGCTTTAATCGGTAATAATACCCGCCTGATAAATCTTCCGGATCGATATGTTTATATTCATTAGTTACATTAGATGTTCCTTTTCCGTCAAGAGTGGCAATAGGCTTAAATACTTTTCCATCAATACTTCTTTCAATAATAAAATGACTATTATTTATCTCAGATGCTGTTTTCCATTTTAGTTCTACGTTATTACCATTATATATAGCTCCAAAACTCAACAGCTCAACAGATAAAGGGCAATTAATATTAAATGTAGCGGTTCTAGAATTTCCACATGCATCAGTAACTGTACATGTGTATGTAGCATTAGGCCAGTTATTAACTGTAATAGTAGGGGTTGTTTGCCCACCCGGACTCCAAGAATAGGTATAGCCCGGAACTCCGTTGCTAGCATTTGGATTTAAAACCTGAGTTCCACTACATGTTCCTGTATAATTATAGGTTCCGTTTCCTGTAGTAGTATTTCCAAGCGTTTCAAGTGTACTGGCAGAAACGGTAACTGAAAAATTAGTGAAGTTTATACATGAAGTACCACACGCAGCACTACATGAGCAATAACATCTATACTTATTTAAATTAAAAGTGATATTATAGTTTGCACATTGTGGCGCTATACAGGTTACTAAGTTATTGACGGCCAAACCACTACCACTACATGTCCCGGCTGCTGCTGTATTACAGTACCAATAAAAAGACGGATTAGTAGGGTTTCTGCCACATACTGTTGTTAAATCAGATAATGCGTCTCGCATTAAACAATTAGCTAGTCCAGGAGGAGGGCTTGCGCATGGACATCCGCCATTACTCGCAGTATATGACATTCCAAAGGTTGCGCCTGTCAAAGTACTTCCTCCAGGAACAGTTACAACCAACGAAGTTGCATTTGAAACAGAACAACTCCCGGCCGAAACACCATATATTGTGCAAAAACTTCCTGTGGTACTGTTAGTTCCCGTGACAGGAGGATCAATAGTAACAGGATAAGTTATGTTGGGATGATTTAAAATTTTAGCTGAAACATAAATTTGAATTTCATACCTGTTGTTTTGAAGAGAAATAACTTTATATCCTGAATAAATATTTGGATATGCCAACATATTGGGTAAATCAGACAAAGAAACTGTATCACCATTTTGAATAGTAGGAACACCAAGCTTAATATATTCATTATTGCTATTGTCGGTAACAAGTAGCTCACCAAACCACAAGCCTTCATCAGACATCACTCCGCCCTCTTTTGATTTAACTATTTTATAACCTTGAGGTAACTCTATAATTTCAGAGATAATCATCCATCCATCATTTATTGGAACTGAAGATTTATTATTTATTATATAGTTTGTTTTGAATCCAGATTTGATAGCTATTTGAGTTCTATCTATTCCATTCCAAAAATTATAATTTATAACACCATCATCCCCAGCACTAAAACTAGATGTATTTGGAGAGTTGGCCTTAATAGTCGTAGATTGATTTTGCCATAATAAACTTACGTTAGAATTATACTCGAATTGAAAAAAACCAATATCAATAGTAGATTGATTTTTATTTAAATCAATTTCAGTAGGTATTGGCTGATTTCTCGACTCAAAAACATTAGTAACGCCTTGTTTTGGTTTAATCCTGTAATCTAATGTTTTAAAAACACCATCTTCTTCATAATGTAATGGCTGCATAGCTTTCTGAATATAAAAACTGCTGCCGTTTGAACCATTTTTAATAAAATACCTTGAATCCACTTCTCTTTTAGAAAGTATCTCAAAACAATCTGAACATCCCGCATTAAAAGGCAGAAATCCATATTCAGGGTGGGCCTTTTCAGTAAAATCACTTAGCTCATCCAATTCTTTTGAAATCAGCTTTTGGCTTTCTGTAAAAGATTCGAAATTATAGGACTTCACTTGCATTGCGGCACTTTGTGAAAACACTAACTTTGCCCCAAACAAAAGAAATATGATTATTAAACCAATAAGTTTTTTCATCTTGTTAACAGTATAACTAGTTTATTTTACCTAGGTAAAAATACGGATATTTAATTCCATTTAAAATATTATTTTTCAAGAATATATGAAGCCTAATAATATCAATTTAATAATCAACCTAATTGCTAACTATAAATTCGTTGTCAACTATAACAGCAATGGCTTTACAAACACTCATTACGCTAACATAATTGCCGCAGGAAACAAAACAGCTGATTTTCACGAAAAAGGGAAATGGTTGTTTGGTCATATCTCTTACGATTATAAAAACCAAATTGAAAATTTAACCTCTAACTTACCCGACTTCTCAAATTTTCCGGACACCTTATTTTTTGAACCAGAGATTATTGTTATTGAAAAAAACGGTGAAATTGATGTTATCACAAATCTTGATGAAAAGAAGATAAAAGAGCTCTTGTTTAAGGAAACACCCTGCCAAAACACTCATTTGACAACGAAAAAAACTGTTAAAAGCAGAATCTCTAAAGAACAATATCTTAATAAACTAGACTCTCTTCTAAATCATATTCAGAGAGGTGATATTTATGAAATAAATTTTTGCAAAGAATTCTACATAGAAGGTATAGCTGTAAATCCTATTGAAGTTTATTCAACATTTAACGAACTCTCTCCTTCCCCATTTTCTTGCTTTTATAAATGTGGAGAAAATTATTTAATTAGCGGCAGTCCAGAAAGATTTATCCAAAAAAAAGGTAATAAAGTGATTTCACAACCCATCAAAGGAACCGCTAAAAGAGGGAAAACAGAAAGTGAAGATATCTTCACAAAAAAAGAGTTGGAAAAGAACCAAAAAGAACGAAGTGAAAACATTATGATTGTTGATTTAGTTAGGAATGATTTATCTAGAATAGCTAAAAAAAACACAGTAAAAGTGGACGAGCTATGCAAAGTATATACTTTTCCACTTTGGCATCAAATGATTTCAACTGTTAGTTGTGAGGTAGAAGAATCAATTTCATTTAATGATATTTTAAAAGCAACTTTTCCTCCCGGCTCAATGACGGGTGCTCCAAAAATAAGCGCAATGAGATTAATTGAAAAGTATGAAACAGTCAAAAGAGGAGTTTACTCAGGAAGTGTGGGTTATATAAAACCTAATGGTGATTTTGATTTTAATGTAGTAATACGAAGTATTGAATATAACTATAAAACCAATTATGTTTCTTACAAAGTAGGGGGAGCCATAACAGCAAAATCAATTCCTGAAAAAGAATATGAAGAATGTTTAATAAAAGCCAAGCCATTTTTTAAGATATTTGAGCCCGATGAGTCTTCTTGAAAAAGCAAATAATTTTCTTTCTGAGAATAAGTTTTTAGACAAAAAAATTCTTTTGGCGGTGAGTGGAGGAAAAGACTCCACTTGTCTTACTTATGCTTTCTCAAAATTAAATATTGACTTTTCCATAGCACACTGCAACTATAAGTTGAGAGGACACGAATCGGATGGAGATGAAATTTTTGTGGAAGAATTAGCAAAGAAATTAAACGTGCCATTCCACATTAAATCTTTTGAAACGGAAAAAATATCAAAAGAAAAAAACATTGGTATTCAAGAATTAGCTAGAGATTTACGATATGATTGGTTTACTAACTTAGTAAAAGAACATAACTTTAATGCTGTTGCCACTGCACATCATGTCCAAGACAATATCGAAACTATTTTATTTAATTTAACCAGAGGAGCAGGCATTAGCGGAATAATTGGAATCCCGGAAATAAACGGTAACATAATTAGACCGATGCTAAGTGCTACTCAAGAAGAAATAGCACAGTTCATAAATGAATATAAAATTTCATTCCGCCAAGACAGCAGTAACGAAAGCGATAAATATGCTCGAAATAAAATAAGACATCACATCATCCCTGTTTTAAAAGAAATTAATCCAAGTATTGAAGAAACGTTTACAAGACAATCACAATACTTTAAAGACATAAAGAGTATCTATCAAACCAGTCTTTCCATTTTAAAAAGTGAAATCACTTCCTTAGAAAACAATTATTTAAAAATCGACCTGAAAAAACTAAACACACTTTCAGAAAAAAAGACTATTCTGTTTGAATGGTTAAGAGATTTAGGGTTTAACGCCAATCAAATAGATGATATATTTAGCCAAGAACATCAAGCAGGCAAACAGTTTTTTGCAGGCAAATTTATTCTTACTATAGATAGAGATTTTCTCATTTTATCAATAACCGAAAATAAAAACATAAACCTTTCTATCACATTAACAGAACTTCCTTTAACCTTAGATGAACATAATCTGACATTTGAAAAAGTAGAGAAAAAAGCCGTAGAATTTGAGCATGAAAACATTGCTTATATTGATGCTGATAAATTAAATACAGAATTGAAACTAAGAAATTGGCGGGAAGGAGATAAGTTTATTCCTCTAGGCATGGAGAGTTTTAAAAAACTAAGTGACTTTTTTATAGACAATAAAATTCCTTTACCGGAAAAAGAAAAAACTTTGGTTCTTACAAATAAGGATGATATAGTGTGGGTGATAGGTCAAAGAATTGACAACCGATATAAAATAAGCTCAAACACCAAAAACATTCTCAAAATTACTTACTTTTAGGCTTTGTAAATGGAAGAACAAAACGACATAAAGTTTGAAGAAAGCCAGTATTTAGGAAGAAACACCTATTCTGTAATTAGACGAACTCTGTTGGCTATTTTTTGCTTTATAGCCTATTACATGGCCGATCATGAAACCTTAAACCCTCAAATCATTAAACCACTTGAAACCATTCATTCTAACCCTCAAGAAATTTTTTTTATGATGGGTATGGCGGTTTTAGTTATTAGCACCATTCTGGCATATGTTCTTCATATTAAAACAACTGTAACTTCCGAAAGTATAATACTTGACGGTCTCTGGACAGCCCGAAAAGTTAAAATAAACCTTTCGTCAATTGTATCAGTCAAAAAAATAAAGCTAAAAAAGTACGTTTTCAGAAGGCCGGTTTATAATTTACATAGAAAAGGAAAAATAAAATTTTACACCAGCGGAGGACATATTATTGAACTAATTGATAAAGACGGTCTAAAATATATAATTGGAAGTCAACGATATAATGAACTTCATTTTATAATTTCAAGTTTAATTAAAAAATAGGATTTCAATATTAGCCCCTTTTACAAAATTTGAAATTTACACGAATTAGTTAGATTTGATAAAAATATCACGAATGCGGCAGTTTTTCTTCAAAATTTTCTCTTTAATTCTTCTTTCATCATTTACTCTTTCTTCCTTTTCGCAAATGTATGACCCGGTGAAATGGAAATTTGAGACCAAAAAAATTTCCGAAACCGAATACGATTTAATTTTCACTGCAACCATTGAAGACCATTGGCATCTATACTCACAATTTTTAGATAATAGCGATGGGCCAATTGCCACTTCATTCAATTTTGATGAAAATAAAGATTGTGAATGTATAGGAAAAGTAAAAGAAGGAAAACCGAAAGTTGAGTTTGACCCTAACTTTGAAATGGATTTAAAATTCTTTGAAAAGAAAGCCGTTTTCACACAAAGAGTAAAGAAAAAAACAGATGCAAAAACAGCCATGAAAGGCTGGCTGGAGTTTATGGTTTGTAATGAAACTATGTGCTTACCGCCTGAGCAAGTAGATTTTAAATTTGATATTCCTGCAAGCAAATCTTCCAACGAAGAAAATCAAGTCAACTCAACAGACAATAATTCAACAGAAGTTGATTGCACCGCAACAAAAACTATTGCTGATACTAATATCAATAATGTTGTTGTCGATACAGCCAATTCATCTTCTTCTGAAAATATTATTAAAGAAGATGGTGATTCAGAGACTACTAAAAAGAAAAAAGTAAACAGAAGTTTGCTAACCATATTTTTACTTGCTTTTTTTAGCGGTTTTGCAGCCTTGCTAACTCCTTGTGTTTTCCCTATGATTCCAATGACAGTTTCATTTTTTACAAAACAAAGTAAAACAAGAGCCAAAGGAATTAGAAATGCTATTTTTTATGGTATTTCCATTATAGTTATTTATGTTGTTTTAGGGACAATAGTAACTGCTGTTTTTGGCTCTGATGCACTAAATGCGCTATCTACAAATGTTTGGTTTAACATCTTCTTTTTCCTCCTTTTGGTAATATTTGCCATTTCATTTATGGGTGCGTTTGAAATAACACTTCCCTCTTCTTTTGTAAATAAAGTAGATGCTGCTTCAGATAGAGGTGGAATTATTGGGATATTTTTTATGGCATTTACTCTTGCCCTGGTTTCATTTTCTTGTACCGGTCCAATTGTAGGAACATTATTAGTAGAGTCTGCCACTATTGGCGGTGCAGGACCGTTTGTCGGCATGTTAGGGTTCTCATTGGCTTTGGCATTACCTTTTGCATTATTTGCCGCTTTTCCCGGCTGGATGAATTCATTACCAAAATCAGGTGGTTGGCTAAATTCTGTTAAAGTGTTTTTAGGGTTTTTAGAATTGGCATTTGCATTTAAATTTTTATCAAATGCCGATATGGTAGTACAAGCAGGTTTGCTGCAAAGAGAACTTTTCCTTGCTATATGGATTGCGATTTTCTTAGTACTTGCACTGTATCTTTTTGGATTTATTCAGTTGCCACATGATAGCAAATTAGAAAGAATTTCAGTAGGTAGAGCGCTATTAGGAATTACAACCTTAATGTTTGTCATTTATATGATTCCCGGAATGTTTGGAGCTCCTTTAAAGTTAATTAGTGCTTTTCCACCACCAAGTTGGTATAGCGAATCTCCATCCGGGTTTATGGGTAGCTCTTCCAGTTCTCATGGTGATTCAGAGCACATTGAAGGCACACATTTGGGACCACAAGGCTTATTCTTATTCCATGATTATGACAAAGGATTTGAATACGCCAAAAAAGTAAACAAGCCTGTTTTCTTAGACTTTACAGGATATGCTTGTGTCAATTGTCGTAAAATGGAAGAGCATGTTTGGGGTGAGCCGGGTGTGATAGAATTGCTACAAAATGAAGTTGTCATTATATCACTTTACGTAGATGATAAAACTGAACTTCCTGAAAATGAACAGGTGGAAGTAGAAATTGTGCCCGGAAAAGTTAAACAACTTAGAACTTACGGTAATAAATGGAGTTATATTGAATCCAGCAAATATGGAACTAACACTCAACCTTATTATCGAATGGTAACACCAGAAGGCAAAGACCTTTCGAATGGCTCCGCAGATTATGAGCACCATGGTAACACGCAAGACTTTAAGCAGTGGCTGGAAGAAGGATTAAAAGAGTTTAAAGAAGCTAAATAACAAGGTTTATTACAAACCACTAATTTTTAGTCCTTTAGTTTTTGTATTTCTCATATTTTATTACCTTTGCCGTCCTTTTTAACAAATTAAATTAATAACATGAAGAACAATTATGAAACTGTTTTCATTTTAACTCCCGTTTTATCTGACGCCCAGGTAAAGGAAGCAGTAAATTCGTACAGAGACTTGCTTAAGAAAGCAAAGGCTAAAATTGTACACGAAGAAGATTGGGGAATGAAAAAATTGGCGTACCCCATTCAAAAAAAATCAACCGGTTTTTACCACCTTTTTCAATTTGAAGCAGAAGGCGACCTTATTGGTGAGCTTGAACTGACTTACAAAAGAGATGAAAGAGTAATGCGTTTCTTAACAGTAAAACTTGATAAGTATGCTGTAGAATACGCTGTAAAAAGAATTAAAAGATTAGCAGAAGCTAAATAACCTTTAAAAAAGTAAAATCATGGCTGAAGATATTAGATATTTAACCCCCCCAGATATTGAACTTAAAAAAGAAAAGTACTGTAGGTTCAGAAAAAACAGAATCAAATACATTGATTATAAAGACGCAGACTTTTTATTAAAGTTCGTAAACGAGCAAGGTAAAATTCTTCCAAGAAGAATTACCGGAACTTCATTAAAATACCAAAGAAAGGTTTCTCAAGCAGTAAAAAGAGCAAGACATCTTGCGCTTATGCCTTTCATTGGAGATATGTTAAAATAACCCCTAAATCAAGAAGAAATGGAAATCATATTAAAAGAAGATATAGCTAATCTTGGTTTTGCGGATGAAGTAGTAAAGGTAAAACCGGGCTACGCAAGAAACTTTCTTATTCCTCAAGGAATGGCTGTACAAGCTACTAAAATGGCGCTAAAAGTTCATGAAGAAAAAATGAAACAAAGAGCCAAAAAAGAAGAAAAGTTAATTGCTGACGCTAAAAAAATAGCTGAAAAATTAACCACCACAAAAGTAAAAGTAGGTGCTAAAGTAGGTGAAAAAGGAAAGATTTTTGGTTCTGTAAACACCGTACAATTAGCAGATGCTTTAGAAAAACAAGGTTACAACATCAATAGAAAATTCATCAAAATTAGAGGTGAAGCTATTAAAGCTGTTGGTACTTACGAAGCTGAAGTAAAACTTCACAGAGATGTATCAACTGTATTTGAATTTGACGTTGTAGCTGAATAATTTTTTTCGCACAAATAAATTATGGAAAGTCCTGCCCCAAAAAGGCAGGATTTTTTATTCATACCTTAAAGATTCTATAGGGTCTAACTTAGCTGCTTTAATAGCCGGGTAACTACCGGAAATAACACCTACAATAAAACACATTATTACACCAAATAAAATCCATGTCCATGGTATAATAAAGCCCACACCAATTGCTAAGGCAACTAAGTTTCCTATTAAAATACCAAAAATAATTCCTACCAATCCACCCAACTGGCAAACCACAATGGCTTCTACTAAAAACTGTTGCCGTATTAAAGCAGAAGAAGCACCAATGGCTTTTCTTACTCCTATTTCTCTGGTTCTTTCCGTTACGGAAACCAACATAATATTCATTAGCCCAATAGAAGCGCCTAGTAATGTTATCAATGCTATAAAAATAGCTGCTATTCTTATCATAGTAGTTTGTTCCATCAGCATATTCGTCAATCTGTCGCTACGTGCAATTTCAAAAGAAAGGTCATCCGATAAATCGTCTTTTCTAATCACCCTAAACATTCCGGTAGCTTCACCCAATGCTGCATCCATTTCTGCAGGAGAATTAGTGGTAATGTTTATGACAAAACTGGTGTTTTCGGTTAAATATTTTTCTCGCACCAAATTCAATGGTAAATAGCAAACCCTATCTCCGCCCATTCCCATACTACTTCCCTTGCTTTTTAAAGTTCCTACCACAGTAAATTTATCGGCACCCACACTTATTGTTTTTCCCAACGGGTTTTCATTATTCTTAAAAAGCATAAGTTCTATTTCTCTACCTATCAGGCAAACTCTAGTGCCCTGCTGTATATCTTGTTGGGTAAAATTTCTGCCTTTATCTACCTGATATCCTGATGTCTGTAAATAATTTTCATCAATACCAAACACACTTACATTAGGATTAGTTTTTATATCCTTCCGCTTTAAAACAGATGAAAAACTAGCCATAGCAGAAATAGAAACCTTTGAAGGAAAATTAAATCGCTCTTTAAACAATCTTGCATCTTCATAGCTAATGTTTCTAAAATATTTAGCCTTTACACCGCTCTGATTTACACGCATATTACTTCCGTTTTTTCTAATGGTAAACGTGTTAGAACCCATCAAGGTAAAGTTCTCAGAAATAGAAGCTTTTAAGGCATCAATAGAAGTTAAAATGCCTACTAAAGCCGTTATGCCAATAGCAATAATTAAAATGGTAAGTAGGCTCCGCATAAAGTGGGCTCTAATTCCATTTATCGACTCTTTTATATTTTCTTTTAAAATTGTTTGCTTAAACACCTTTTAAATTTGATGTTAATTTACTAATTTCGCGACACTTCAAACTTAAGAAGATTTTGTTCTTTACATTCAATAACAATTAAAAATATTGCAAAAAATGATTTTTGACTTAGACATGATTAAAAAGGTATATGCAAATTTCCCTAGTAGAATTGCAGCTGCCAGAAAAATATTGAATAAACCACTTACGCTTTCAGAAAAAATTCTTTACGCTCACCTTTGGGACGGAGAAGCTAATCAAAGCTTTGAAAGAGGAAAATCTTATGTTGATTTTGCTCCTGACAGAGTTGCAATGCAAGATGCCACAGCTCAAATGGCGCTTTTACAATTTATGCAAGCCGGGAAAAAACAAGTTGCTGTTCCTTCTACAGTTCACTGCGACCATTTAATTCAAGCTAGAATTGGTGCTGATGCCGATTTACAAGATGCAATAAATAAAAGTAGTGAAGTATTCAACTTTTTAGAATCCGTTTCTAATAAATATGGAATCGGTTTTTGGAAGCCGGGTGCAGGAATTATTCACCAAGTTGTTCTTGAAAATTATGCATTTCCCGGTGGGATGATGATCGGTACCGACTCACACACAGTAAATGCCGGTGGATTAGGAATGGTTGCTATTGGTGTTGGTGGAGCAGATGCCGTAGATGTAATGGCGGGAATGCCTTGGGAATTAAAGTTTCCAAAATTAATCGGAGTAAAACTTACCGGAAAACTAAACGGTTGGACATCTCCTAAAGATGTTATATTAAAAGTAGCAGGCATTTTAACAGTAAAAGGTGGGACAGGCTGCATAGTAGAATATTTTGGAGAAGGTGCAAAATCACTAAGCTGTACAGGAAAAGGAACTATTTGTAATATGGGTGCCGAAATTGGCGCTACTACTTCAACCTTTGGTTATGATGATTCTATGCGAAGATATTTATCAGCAACCGGAAGAACTGATGTTGTGGCTGAAGCCGATAAAATAGCAGAACACCTAACCGGAGATGATGAAGTATATGCCAATCCTGATAAATACTTTGACCAAGTAATTGAGATTAATTTATCTGAGCTTGCGCCACATTTAAACGGCCCATTTACGCCAGATTTAGCTACTCCTGTTTCTGAGATGAAAGAAAAAGCAAAAGCTAACGAATGGCCAACAGATGTTAAGTGGGGCTTGATTGGCTCTTGTACTAACTCTTCTTACGAAGATTTATCAAGAGCAGCATCTATTGCCAAACAGGCTGTAGAAAAAGGTTTAAAGCCAAAATCACATTTTGGTATTAACCCAGGCTCCGAACAAGTTAGATACACAACTGAAAGAGATGGAATATTAGATATCTTTTCTAAACTTGGCGCTACTATCTTCACTAATGCTTGTGGCCCTTGTATTGGTCAGTGGGAAAGAGTTGGAGAAGATAATAATGCTAAAAACACCATTGTACATTCATTTAATAGAAACTTTTCTAAAAGAGCTGATGGAAACCCTAACACACACGCTTTTGTAACTTCACCAGAAATGGTGGCCGCAATAGCAATTTCCGGAAATTTAGGGTTTAATCCTATGACGGATAAGTTGGTTAATGAAAAAGGCGAAGAAGTTATGTTAGATGAACCGGTTGGCATGGAATTACCGCCTCAAGGCTTTGATGTTAAAGACAATGGCTATCAGTCGCCTGCAGAAGACGGAAGCAGCGTAGAAGTGAAAGTAAGCCCTGATTCAGAAAGGCTTCAGTTACTTAGCCCTTTCCCTGCATGGGACGGAAGCAACATTATGGGGGCAAAACTTCTAATCAAAGCAAAAGGAAAATGTACTACTGACCACATTTCAATGGCCGGACCTTGGTTAAGATACAGAGGACATTTAGATAACATCTCTAACAACTGTTTAATAGGAGCTGTTAACGCTTTCAATGATGAAACCAATAAAGTAAAAAACCAATTAGATGGAAGTTATGGAGAAGTGCCTGCTACAGCGAGAGCTTACAAGGCTGCTAACATTCCTTCAATCGTAGTTGGAGACCACAACTATGGAGAAGGTTCTTCAAGAGAGCATGCCGCCATGGAACCTAGACATTTAGGAGTAAGAGCCGTTTTAGTTAAATCTTTTGCTAGAATTCATGAAACAAACCTTAAAAAACAAGGTATGTTGGGTTTAACTTTTGCAAATGAAGCTGATTACGATAAAATTCAGGAGGATGATACTTTCAATTTTATTGATTTAAACGAATTTGCTCCAAACAAACCACTTACTATTGAAGTAGTTCATAAAGATGGTGGCAAAGATGTAATTAAGGCTAATCACACATACAACGAACAACAAATTGAATGGGTAAAATCTGGTTCTGCTTTAAACCTTATCAAACAACAACAAATGAATTAACAATAAAAACCAAAATAAATATTTATCCGTATGTAAAGGTTATAAGTTTAAAACTTGTAACCTTTTTTATCCAATTGAGTATTATAACATCCACTATTAAAACACATTATGAGAAAATTACTACTTACTTTAACTATCCTTTTTAGTTATTCAATCACGTTTGCTCAAAGCCCGGATTTATTCAGCTATCAAGGTATAGCCAGAGACAATCAAGGAGTTGCATTGCAAAACCAAGCTATTAGCTTAAAAATTATTATTTGGGAGCAGTTTCCAACCCCATCAGGTATAAATGTATACGAAGAAACTCATTCTGTTACAACTAATCAATTTGGTTTATTTACCGTTCAAATTGGTGCTGGAACAGTTGTTAGTGGCAATATTTCTACTATTAATTGGAATCCCGGTCATTCATTTTTTATAGAAACAGCAATGGATGCAACAGGTGGAACCAATTATACTCAAATGGGAATATCGCAATTACTTTCTGTTCCTTTTGCAAAGTTAGCTACGGAAGTAATGAATGACCAGGTAAATGATGCTGATTTTGACCCAAACAATGAGTTACAGTCTTTATCTTACTCAAATGATACCTTGACCATTTCAAATGGTAATTTCGTTATCATTCCTACTACTATTGATACTGATGACCAAAACTTATTTTTGAGTAATGATACATTATACATTCAAGATGGAAATAATGTTTATTTAGGTAGTTATATCAATACGGATAATCAAACATTATCTTTAAGTAATGACACACTTTACATTTCAAATGGTAATAATGTTTTATTAACTGACAATGTGTTTGATGGTGACTCAAGTACAACAAATGAGTTACAAACTTTAACATATAGTAATGACACATTATATTTATCAAATGGAAATAGCGTTTACATTCAAGGAAATGTTTATGACGGAGATTCAAGCTCCACTAACGAGTTACAAGCATTGTCTCTAAGTAACGACACTATTTATCTATCTAATGGAGGTTTTGTTAAACTTCCTCCAGCAGTTGATAATGATTGGACAGTAAGTGGTAGTAACATTTACAATGGAAATACAGGAAATGTGGGAATCGGAAACACTTCTCCTGTTAGTAAGCTTCATGTTACAGGATTAACATCTATTGAGGGTTCTAGGCTAGAATTTATAAACACTGGGAGTTCAGTTTTTATTGGATTTGCAGCGGGAGCAAATGATGATTTAACTACTAATAATAATACTTTTGTTGGAACACAAGCAGGAAATGCTAATACTTCGGGTTCAGAAAATGCTGCTTTTGGTCACTCTTCATTGAGACAAAATACAACTGGTTTTAATAACACTTCAATAGGGTCTAGAAGTTTGCGATTTAATACTTCTGGTATAAATAATAGTAGCTTGGGCTTTGAGGCTTTATACTCCAATACAACCGGGTCAACAAATACTGCAGTTGGAAGAAGAGCAATGTATTTTAATACTACTGCCGGATCAAATTCTGCACTAGGTAATCAAGCACTTTATTCTAACACAAATGGCTCTAGCAATACAGCAATTGGAAATGATGCGCTTTATACAAACTCAACTGGTGGAAATAATACAGCTGTTGGATTCAACTCTATGTATTTAAATAGTGGAGGATTTTTTAATACAGCAATCGGTAATCAATCCTTGTATTCTAATTCTTTTGGAAATAATAATGCAGCTATTGGAAGGAATGCATTATATAATAATACAACTGGAAGTAATAACTCCGCTATAGGTTACAATGCATTTTTTAATGGTGCTGGATTTTCAAACTCTACTGCGTTAGGTTACGCAACTGATATCACTGCCAGTAATCAAGTAAGAGTTGGTAATTCAGCAGTAACAAGTATTGGTGGTTTTGCTAATTGGACAAATGTTTCTGATGCAAGATTTAAAGTTAATGTTAAAGAAAATGTTCCTGGGTTAGATTTTATAACCAAGTTAAGAGCTGTAACTTACAACTTAGACTTAGATGCTATTGCAAAATTTCATAATACACCTGATGAAATTAGAGTTGACGAATCTGGGAAGACAAAGCAAATTCAAACTGGTTTTATAGCCCAAGAAGTAGAGCAAGTTGCAAAAGAACTTGGCTTTGAATTCAGTGGGGTTGACGCTCCAAAAAATGAAGCAGATCACTACGGTTTAAGGTATTCTGAATTTGTAGTTCCAATTGTAAAAGCAATTCAAGAGCAACAAGTTATTATTGAAGAATTAAGAAAGCAAAATGAACTTCTACTAAAAAGAATAGAAATTCTAGAAAACAAATAATTATGAAGGTATCATTATTAGCAATATTAACTTTCATTTATAGTTTTTCATTTTGCCAAACTATAACACCTGAAGTAATTTCTTCGTCTGGAGATTTTTACGCCAACACATCTGCCCAACTTAGTTTCACATTTGGCGAAATGATCATCGAAACAGTTTCTTCCTCATCTAACATTATCACTCAGGGATTTCAACAACCTGAACAAGAAAATGTTGGTATTGAAGAAGCAAAAAACAAATTGCAAGTTAATATTTACCCTAATCCAAGCAGAGAACTTTTGAATATTGATTTGTCAGACAAAGAGTTTGAAATTAATTTAACTATTTATGATGCTTCTGGTAAAATAATAAAAGAACAATTAATTCCTAATTGGCAAAGAAAAGTAACTTTAAATTTGAGTTCTCTTAGTTCTGGCTATTACATCATAAATTTAGTTTCCCTTGATAACCAATATAAGTCCTCATACAAGCTACAAAAAATAGACTAAGCCCCTTATTTTTCATTATTTCAAGTACTTTTTGTACTTTCGGAACGGATTTTGTTTAATCAAATCACAAAACAATTTTATGATGAAAAATATATTAAGTCTATTAGCAATTACATTATCTGTATTTGCCTTCGCACAAGAAAACAACTTAGTTCCCAATCCTAGTTTCGAACAAGTTGAAAAGAAAGTTAAATCTCCCGGTCAAATTGAATATGCTACAGGCTGGAAAGCAGCAACGTTAGGACCTGTTGATTTATATTCTGAAGACACTAAAAGTGAAGAAGTAGGTGTGCCAAACAATAGCTATGGTGAAGAAAAAGCAATGACAGGAAAAAACTATGCTGGAATAAGTTTTTATAGTTACAAAGACAAAGAGCCTAGAGGCTACCTTCAAGCTAAATTAAAAGAGCCTTTAGTAAAAGGGGAAAAATACTGCGTTCAATTTAATGTTAGCTTTGCCGACCTATCGAAGTACGCAGTAAATAATCTTGGGTTATACATTTCTGAAGATGCTATTTCGGCTAAGAACAATGATATCCTTAAAGCTGAGCCCCAAATTGTTCATAGAAAAAACAGGATTTTTTCTAAGCAGTTTTGGTGGGAAACCATTTGTGGAGAATACACTGCAAAAGGTGGAGAAGAATATATCACTATTGGAAACTTCAAACCCTCCGATGCTACACTTTCTGAAAAAGTAAAACGACCTAGAGGATTTACAAAACCTCAGACTTATGATGGTTATTATTATATTGATGATGTTTCTGTGGTAAACAGTAAGAATGTTGAAGATTGTCAATGCGAACTAATTGCAGGAGGAAAAGCAGAAGTAATTAATAAAGAATTTAAAAGTGATCCAAATGCGGTTGAAGAAGTTGAAGTAAATGGGTTAGAAATTACTTTTGCTCCTAAGTCTTCTGCTATTTCGGCTGAAGCCAATAAAAAGTTAGATGGAGTAATTGCATACTTGAAAGAAAACGAAACCACAAAAATTGTAATTACAGGTCACATAGATGCGTCAGAAAAATCTATGGCTATATTAGCGCAAAAAAGAGCTGAAGCTGCCAGTAAATACATTGTTTCTAAGGGAATTGCTCAGGATAGGATTAAGGTAGAAAGCAAAACAGATACTGAACCTAAAGACGAAACAGGAACTCCTGAAGGACAAAAAGCTAATATGAGAATTGAATTTTCAGTACCTCAATAGTTTGCGAATATTTTTTTTTATTTCCTTTACTACAATAATATTAATTGGGCACTCACAAAACATGGTGCCCAATTTTAATTTCAACCATCAATCTCCAAAAGATAATCTCTCAACAATAAAGTCGGTTTCAAACTGGTTTTCAGCAAACGGAACTACTCCGGATTTAAGACAAAAAGACGGAGATTTTTATGTAGGATTTTATACCTTTTGCTTTAAACCTAATAGAAGAGAATATTTGTGTGTTAAATTAAATGAACCACTAACTGATACATTAGAGTATAAAATATCCTATAAAGCAATGCTTCGAACAGATTGCCAATTTGCCCTAGGGCACATGAGCGCATTATTTGAAAAAGAAAGGCCTTCTTTTGAAAAGTATAGTGTTATTGATAAAGTTCCTCAATCAACTATTTCAAATGAGCTATTTATGAAAAAAACAGGTCAATGGTTTGTGGTTTCAGACACTTTTAAAGTAAGCGGTGGAGAACAATATTTACTTCTAGGAAACTTTTTCTCTGATGATTTTTCGGGAAAAATAACTTTTGAAGATTATAGCTGGAATTATGCCTATTACTATATAGATTCAGTAGTTGTTGAAGCATTTGAACCAAAAAAGTTAGTTGATATAGATGCGACAAGACCAATAAACTTAACACTTGATTTAGACTCAAATTTTACGCTTTTTGCTGATTCTAATAGATATGTAATTAACATAAATAAAGTAGACACCTTTCAAGTTGAAAAAAATAAAAGAAACATCATAAAAAACATTTCATTTGCCATAAATAGTAGTGAGCTACTAAATACATCATTTACTGAGTTAAATAAATGGGTTGATTTTTTAAAAGACAACCCTGGTCTAAAAGTTGAAATAATAGGGCATACAGACAGCACAGGAGTAGAATCAAAAAACATTACTCTATCAAAAGAAAGAGCGCAAAGTGTAAAAAACTATTTTGTACATAATGGCGTTAATAATGTTATAACTGTTGAGGGGAAAGGCAGCCAAGAGCCGATTACAAATAATAAAACAGAAAAAGGCAGAGCCGAAAATAGAAGGGTTGAAATAAAAATTTTTGAATAATACCAGGTATTAACTTTCTTTATTGTCAAATGAAAGTTTATTTCATAATATTACTATCAATTATCAGCAGTTTTTCTATTGCTCAAAACCCTATTGACAATATTGATTTCAAAAATCCAAATTCTGAATTACTTGAATCATTAATAGAAACAAAAGTAAATGCGTATAGAAAATCAAAAAAAATAAATCAACTTAAGTACGAAGACAAACTGACAATGGCCGCCAAAGACCAAGCAGGTTTTATGGCAAAAATTAAAAGGGTAACTCACGACCAACCATCAAAAAACAAAAAGTCTGCTTTTGAGAGAGTAAAATACTACAATGGTAATTTTGCAATGGTAGGAGAAAATTGTCACAACATTTTTTGTGGAGTAAAAACCAAAATATATGGTGAAAGAGAAAAAATAGTAATAGAAACTTACGAAGAAGCTGCAGAAGCATTAGTTAAAGGCTGGATAAATTCTACTGACCACCACCAAAATATTATTGACGAAGATTTTTACACCGTTGGGACAGGAGTCGCATTCAATAAAGAAAATAATTCTATTTATGCTACTCAGGTATTCGCATCAGAAAAATATATTCCACCAACAAAATCTGAAAAAAAAAAGTACGGAATAAAAGAATATAATCAAAAAGCGTGTAGCGAGCTAGAAAAAGATTACCCTTATCTTCCAGAACTATTATCCAACAACATTTACTTTGAAAACGGAAAAATTTACTTCTACTTTCACGATTTAGAGTTTTTAAAAGATATTATTAAAAAGTCAAAAGATGCCATTGGGGTTGACATTATTCTCAGAGAACAATACGGTTGTGAAACAGGCAATAAGCTACACTCAGCAGAAACTCATGACGGCTATCTTTTAAAACCATTAAAAAAATCAGCATTATACTCTAAAAATGAAGCAAAACAAACAAATGAAATGTTTGTCTCTTTTGGCGAAATCCCAAGTTTTGTTGACACTATTGCAGATGAGTTTAACCTATTAATTATTAAAGATGGTTGCGCTTGTCAATCCATTTTTTACAACAATATAGGTGAGCCTGCATTGTCTAAAATAAGTTTAGAGTGGGAGCTAGATACCTTTTCAATTACTGATAAAACCGATTCTATTAAACGTATTGTAGAGTTTACAATTCCATTCGATAAAGCAAAGTATAATTACAAGTTAGAAGATATTAAACCACTTTTGGACTCCCTTGAAGTAAATAAATATGACATAAAAAAAATTGAACTAACCGCTTATTCTTCCATTGAAGGAAAAGAAGAATTAAATGTTGAACTACAGAAAAAAAGAGCCGCAAGCATTTTAAAGGCAATTGAAGAATATCAGCTGGAAAAAATAATCTCCTCAGTAAAAACTGAAGAAAACTGGGAAGGATTTTATGAGTCTATTAAAGGTTCTCCCTACGAAGCAGAACTTAAACAATTTTCAAAAGACCAACTCAGAAAAATAGTTTTAAGCGATACATTAGGATACAATCTTGAGCCTTACTTAAAAGACCAAAGAAAAGGCAAAGTTTTACTCTACCTTGAAAAAGTTTATGTTGATTCTCTACTATTAGAAACTATTGACGAAAGAATTAACTATGCCCTTACGAATAATGATTATAAAAAGGCAAAAGCGTTACAAACAGCTCTAATTAAAAAAATATTAAACAAAGAAGCTGATTACTCTAAACTTTTAGAGCTTGACATACCTAGAAAGCCCGAAACAATAGACCTACTAAACAACCAAATTGCACTTCTAAACATTATTGCAGATACATCTAAGCTCGACAGCATATATAAAATCAACAATAAAGAATTCGACATCTTGCTTCAAGTTAACAATAAAAACGGAAGTGTTTTATATAACAAATACTATACAATGTTAGAGCTTTGGAACATCGATTTAAATACAATTAATAGCCCTGAAGAATTTGAAAAAGACATTAAAAAGCTCTCTTCTTATGGAATTAACAAAGAAAAAATAAACCAGATGCTCTTAAATTTTCATTTAATTGCAACAGAATATTACTATGAAAAAAGAAAGTTTGACGAAAGAGACCGTTCACTAAAAGAAATCAAAAAAACACTTTTAAAAAGTAATTTAAATACAGAACAATCTTTTGAACTGGCTAGCTACTTTATGTTTCAGATGAAAATAGACTGGGCTGTTGAAATTCTTCACCCTTTAATTAAAGAAGAAAAATACACCGAAGATTTACTGTTTTCATTTTTAACAATTGCCATTTATGCTGAAGACCAAGTTTCACAAGAAGAGTTTTTAATGTTGATGGCTAAAGCTAAAAGTTTAAATTTAGATCGTTTTTGTAAACTCATTGGATTTCCTAATATGAGTTTTCAGTTATTAAAAAATAAAAACCTGAAAAAAGAATATTGTCAGTCTTGTAGCCAATGAGTTTAAAATCCGAAAAAAAAATAATTAATGGTTGGGCTTTTTATGACTGGGCAAACTCTGTTTATCCACTGGTAATAACTACAGCAATTTTTCCGACTTTTTACTCTGCTATTACTCCGGACAAAGTAACTTTTTTTGGCCTAAGTTTTATTAATACAGAACTATATGCTTACATAGGAGCCACTTCCTTTTTAATTGTTTCCATCCTCTCTCCTATTTTAACCGGTATTGCTGATTATATGGGAAACAAAAAAATATTTCTAAAGCTTTTTTGTTATATCGGAGCCGCATCATGTTGCTCATTGTATTATTTTGATGAAAATCAACTTGAACTAAGTATGATTCCTGTTGTATTAGCTGGTGTAGGTTTTTGGGGAAGTATTGTTTTTTATAATTCATACTTACCGGATATTGCACCAAAATCTGAACACGATAAAATAAGTGCAAAAGGATTTTCATTAGGTTATTTGGGAAGCGGAATACTTTTAATCATTGACCTAATTTTAATTATGAACTGGGAAACTTTTGGATTTAAAAGTCAAGGCTATGCAAGCCGATTTGCATTTTTAACGGCAGGTATTTGGTGGGTTTTATTTAGCCAATATACTTATATGGTTCTTCCAAAAGGAAATAAAAAAATCACTACTCAAAATATATTTACTAAAGGTTTTGAAGAGCTAGTAAAAGTTTTTAAAGAATTTAAAACCCAAGAACACTTAAAAAAGTACTTAAGAGCCTATTTTATTTATAGCATGGGTGTTCAGACCATTATGTATATGGCTACACTTTTTGCAGCTAAAGAAATAGATTGGGGAACCGATGATAAAGCAAAATCGGGTTTAATTATTAGTGTATTAATTATTCAGTTTATAGCCATTGGAGGCTCCTATTTTTGCTCATGGCTAAGTAAAAAACTAGGGAATATAAAAGCACTTACTTTCATAGTAGCGAGTTGGATTTTAGCATGTATAATTGCTTTTTACATTACTCAACCTATTGAGTTTTATTGTTTAGCTACATTAGTTGGTTTTATTATGGGTGGGACACAATCTCTTTCTCGTTCTACTTACTCAAAATTACTTCCAGTAACTGATGACACGGCTTCTTATTTTAGTTATTACGATGTATTAGAAAAACTAGGAATAGTAGTTGGCACCATTTCATTTGGTTTTATTAATGCACTCACAGGCTCAATGAGGTCAACTGTTTTTGTACTGGCAACCTATTTTATTGTAGGTGCTTTTCTTTTATTGCTTGTACCAAAAGAAGTTGAAAAAGTATAACTTCGCAGCAAAATTTAACCCTTGGAAAAACGAGTATTTGACATCACCATAGTTGGAGGAGGAATAGTTGGTGCAGCTACAGCATACCAAATTCAAAAAGCTTATCCAAAACTTTCCATATTACTTATAGAAAAAGAAAACAAACTAGCTGACCACCAAACAGGAAATAATTCAGGCGTTATTCACTCAGGACTTTATTATAAGCCTGGCTCAAAAAAAGCTAAAACCTGTGTGGATGGACGGCATGAATTAGTAGCTTTTGCAAAAGAACATAACATTAAGCACGATGTATGCGGTAAAGTGGTAGTGGCAACCGACAAAGCTGAACTTCCATTCATGGATAAAATTTTTGAAAACGGAGTTGCTAATAAAACAGAAGGAATAGAAAAAATTGATGCTAAAAGAGTCAAAGAAATAGAACCTTTTGTAGAAAGCATTGGCGGAATATGGGTGCCTTGTACAGGTATTATTGATTTTAGAGGTGCCACAGAAAAAATGGTAGAAATTTATCTTTCCATCAATTCAAATAGTAAACTAAAGTTAGGAGAAGAAGTAACCGCTTTTGAAAAAGATGGTAATCAAACCAAAGTAGTTACATCAAAATCACATTATCACACAAAATATTTGATTTGCTGTGGTGGTTTGCAAGCCGATAGATTGGCAAAAAAAGATGGCGTCAAATTAAAAGAAAAAGTAGTTGGCTTTAGAGGCGATTACTATGAGTTAACCGAACAAGCAAAACATAAAGTAAAAAACCTTATTTACCCTGTCCCTAATCCGGCTTTTCCGTTTTTAGGAGTACACTTTACAAGAATGGTAGACGGAGAAGTAGAGTGTGGTCCAAATGCAGTATTTACATTTAAAAGAGAAGGCTATGGTAAAACTGACTTTTCCTTTAGAGATACTTGGGATGCACTAACTTATGCCGGAACATGGAAATTGTTTTTCAGTAATATGTCATTCGGAATTAATGAATATCGAAGAGCTTTCTCTAAAAAATTATTCTTAAAAACACTTCAAAGAATGATTCCATCCTTAACAATGGATGACATAAAGCCTGGAAGAGCCGGAGTAAGAGCAATGCTGTTAAATAATTCTGGGGATACCCGTGAAGATTTTAGAATAGAATATAAAGACAACGCTATTCATGTTTTAAATGCACCATCACCGGCTGCAACGGCAAGTTTATCTATTGGAACGCAAATTAGAGAAATGGCAGAAACCCAGTTTAATTTAAAAGGATAAAATTAATCTACCACATTATACTTTTCAAGAAAATCATCCCAATTCCACATAAAGTTTTCCATTACTTCATTTATTCTCTTTAAAAAAATTGGATTAGGATTATTCATATTTCTAAAATACTCTTCTTGATATTGTGCTAATTCATACTTATAGAAAACAGCCTTACTCATTCCATAAAGCGTATTTTTAGAAGGAAAATTTACTTTAGATATAAAGGATTGATATTTTTTGATTAAAGTAAAAATGTCATCATACGATTTATCGAATATATAAGTTAGCTGCTCTATACATTTATCTAATATTCTATTATCTTTTGGAGCATCAAAATACTCTGGAATTCTTTTTAAATTTCCGGCCAATACAACCAACAGAAACTCTTTGTAGTTGTCTTGCTTAATGTT
>CALALS010000237.1 GCA_937925525.1 uncultured Flavobacteriales bacterium | reverse complement strand
AGTAAAGCTCTCGTAAATATTCGCTATTAGTTTTGTCTTTTTTCCATTTTATCCATTCTAATTCCATTAAGTGCTTTAGTACTTTTAAATAATACAAACGTATGGCTAGCCGGTAATTTTCCTGATTAATGGCGTCAAATAAAAATGGATCAACATCTGCCTTATCCAAATTTTGCTCAATATCATCAATGTCAACCAGCCGTATCTTTTTAACTTTTTTGTTAGCTCTATAATTAGAGTTAGCAATTAATTTATAAATGATAAATGCTAAAAGTAGAATGACTAAACTAAACAGAAAAACTTTACCGGCTTGACCAATATTAAGACTAGGAAGATTAAAATCACTTGGCTTTTTCTTCTTTTTTTCTTTTTTCTTTTCAGGAGTTTCGGAAAAGTCTTTTCCGTCAACAATTTTTTTCCAAGCCTTTTTGTCTTGTTTAATAGGGGTAATATCTTCTTGTACATATTCAGCAGTTTTTTCTTCTGCCGAACAAAAAAGAGTGAAGCCTATGAATAGCGATATTGAAAAAAGATATTTTATCATTAGGCTTGTTCTCGTTCAATACCTTTAATCAGTCGTTTTACCTGAATATTATTAATGATTTTAAATAAATGATTGGCTTCGTTTCTTTCTTTTTGAGAGAAGTAGTAAAACCCAACTCCAATAAAAGAAATAGGAATGAGTAATAAAATTCCCAATACGCTTATAAAAGCAAAAAACCCTATCACCATCATATTTACCGAATCTGAGCTTAGTTCAAAATTCCAGTTAAGCATGTCAAACAAACCCCACAAAAAAGTAGAAGTATTGATGAACATAAAAATCAAACTCACCAAAACGGCAACATAATACACGCCCAGTAACTTCCAGAATCCATTGCCTATTAAGCCAAACATTTTACTGATAGCCGCAAACGGATTTTTCTTTTCCATGATAGCTACTAAGTATGACAACATGATAAACGGAAGCAATTGAAGTGACAAAAATACCCAGCCTTGAAGCGCTAAAAAAGGCAATGCGAATAAAGCTCCGAAGAAAAGAGAAGAGAATATATTTTTACCCAAAAAGGCAAAATACTTTTTACTTTCAAAATAAGCTTTTGGTTTACTATTTCGATAATCTGTTTTAAATAAATAAGCTAAAAGAGAAAGCAGTAACGTCATTAAAGCGCTTATGGCAACAAAAAATATAGGAAATCTTTCAAAAGAAAAGAACACAGAGACTTCACGGAAATAAGTAAATAGCTTATAAATAGCCCCATCAAAACCAAAATATTGGTAGTTAAAGTTAAGCGAAAAATCTGCTTGATGAATGATACCAAATGCAATGGCAAAAATGAGGGAGCCGATTAGGGAAAAGAAAAAAACAGGATTGAAAAACTTCTTGTAAAATTTAAATGAATCATTAAAAATAGCTTCATTTCCTCTGATTTTATCATAAGTAAAAACAGGAGGCTTATCAGGGTTTAGTTGTAATTTTCTAAAATCCGCTTCCCTTCCAGAGCGAGCTTTGAGGAATGGATAAATGACAAAGTAAAACAGAATAAATGCTGCACAGATAAAAATAAATAATGCTCTTACTGCATTCGGTGTGTCAGTGTATCTAGTCAAAAAACTTTCAATAATTCCCGCTAAAACAATAATGGGAAAAATACCCAACATAATTTTTATTCCTGATTTTGCTGAAATCAAAAGCGATTGCACCCGGTTGTAGGTTCCCGGAAAAACCAAGCCTTTTCCCATTACAATTCCTGCGGCACCGGCAATAATAATGGCAGAAATTTCTAAGGTTCCGTGCACCCAAATAGTTAAGAAGGATTCCCAAAACAATCCTTTTTCGTAAAAGAAATGTTGAAACGTCCCTACCATAATTCCATTATACAGCATAATAGCAATGGCCCCAATGGCAAAGAAAATTCCTAAGGCAAAAGTTCTAAATGCAACCATGAGATTATTTACCGTTATTCCCAGCACCATATCCATCTGGTTGGCACTTTTATAAACGGCCATCGGGTCACCGTTTTTAATGTTTTCAATAGTCATTTGCACATAGCCTTCACCTAGAATTGTTTTTACAAACTCAGGGTCTTGGCTAGAAGAAAACCAGCCAATGGCAAACGAAAAAGCAAATAATAAAAAGGAAACTAAAAACTCTTTTCTGGAGTGGTAAACCAAAAGCGGCAAATCATCTTTCCAAAAATTAATAAACTTACTAATGCGAAATTTTTTGCTGCGATAAATTTTACTGAATATTTTTTGAGCCAATCCATTTAAATAAACTCTTACGGAACGATTGGAATAAAAGCTTCTGGCGTAGGATAAATCATCTGTAACTTTTACAAAAAGCTCATTTAATTTTTCAGGGTTTTTATCCTTTCCTGCAAATAGTTTTTCAAATTCTAACCATTTCTCTTTATTTTGCTCTATAAAGTCGCTTTCTCTCATTTAAATTTTAATGAGATAAATATAACTAAGTTGAGACAAATAGAAATAAATACCACACAAAATGTTACCATTCAATATGAATTGGCAAACTTGCGCGACAGGGGTTTAGCGCTAATATTAGATTGGCTTATTATTTTCTTTGGTGGCGGATTAGTGATTTTAATCATTTCCTTTTCTCTAGCTTTTCTGGGAGTTAGAGATGAAACCTTGGGTTATACCATTTCTATTGTATGGATAGCCATCTTCTTTTTTTATACGCTTGTTTGCGAAGTGTTTTTTAATGGTCAAACCATTGGCAAAATGGCTTTAGGAATGAAGGTTGTTAAACTTACCGGGAAACAACCAAACTTTAGTGATTATGCTTTACGCTGG
>CALALS010000236.1 GCA_937925525.1 uncultured Flavobacteriales bacterium | reverse complement strand
CATTACAAAGCCTAAAAGAAGCCGTAGCTGCTGACCCTGAAAATCCGGGATTATACGCCATACAAGGTAGTGTGTTAGAAAACTTAGGAGAAACCGCACAAGCTGAAACGGCTTACAAAAAAGCCCTGGAATTAGAACCTGAGAATTTTGATGCCAATTATAACTTAGGAGCGATGTATTTCAATAAAGGTGTAGAATACAACAATGAGGCAAACAATTACTCTATGAAAGAAATGAGTAAGATAGATGCCGCACAAGCCAAAGCCTTAGAAGAATTTAAAAAAGCACAACCGTATTTGGAAAAAGCCAATCAGTTAAGCCCAACGGATGTAACTGCTATTGAGCCATTGCTAAAGATTTATGCAATGACTAACCAAAACGATAAGTACAAAGCTTTAAAAGCTACCTTACAGAATTAAAATAGAAGAGGGTGAGTATTCAGTTATTCACCCTTTAATTATTAAATTACTATTTAACATAATATTAATTATAGGACAAAACGCATTTATCATTTTAAGCCAAACGCTCTGATGTTTTTTTTTCCTATAATGTAATATTATGTCTCCGCTATCGCTTCGGGCTACGCCTAAATAGAGTTTCCCGCAATGCCGCCTCACTTTTTCTAAGCGGTCATTTTGTCCTATAATTAGTCGTTATGTGTAAATAGCCGCACGCTCACGCTATTTGTTTCCAAATTCTTTTGGTTTGAATAACCAAAAAATTTGCGCACAAATCCAGCCTCTGCTACCACCCTTTTTAGAAATTTATTCTTTCCCACAGCACATTAAAAAAAATAATTTTAGCCAACCCACATTGGTACATTATGTTACAAAATTGAGCTGACTATTTCAATTTGACTGACAGAACAATGAAAGTTTAAATTTTAACCCTACGCACTTTTGTTTTCTTATGACTAATTTGGATGATGTAAATCATCTCAAATAGTTTAAAACCTTAGACCAAGTACCAATGATGCACTCAATCCTAAGAATTCTGCATCTGGCACATCAGTGACATTTTGGCTGTTCAGGGTTTTCCAACTTGACTCTATAGTATAGTTATAGCCTGTTCTTACCCCTAAATTAAATGACGTCCACTTTTTAAACGGTGATGCAAGAAGCATTAGATTAAAAGCTCCACCAATCCCATCATTGTTAATTTCTTCCATATTACCGTTTCCTAAATAAGATGGATAACTAACCGGTGATGTTGAACTAATAGAGGTCTTTAAAGATACTCTATACGCATTTAGTGCTATGGAAGGGATAATTTTCAGGTTTTCATCTTCAGAAAAACTGAATGAATAGCCAAAACTTATAGAACTACCAATTACATTCAGCGATACTGTATTACCAGACATTGACTTCTGACCATTATAGCCATACATTTCAACCGTATTAAATATTTTCCCTGTCTCCTTAAAGACTGCAAAGCCTCCTGAAAAGTAATTATCGGGCAGTTTTGAATATCCGCTATTCTCAAAAAACGCATTCATTTCGTTAAGTTGTGGCATTTGCAGTCCACCGTACACAAAAAAGCCTATTCCGCTTTTGCTTTCTTCTTCCTGACTGTAAGCAAAGAATGGTAACGATAAGCAAAGTAATATGACAACTGAAAGTCTCATAAAGATTTTTTATAAAGATTTATAGCAAAGTTAAGAAACTTTTCAACAAATTATAACAATTCCATAAGCAAAATTGTTTAGATTTGCAACACTAATCAAAAAAACAAATACTATGGAAACAAACAACAATTGCCAGCCGACTTGCTGCTGCCCTTCAAACGAAGAAATATTTATGCTTTTCAAAAACGCAGCAGAGCTTCACAATGAAGACTTACTTTTTATTGCTACGCTCCAAAATTATCTTGACCTGAACTTCTCAAAAGCATTTCAGGCATCTTTGGAATTTTCTAAAAACGCATACCCTACAATTAATGTTCAAAGCATTATAACTGAAGCAGATGCTCAATTCTATTTTGATAAAATTGTAGCCTCATCAGTAGATGACAAGTGGGCGGAATTTGCCGATTTTCTGAAAGACCAAGGTCTTTTGACAAATGCTCAGTGGCAGTTTTACAAACAGATAATAAACACCATACTTGCAAAACAAGATTCCAATCCAAGGTTGATAGTATCAGCAATGATTGGGTTACAAAATTCAATGTTGTCTCGTACCGATTTAAGTGCTAATGAACTATCAGGCATGTATGCATTGAGTAATGGAGCGGTAGCTATATTCCAGTTTTGGGCAGATGCACTATTAAGGTCAGATAATCCTTGGCATAAAGCAGCACAAGGAAGCAATCTACCTAACTGGCTTAGCAAAGGACTCCGAGATTTAGGTGGGTTTATAGTTGGGGCTCTTGTGGGTACAGCCATTGGTGGTCCTGCAGTTGGAGCAGCAGGAGGAACACTTGTAGGTGGGGCTTGTTCGGGCACCAAATAAAGGCACATCATTTTGAGTTGTGTGTTTCTTGCAAAAAATCTCACAGATGCCTTGTGGGGTTATATGTCATTTTCAAAAACAATACTCTTATCTTTTTTCATTATATTTTCCTGCTGTGCTTTTGCACAGCAGGAAAATAATGAGTTGGATAGCCTTTTGCTTCTTGTATCGCAAACTGCTGACAGTTCAACCAAGAAAGTGGATTTGCTGAATGATTTAGCTTATGCTCATTATTTAAAAGCCGAATATAAAACATCTATAGAATGTTTGAAAACTGCCATAAATTTGAGTGAAAAATATGGCAATAAAAGAGGTTTGGCTCGTAGTAGTGGCAACTTAGCTAATGTATATACTGACGTTGGTAATGTAAATCTAATAGTAGAGTTGAAACTTCGTTCATTGAAACTTTACGAAGAATTAAATGACACTACTAATATAATTATTGCTCTTACAGGCTTAGGAAACCGCTATTTAGAGCAGGGTTTATTAGAAAAAGCTATTGAATATCAAAATAGGGCACTTTCACTGTGTGAATTATCTAAAAACACGGAAGAGAAGGCTAGTGTTTTATCAAATATTGCAAATTATTATTCAAAAAAAAAGGAAGATGACCGTGCGTTACATTATTACAATGAATCATTGACTTTGTGGCAATACTTGAAAAATGAAAGACAAGTTGCTCGGACTCTCAATAATATAGGGGAAATTTATTTCAAATTAGGCTTGTATGTTAAGGCATTGGAGTTTTATACCGAATCCTATAACCTAAACAAGAAGTACAGCGACAAAAGGTCAATGGCAATTACGCTCATTAACCTTGCCGAACTGTATGCAAAAAAAGGTGATTTGAGCAATGCACTTTTATATGCTAAGGAAAGCCTTGCACTCTCACAAGAAATAAATTTTCTATCAAATATTTCTGATGCACACCATACACTTTCCAGTATCTATGCTGCTAAAGGAAACACAAAGGAAGAATTAAAACATTTTAAACTTTACGTTCAAACTAAGGATAGTTTACTAAATGAAAACACAATTAAGCAGACTGCAATAATGTCTGCGATTTACGAAACAGAAAAAAAAGAAAAAGAGATAGAAATACTCAATAAAGAAAAGGAAAGACAAGCGGCAATAGCATACGAACAGAATAAGCGAAAAAATTTAATAATAGGTACTGTAGTTATAGGTCTATTTATAGTTGTCATATTTTCAGGCTTTCTTTTCAATCGGTTTACCGTTACACGTAAACAAAAAGTCATTATTGAAGAAAAACAGAAAGAAATTACTGACAGCATTAACTTTGCTAAACGAATACAAACAGCTATACTTCCACCCGAAAATTACTGGAAAAAACATTTACCCCAAAGTTTTATAATGTATGAACCAAAAGACATTGTAAGTGGAGATTTTTATTGGTTAGAAAACAGAAATGAACTTGTTTTGTTTGCTGCTGCTGATTGCACAGGACATGGAGTTTCGGGAGCAATGGTAAGTGTGGTTTGTTCAAACGCATTAAACCGAACGGTAAAAGAGTTTGGCATTACAAACCCTAGAAAAATATTAGACAAGACAAGAGAACTCGTTTTAGAAACCTTTGCCAAAAGCGAAAGCGACATCAAAGACGGTATGGATATTTCTTTATGTGCGTTAAACACAAAAACAAATGAATTGCAATGGTCTGGGGCAAATAACCCTTTATGGTGCATATCAGCCAACACCCTAACCGAAATAAAAGGCGACAAGCAACCTATAGGAAAAACAGATAACTTTAAGCCATTTTCAACGCATAGCATTCAATTACAAAAAGGCGACACCATCTATATTTTCACAGACGGCTACGCAGACCAATTTGGCGGAGAAAAGAACAAAAAATTTATGTATAAGCCTCTAAAGAATTTATTGACGGAAATACATAAAGAACCTCTTGAAATTCAGAAGGAAGTTTTACAACAGAAATTTACAAGTTGGAAAGGCGACACTGAACAAACAGATGATGTTTTAATTATTGGATTAAGAATTTAAAAACAAAAAGTTCCATACACTATAAAATTTAAAATTATAGAATAGCAAATCTGAATGACAACAACTTAAATGTATAATGACACGAGACAGAGCATAATTACTATCCACATAACTCGAAATTGCAAAAGAGCTTTACACTCTCCTATCCGATAAAATTATTTTTTTAAATCCCCTACTCTTCTGAAAGAATAAATTTCTAAACCAAAGCTATTTAACATAACGCAAGTACATTATAAGACAGTAGTGGAGATTTGAATATGTTTAGTAATATCAGTGTTTATGGGCAATTTAGTTAATTTCAGGCAACTCTCCAATTCGTTTACACTTCCTTTATGTTAGATTATAGTTCACCAAACTAAGTTGACACTTCCTCTGATTAACTTTTGGGTACTCCCAATTAAGTTTATAGTTCTCCAAACTAAGTTTGAGGTTCACCTAATTAAGTTTTGGGTTCCTTCAACTAAGTTTACAGTACCTCTAATTAAGTTTGAGGTTCCCTGAATTAAGTTTATAGTACCTCTAATTAAGTTTACAGTACCTCCAACTAAGTTTAGGGTTCCCAAAAGTGACATTTTGTCAGTAAAAACAGGCTTTTTCGTTAAAAAAATGCTAAAAAGTGTTAAAAATAGGGGTTTTTATGCAAAAAATAGCTCTACAACACAACACACGCCTATGTTTTAGCGTTTAAATAAGTGGTTATAGAAATTTAGGCTCACCTCCCTAAATAAAAAGAAAGACCGAAAAGGAGGTATTTACAATGTCACGAATGAAAAGAACTTCAGCAGTAATGGAAAAGGCTCTTCAACGAATAGCCGGGATAAAATCCATTTCGCCTACGGAAAACCTGGGAAACGGAATGACGGTAGCGGCTTTTCAAAAAGAGATAAACGATACTGCCGATGCGTTAGAAGCTTACAATACGCTACTTTCTAAGGTAGATGACGCACTTAACCGGTTGGAAGAACTGGAAAACAAGCTAAACGACACTACCGTACGTATGCTGGAAGCGGTTTCTGTAAAGTATGGCAGAGACAGCACCGAATACGAAATGGCGGGTGGTACCCGTTTAAGCGAGCGTAAAAAGCCAAAACCTCAAAATGGCAACGATAATGCAACATAGCGCTTTAGCTGTTATTTTAGGCTAGCAACCCCAATCAGTTTATGGTTGGGTTTTTTGCATTATTCCTAATCTTCCTTACTCCAGCTTTTGTTTGATTTACGTAATCTTGTATAATTGAATAGATGATGGAGAGACTCGTTGATTAGAAATTAAAATAAGGATACTAGCACTTAATAGCAGAAATAACTTTATTTATTATTTCCTCAAGCTTAGCTGTATTAATAATTTCCCCATGTTTGCTTAAAACCTTTTTACTTGCATATGTGAAAACTTTATTAGTCCGTATCTCACATTCCTTTGGTAATGATCTCGAAAGGTCTTTATTATCAATAATAACAGAAAAAGAAGTAAGTCTAATAGTCGAAGTTATTGGACAAACTAATATATCTCCATCAATTCCATTAGACGATTTATTTGAAATAACGAGACATGGTCTAGGTTTACTTCCAGATTTTTTATCAATGTATTGAAAATCAATATATACGATATCTCCCTGGTTATATTTCTTCACCTTAAGAAGTAGCTATAGAATTATTGTAAAAATTATCCCACACATCCCCATCTTCTTCCCATACAGATGCTAATGAGTTTTCACTTAAATGCCCACAAGACTTTGTAAGAATATGATTTTGAATTTCCCTTAGCTTACTTAAAATTTTATGGTTAACGTCATTAAATTCGCTGAATTCATTAGAAAAATTAATTATATCATAGTAAATTGGTGACGATGAATCTGTTTCAGCCTTTAGTTTATTTATGCTATTGAATACATAATCAATCATTGGATTATATAAGTAAAACGCGTTAATTGAGTTCTCAATATTCTCCAAATGATTAATATCATAACCATCAAAATCATTAATACCTTCTAATACTTCAATACCATAATTCCTCACCTTTTTGATTGACTTTACAGCCATAGAGATATTCTTTTTAGTCATTTTCTCCCAAAACAACGTAGTAATTTGGGCAAGTTGTATAAATGGACTACTAGCTTCTTTTGATTTTATTAAGGTATTCATAATTCTAATTTACCTAACTATACTAGATTTTTGAAAATTTCGTGCAAAACTATTACTTTTTTGCTACAATAACATACGTAAATTTAAAAGAATTGTTATGCCTAACAAAAATTATTAACTAAATTTAACATAACAATAATTTTAAAATTTTAATAAACTTACGGAAGTATTGCCTTTTAGCAATACTAATTTGTTGATTACTAAAGACATCATTTTTACGATTATATTAATTATAGGGTAAAAGTGCATAATTGAGTAAGTTTACTAATATCAATGCCTAAATACAATTCAGCTTATTTTGTCCAACTCCTCAAATCTGTTCTGGTTTTAATGTATTTAGAGTTCGGTTAGGTTTTGAAACTTTCAAACTATAATAAGAAAAGCATAAATAAAGTATTTGAAAAGTTTAACTTACTCATTCGGATATGGGTCTTCAGGGGCATCGCCTTGGCCGGTTAGGTTTCTCCAGCACTTTTTTACGTGTTCCACTTCGGTATTATTACAAGGTGGTAACGAGCTGCTTGAGCCCATAGTTATTACTTTACCACAATCTTGGCACTCAAACGTACCTGCCGATACGTCAGAGCCATAAGGTATACAATCTTTATCCATAACTTATTTATTTTTTAATTCTACATCAATGCTATAACCTGAGGTTAAGATAAGAAAATCATTGTCAGTTCGAGTAATTTTAGATAGAAAATTGTATCGAGAACAGATGATTTTCCTTCAAAAAGCTATTCTCGATATAAAATACTTACAGCATTTCACTCGAATGGACACTTTTTAATTGTCCCGCTTCTCATACCCCTAAAATACAAAATTATGGAAAAATTGGAATGCTTTACTACACAATTAACTTTTCTTGTTGGGCAGAAACTTTTTCGCTGGCCAGGTATTCTTCATAGGTCAGGGCTTTATCGATACAGCCATTTGGAGTAAGCTCTACTATTCTATTAGCAATGGTGTTCACAAACTCATAATCATGAGAAGTAAACAAGATGGTTCCTTTAAAATCTTTTAGTGCATTGTTAAAAGCCGTTATCGATTCTAAGTCTAAATGGTTGGTAGGTTCGTCTAAGATTAACAAGTTGGCTTCGGCTAACATCATCTTAGAAATCATGCACCTTACCTTTTCACCTCCTGATAATACATTTGATTTTTTAAAGACTTCTTCTCCCGAAAACAACATCTTCCCTAAGAATCCTCTGATAAATATTTCGGTTTTATCGTCTTCCGAAAACTGTCTTAGCCAATCCATAAGGTTGTCTTCTCCATTAAAGAAGTGATCGTTTTCGGTAGGTAAATAAGCCGTGCTAATAGTTTGTCCGTAATGAAACTCACCGCCATCCGCTTTCATTTCATCTTGCAATATTTTAAACAAGGCTGTTGAAGCCATACCGTTCTTGCCCACAAAAGCAATTTTATCTCCTCTGGTTACATTTAGGTTTAAGCCTTTAAACAATCCTTCTTTTTCAAGATTGGTAATGTGTAGTATTTGGTCGCCTGCTTCACGCTTTTGGTTAAATACAATAGCGGGATATCTTCTGGAAGAAGGTTTTATTTCTTCAAAGTTTAATTTCTCCAACATCTTCTTTCTTCCGGTAGCTTGCTTAGATTTAGAAGCATTGGCACTAAATCGGGCAATGAATTCTTGTAGTTCTTTCTTTTTGTCTTCTGACTTTTTGTTGGCAGCTAGTTTCTGACGTAACGCCAACTGACTGGATTCATACCAAAAGGTATAGTTTCCGCTAAAGGCATTAATCTTTCCAAAATCGATATCGGCAATGTGTGTACATACTACATCTAAAAAGTGTCTGTCATGCGATACTACTATTACCGTATTTTTAAAATCAATTAAAAATTGTTCCAGCCAGTTAATAGTGTGTATGTCTAGGTCGTTGGTAGGCTCATCCAGAATTAAAATATCAGGATTACCAAAAATAGCTTGTGCAAGTAACACTCTTACTTTTAAGTTTCCGCTAATGTCTTTCATGAGTTTATCATGATTCTCCTCACCTATTCCCAATCCGCTTAGCATAGCCGCAGCATCAGACTCTGCATTCCAGCCTTCCATTTCTCCAAACTTGGTTTCCAGTTCGGAAGCTTTTATGCCGTCTTCATCAGAAAAATCGGGTTTGGCATAAATGGCATTTCTTGCTTGCATTATTTCCCACAGCTTAGTGTGTCCCATCATTACGGTATTCAACACCGTTTCTTCGTTAAACTTAAAGTGGTCTTGGCTAAGTACGGCCATTCGTTTACCGGGTTCAATGGTAACACTGCCTGAGTTAGGAGTAATTTCTCCTGATAATATTTTTAAAAAGGTAGATTTTCCTGCTCCGTTGGCGCCTATTACACCGTAGCAATTCCCTTCTGTAAACTTAATGTTTACTTCATCAAACAAAACTCTTTTACCGTATTGCAACGATACATTATTAGCCGAAAGCATATTCTAAAATTTGTGCAAAGGTATCAATTACTTAGGTCTTTAAGGCTATTCCACAGAAATTTAAGGAATATTTATAGCCTGACCAATGATGTAAACAGAACCATAAGTGGATTCTTTCCAAATTTTTCCTTTACTATCTACACCGTAAAAGTTGTCGAGATAGTTATATATCCACACATACTTTGAAGTTTTGGGCGTCTCCTTCTTCCCTATTATAATTGGGTTTCCCTGATTGTTGTACCAAATGATGTTATCTTTTTCATCAACAAAATAAATATTGTCATCTCCGGTAAATGTGCATTTATAAATAAACTTAATAGATGACTGCATTGAAGTTGAATCCTTAGTGGTAAAGGCAGTAGTATTTTTTAAATTCTTAGCTTCATTCCAACCTTCTTTTATTGCCTGAATTCTTGCATTTTTGGGTGGATGTTTGGTAGTATCCATTTCATGCCCTATGGCGCTTAATGCGGCAATAGCATCGGTTAGCGTTGCACCCATTTGATGTAATATAAATCCTGAAAATTTATCGGCAATTAATTCATTTCCGGGAGATTGTTCTCTGAGCAAGGTATGACCTGATAAATGATGACCAATTTCATGTGCTAACACGCTTACCGCTGCCCAGTTGGTGTTGGTTTTATCATTCAATTTCTGAATAAAAGCAGGATTATAGGCAATGTACCTTTTGGTATTCTTTAAATAAGCTTGAGCGGTGGAGATGTCTTTATCCACTACTACTATAAAGTTGGGCGTTAATCCTGTGTATTTTAAAATTTTGCTAACGGCTTCTTTAGCTATTCTGTCAGGTTCGTACTCATAGTTTTCATTAGAAAGGCTATCTAAAGTTTGTGAAAACGAACTTAATGAAATAACTAGTGTTGTTATGAATAGCAGTAACTTCATTTCAATTATTATATACTTTTACTTCTCAGCCTCAATGCATTTGTAATTACAGATACGGAGCTAAAACTCATGGCCAAGGCTGCTATCATGGGCGATAATAATATTCCAAAAAACGGGAACAACACACCTGCTGCTACAGGTACTCCAATAGAATTATATATGAGCGCAAAGAATAAGTTTTGCTTAATATTTCTCATTACTAAAGCACTCAATTTTCTGGCTTTTACAATGCCGTGCAAATCTCCTTTAACTAATGTAATGGCTGCACTTTCTATGGCTACATCTGTTCCTGTTCCCATGGCAATTCCCACATCTGCCAAGGCAAGTGCAGGCGCATCATTTATGCCGTCTCCCGCCATTGCAATAATATGTCCTTCGGATTGCATCTTTTTAACTTCATTCAATTTGTCTTCGGGTAAACAGTCAGCCCTAAAATCAGTCAACTTTAGTTCATCTGCAACCGCTTTTGCGGTATATTGATTGTCTCCCGTCATCATAATAACGTTAATACCTATTTCTTTTAACTCTGCAATTGCATTACGACTAGTCTCTTTAATAGCATCGGAAATAACTATAAATCCAACCACTTTTCCATTTATTGATAGATAAGGAACTGTTTTACCTAACTCTTGTTGCGCTTTTGCTTTTTCTCTTAACTCATCAGAAAGGCTAGCTCTCTCCTGCTCCATTAAAGCCATGTTACCTAAAAACACTTGCTCATCATTTACATTGGCTTTTACACCTTTCCCTGTAATAGATTCAAATTTATCGGCTTTTAGAGCGCCTACACTCTTTTGTTTTGCATATTTTACGGTAGCCTCCGCCAAAGGATGCTCACTATACTGATTGATAGAATAGATATATTGTAATACTTTATCTTCATCCCATTCAGCACTTCCAACCACTTTTTCTACAGAAGGTTTTCCTTCTGTTACTGTTCCTGTTTTATCAATAATTAGTGTGTCAATTTTATTCATCTTTTCCAATGCTTCCGCATTTTTTACCAACACACCTGATTGAGCCCCCTTTCCCACTCCTACCATTACAGAAACAGGCGTTGCTAGTCCTAAAGCGCACGGACAAGCAATAATAAGTACGGCAATGGCATTCACAAAAGCATAAACATAAATTGGTTCTGGTCCAAAAATTACCCAAACAATAAACGTGATAACAGAAATAGCTATTACAATAGGCACGAAATAACCGGAGATTTTATCTGCTAACTTTTGAATGGGCGCCTTACTTCTACTGGCATTGTTTACCATGTGAATAATTTGTGAAAGCAAGGTATCACTGCCTACTTTTTCGGCTTTCATCACAAAAGATTGTTTGCCATTTATTGTTCCGGAAGAAACCTTATCTCCTTTTTCTTTAGTCACAGGCAAAGGCTCACCCGTTATCATAGATTCATCAATGGAAGTATCGCCTTCTTCAATTATTCCATCCACAGGAATTTTGTCACCCGGCTTTACTCTTAATAAATCACCAACTTTTATCTCATTAATACTAATTGACTTTTCTTCTCCGTTTTCAATTCGTATGGCTTTGTTGGGTGCTAACTTTAAAAGTTCTTTTACAGCATTATTTGTTTTACTGTGCGCCCTGGCTTCTAAAACCTGACCAAGCAAAACAAGCGTAAGAATTACTGTTGCAGCTTCAAAATAAACATGAACGGTTCCGCCATGTGTTTTGAATTGTGAAGGAAAAACATCAGGAAAAAGCATTCCTGCCAAACTAAATAACCATGCCACTCCTGCACCAATTCCAATGAGTGTAAACATGTTTAAATTCTTTCTTACAATAGAAGAGTAAGCTCTTTGGAAAAACATCCAGGTAGCATAAAACACAACAGGGATAGATAATGCAAACTGTACCCAATTCCAATATTTTAAAGGCATCAGCTTATAGATAGGATTGTTAGGAATCATCTCTGACATGGCAATAAGAAAAATAGGTAGCGTAAATGCTCCTGCAATCCAAAGCTTTTTAACTAATATCTGATACGTTTTATTCTCTTCAGAATCGGATTCTGAACCGGGCTGTTCTACTAAATCCATACCACACACCGGACAATCTCCCGGCTTATCGTAGGTTTTCTCTCCTTCGCAATGCATAGGACAATAGTAAACTCCATTCCCCTTTTCCTTTTCTTCTTTTGGCTTTTCTTCTTTAATTTCATCATCAGGGTGATGTATAGAGTAGTTTCCACCTGATTCTTTAAGTGCCTCTTGAAATGTTGAAAGCGAAACATGCTTATCCATTTCGACAATTGCCGACTTATCCTCCAAACTAACTTCTACTTGAGTTACTCCTTCAACTTCACTAAGGGCTTTTTCAACATGGCTTCTACAGCCATTACAGCTCATTCCTGATATTTTATAATTATGTTTCATTATCCCGAACTTTTTAATTCACTTACTTCTATACCATAATCTCTTTGCAAATCTTCATGCAGGTTTAACATAATCTTTTTAGCCTTTTTCAACTGATTTTCAAAGATGTTTATCAGCACAACATTGCCTTCCATAGATGGTTTCATTTCTTTCAGTTTCCTACAAAAATAAATGAGTAACTCCACTTCTGTTTCTTTGTGGTTTGTATATCTATTGTATTTATTAATGTTTCGCAAAATCTTTCTAATGCTCTTTTTTATAAAATAATAACTGCTTTTATTGATGGTGTCAAATTGCTCATCAATTTCTTGTTTTATAGCATTAATATAAGCCGTTTCATTGTCAGATTCAAATAATAGATAGGTAAGTAATTCCTTGTTCTCTTTTTTAAATCTAGCCAAGCGAAGACAAAGTTCAACTAGCTCTTTGTGTGTTCTAAGTTTTAACTCTGTACTTATTTCTTTAGAACTTGCCGATTTCACTTCTTCTTTTTCTTTTTTGATTGATGGCTATCTAACTCCTCTACCAATGATTGCCAGTTATCTAATCCGCCTGAAGTTTTTACAGTGGTTTGGTATTCATACTTACTGATGTCTATTCTTTTAATCGGCTTTCCTAATCTTTTCTCAATAGCATTTAACTGTTCTTGCTCATCTTCACTACAAAAAGTTACGGCATTTCCTTTGTTCTTTGCCCTACCCGTTCTTCCAACTCTGTGAACATAATATTCCATTGTTTCCGGTAAATCATAATTTATTACGTAGTCAACATTAGGTATGTCTATTCCTCTGGCACTTACATCAGTAGCAATCAGTATTTTTAAATTACCATATCTAAAATCGTACATGGTTTGTTCTCGTTCTTTTTGCTCTTTATCGCTATGTATGGTTTGAGAAACTATACCCACTCGCTCCATCGTTTTTTTAACTCTTTCGGCTCTTACTTTTGTCCGAACAAATACCAACATTTTTGCATCCTGGTTATTCTTTACCAGCTCTTCCAGAAAAAAACGTTTATCATCCATACCTATGAATGCAACTGAATGATCGATATTTTTAGCTACCGGATCTTTGGGAGATATTTGAATTCGGATGGCATTATTAACCAAAGAGTAAGCTAACTTCTTGATTTTTTCATTAATGGTGGCCGAGAAAAAAAGTGTTTGTCTTTTTCTAGGTAAATGCTTCATTAAATCTCGTATGTATTTTATAAAGCCTAAATCCAACATGTGGTCTGCTTCATCTAATACCAATATTTCAACTCTTCTCAAACTTAATATTCCTTGACTCACTAAGTCAAACAACCTTCCGGGCGTTGCAATTAAAACATCCACACCTTTATCAAGTTGTTCCTTTTGTGGGTTTTGATCAACACCACCATAAATGCAATAGGATTCTATTCTGGTATGTTTTCCCAATGATTTAAATACTTCATCAATCTGCAAGGCTAATTCATGAGTTGGCGCCATAACCAAACATTTAACGCCATCTCTCCTTGTATTACTTTTTCTTTGCTGTAACACATGGATAATTGGAATAGCAAAAGCAGCTGTTTTACCGGTTCCGGTTTGTGCAATTGCCAATACATCTTCACCGTTTAGTATAGGCGGAATAGATTTAAACTGAATATCCGTAGGCTTTTTAAAACCAAGTTTAGATATTCCTTTTAAAATACCTTCATTAATATGGTAGTCTTCAAATTTCATTTTTCAAAATAATAGTAATTGAAGGTTATTATTTCTTGATACACTTTAAATAAAGGTTTTCCACCTTTTCTCTCGCCCATGGGGTTCTTCGCAAAAACGTTAAGCTAGATTTAATAGAAGGGTCATAATTAAAACACCTAATATTGATTTCTTCTCCTAACCTTTCCCAGCCAAAGTAAGCAACTAAAAATTCAAGCATATCAGCTAACTTTACTCCATGAAGTGGATTATTTGGTTGCTCTGGTTTCCGAAATTTTATTTCATCCATAAACTCTTGCCAAAGATAGTCAATCATGAGTGAATTAACTTTTATTAACTTCTTTTAACAGCAACATATTATAAACCAACAACTTTGTTGCTTACATTTGCTGTGTTAAACAATTAAACTATTTATTATGAAAAAGATAATGTTACTATGTTCTGCCTTTGCATTAATGGCTGTTTTAAATACCGTTAGTGCACAAACTGCAGAGAAAAAAGAAGTTACCAAAGAAGTTAAAGTAGAAGAAATAGGTGGTGAAAAAGTAATGACCATTACTACTAATGAAAACGGAAACACTTCAACTGAAGTTTATAAAGGTGCTGATGCCGATGCAAAAATGCAAGAGATAGAAAAGGAAAAAGAAGGAACTTCAACTAAAACTACTAAAACTGTTGCCCCTGATGGAAAAATGAAAGTAGAAGTTGAGAAAAAAGTAGTTGAAAAGAAAAGCAAATAGAGTAGTTTTTTACTATTTTTAAGTTTAGTTAAAAGGCCCTTAATTTGGGGCTTTTTATTTTATACAGGAATTAAATCGCAATAATAAAAGGAAGCACTTTTTCCATTATTGTTGCAACTATCTTCATCTTCTTTAGGCGCAGGAAAATCTCTTTGTATTTTTTCTCCTATTTCAAACTTAACAGGAGTTTTAAAAATTGGACCATCAAATACAAACGTGTGGAACTCTCCGTTTTCGCCACAAGGGTCAATCCCTTTTGGCAAATCTTTTAGAAAATCGTTATCTATTACTCTTCCGGTAAAATCATCACCCAGTTGTGAGTTTGCACAAACCACAATAGTTTTAAAACCTAAATCCATAAACTCATGAATTAATTCAGAGGTGTTTCTCTTCCATAGCGGAAAAACTGCTTTAATTCCAACTTCTTTGAGTTTTTCTTCTCGATAGTTTTTTAAATCTTCTAAAAAGATATCACCGAAAATACTGTATTCAACATCGTTATCTTTTAACGCTGCCATTGATTTCTTCATAATATCATTATAATCAGTCATCGTTGGCATTTCGGGTAATAGTATTTCTTTAACGGGAATACCTATAGCTTCAGATTGCGCTTGCAGTAATTCTTTGCGAACGCCATGCATAGAAATTCTGTTGTATTTAGAATTGATAGTGGTTAACAGCGATGTTACTTCAAATTGATTTTGTTGTAGAACATGATAAAGCGCTAAGGCACTATCTTTTCCACCACTCCAATTAAAAACTACTTTATTCACCTAATAATGAAATTATTTCTTCGCTTATAGGCTCAACATTGGAGTAAAAAACATTTATTAATTTGCCTTCTTCATCAACCATGTATTTTTGGAAATTCCACTTTACCTCACTATCCATTTTCCCGTTTTTTGACTGTGAAGTTAGCCATTGGTAAAGTGGGTGTTGATTCTCTCCCTTCACTTCAATTTTTTCAGTAATTAAAAAATCAACGCCATAATTTTTCTGACAAAAGTTTTGAATTTGATTGGCATCACCCGGCTCTTGGCCGCCAAATTGATTGCATGGAAGTCCAATGATTACTAATTGGTCTTTATATTTTTCATGTAGTTCTTGTAAGCCTTTATATTGAGGAGTAAACCCACACTCTGAAGCAACGTTTACAAAAAGGATTTTCTTTCCTTCAAAATCAGCTAGTTTTATTTCTTTTCCGTCTAATGAGTTAATCTTAATATCGTAAATGTTTTCCATTGGTTCTACTGTTTTAGAGGTTTGTGCATTTGTTGTAGAGGTTGTCAATCCTATCCAAGCACCAAATAATAATTTAGTTAGTTTATTCATTAAAAATTAATTTTACTTTGTATTTACTCGCAATTTTTTTGATTTGTTCATCAGATATATCATGTACATTTTTATTACCATGATAATTTTCTACAGTTAAAACAAAGGTAGTATAAGAAAAGTTTTGTGCCAGTTTAAAGTAAGGCTCTATTTCCCAGTCCAACGAAAACACATTATCCAGAAATATTTTCTCTACGCCTTTTTTCATTGCCGCCTCACAATTTCCTAAACAAAGCTGGTAAGCCAAATGATTTTTAGAAAAATCAAACTGATACTCTCCGGAAACAGTATTTGTAAAGTAATCATCCACAGAAAAAACAGGATATTTTTTTCCGGCTAAAACTTTTGCTAAAGTTGATTTCCCGGCTCCCGGAAGTCCTCTTAATATAATTAAAGACTTGTTCATGTTTGCTTGCCAAATGGATTAAAATTATACACCTTCTCTCCCATTGTGTTAGCCCTAGAAACAATTGTACTTCCGTATTTATTCCTTAAATTATCAATTGATTGATGCAGTTTATCTGCCCTTTCGTCTTGTTCAAATAAATTAATCTGATAGTCTTTTCCGCTTATTCCACTAAGCCTGACGCCTATCAGGCGAACAAACTTATTCTTTACATAGAGTTCATCAAACAGCTCAAATACATGCTTAAGAATAATGAAGTCATTATCTGTTGCATCAATTTTTCGTTGAATAGACTGGTTTTCAAAATTCTGATAGCGAATTTTTATGGCAACACAATTTGCCACTTTTCTTTTTGTTCGTAATTGATAAGTAATATTTTCGGTAAGAGTAGTGAGCGTAGTTTTTATTTTCTGAATATCATTTGTGTCTTTACTGTATGTTCTTTCTGCAGATATTGATTTTCTTTCATAATGCAAACCTACTTTAGAGTTATCAATACCATTCGCTTTGAACCAAATCATAGAACCCATTTTTCCAAATCTAGCTTCTAGGGTTTCCTGCTGCATTTTTTGAATATCTTTTATAAAAAATATGCCCATTTTGTGAAGAACCTCACTTGCTTTAGCTCCTAAGAATGGAATTTTTTCAATTTTCAGTGGTGCTAAAAAAGCTTTTTCATTTCCGGGCTCTATTTTCAGCTGATTGTTAGGCTTTGCCTCTCCCGTTGCAATTTTAGAGACTGTTTTATTGGTTGAAAACCCAAAAGAAATAGGCAAACCTGTTTCTTTAATTATTTGTTGTCTAAGATTAGAAGCTATTTTATAGGCACCAAAAAACTTATCAGTACCTGTTAAGTCAATATAAAATTCATCAATAGATGATTTTTCAAAAATGGGAACCGACTCACGAATAATTTCGGTAACCATAGCTGAGTACTTAGAATACAAACCAAATCCACTTGACACAATAATAGCCTCAGGACACAACTTTTTTGCTTTTTGAATAGACATAGCAGAAGTTACCCCAAACTTACGAGCTTCATAACTACAAGATGACACCACACCTCTTTCGGTATCTCCACCAACTATAATAGGCTTATTGTTTAATGATGGATTTTGTAGTCTCTCACAAGAAACAAAGAATGAATCTAAATCCATATGAACAATTGCTCTATTTTCCATCCTATTTTAGAATGTATAAATTTAAAAATATATTAGCAGAATGGTTTTTATAGAAGGATATTTAATTGGCTTGGCAATGATTATTTTCATTGGTCCGGTATTTTTTTACCTTCTTAAAACCACCTTACAATATGGCTTTGGCTCAGGATTATCTGTTGCTTTAGGCATTGTTATCAGTGATTTAGTTTGTCTTATCATTTGCTATTTGGGTGCCAGTGAGTTTATTCAAGATGATAAAAATAAACTTTGGTTAGCCATAACAGCAGCAATTATATTAATAGCAATGGGAATAAAATATTTAGTTAGACCAAATATCAAAACATCTACCGAAATACAACTGAAGTCTTATGATTATGGAAAATTATTTGCAAAAGGTTTTTTAGTCAATTTTGTAAACCCTTTTGTGTTTTTAGTATGGATTGGCATTATTACTTTCGCTATTGAAAAGTATGAATCGTTTACCAGTCAAGTAATTTATTTTACAGCCATTTTACTTGGTATTTTTACGATTGACTTTGCTAAAGTTGTTTTAGCAAAACGAATTAAAAAATTTATCCAACCTCATATTTTAAAACGAGTTTATAAAATCATAGGTGTCTTACTTATTTTATTTGGGGTGAGGATGGTTATTTATTGTTTTTCATTATAAAAACTTACTATTTATGAGTGCATACTTTACAAGTGACTTTGCTAAATTCTTTAAGGATTTAGAAAAAAATAATAACAAGGATTGGTTTGATGCCAACAGAAAAAGATATGAAGAGTCTGTTAAAAAGCCGTTTCATGATTTTATGAATGCGGTGGCGGAAGAGCTTCAAACTGTTTATCCAAAATCTACCATGAAAGAAAACATTAAAATATTTAGAATAAACAGAGATATAAGGTTTAGCAAAGATAAAACACCTTATAAAACTCACATGGCCGGAATGGCTTCACCGGTAGATAAAAAAGATATGACTAGCCCTGGATTTTATACACAAGCCAGCCACCATGACATAAGGGTTTATTCGGGTGTATATATGCCGGACAAAGACCAGCTAGAAGCTATAAGAGACCATATAGTTGACAATATGAAAGAATTTGACAAGCTTGTGAAAGATAAAGCTTTCAAAACTACGTTTGGGGAAATTCTGGGAGAAAAGAACAAACGATTACCAAAAGAATATCAAGAAGCTGCCGAAAAACAACCTTTACTCTACAATAAGGGTTTTTATTGGTTTTTTAAACTGGATCCAAAAGAACTAACTTCAGATAAACTGCTCAAAACATTGATTAATAATTATAAAAAGGCCATGCCTTTAAACACTTTTTTTGATAAAGCACTTGGCATTAAGCACTAATAATTATATTTGGTCTATAAACCCCTAAAACAATAACAATGAATTTCTTAATAATATTTTTAGCCGCTTTAGTGCCTATGATTCTTGGATTTATATGGTACAACCCTAAAGTTTTTGGAAATGCTTGGATGCAAGCATCAGGAATGACGGATGAAAAAATAAAATCCGGAAACATGGTTTTAATATTTGGGCTGAGTTTCCTATTTAGCTTAATGTTAGCAATTATTTTGCAAACACTAGTTATTCATCAATCACACCTTAACTCCATCATTATGAATGAACCTGGATTTAAAGAAGGAACTGGAGAAGCATGGCAAATGGCTCAAGACTTTATGAGTAAATATGGCACTAATTTTAGAACCTTTCAACACGGAATGGTTCACGGGTTAATAGCCGGGTTTTTCATTGCTTTACCTATACTAGCCACCAATGCTCTTTTTGAAAGAAAAGGATTTAAGTACATTGCAGTTAATGCCGGCTATTGGATTTTAACGCTAGGAATTATGGGGGGAATTATTTGCCAGTGGGCATAATATTTTATGTATAACTTTTATATAGCGCCTCACTTTTGAGGCGTTTTTATTTTCCTTTTACTCGTTCTACTAAATCATCAAATAGCTGCCCGGGATTATCTATTTTCATTCTTCTTTGATGTGCCTTAACAACACCATCTTCTTCAATTAGTTCGTAAGAAAAATTCACCTTTTTATCGGCATTATCAATACCTATCTGACCAAATCGTAAGTCATTAAAATAAATTTTACCATCTTCTTTTTGAATACTATACCAGCCTCTTGATTGTTTTATCAGGCTTTGTATAATACTTTCATTCTCCCATTTACCTAGCAATTCATGGTTCTTTTCAAAACGAGTGAATTCAATGTTGTTGTCTTTATCCAAAAGTGAATAAAACCCTATTAAATATTCATCCTCTGTTTCTACATCGGCAATCCATAAAATACTATTTAGTGGTGACGGCTTTGTATCTAGTTCAAGGTATTCTATTCCTTGTTTTTTAAGAGAGTCGTCAAACTGAAAATAAGCTATTCCTTTAAAAGCCAATGTTAATAGCATGTAACTACTACTAATTAAAATTCCTGCCCTATTAATTTTATATCGTTTTGGATTATTCCGCTTATAAAACATTGCAGCTATAACACATATTAAAAAAGGAACTGTATATAATGGGTCTGCTACAAATATGTTGTTATATGCAACCCTATATTCAAACGGCCAAAATAACTGAGTTCCCCAGTTAGTATGTGCGTCTAATAAAGGATGAGTAACCAAACTCCAAAAGAATAGCTTGGCCCAGGGTTTCCAGTCTAAGTTCTCTTTTTTGTGAATTTTTGAAGCAATCCAACCCAAGATAGGAGCCATTAAAATGCAAAATACAATAGAATGAGAAAAGCCTCTATGAACTTCATTAATTAAAACTATATCATCGGTGAAGAGCCTAACCAATACGTCAAGGTCTGGAATAGTTCCTGCGATTCCTCCCCAAAGCATGGCTTTATTACCAACTTTTTTTCCCAGCACTGCCTCTCCTACCGCTGCACCAAGAACTATTTGAGTAAGAGAATCCATTAATTATAACTAAAAGAAGCTTTAAATGGCTTTCTTAATTCATATTCATGAGGGGAAATTCTTTCAACAAAAGGCTTTAGTAGCTTGTTAGAAAGTGAGTTTCTATGGCGCATAAACAATTTCATGTTAACCGGCTCTGCACCCAACCCACTTTTTAACTCTTCGGCTGTTCTTCCTAACCTTAGCTCAGAACAATTCATATTAATAGCCATCTCCACAAAATCATAAAGCATTCGTTGATAAAGTGCATATTTATGGTTTAAGTCATAATCAAAGCCAACATAATTTGCATCTAACACATCTCCAAACAAGAAGCCGGAGCTAAATCCAACTAACTTATTTTCTTTAAAATAACCGGTTACAAGAAATTGCCCGTTTAAATTGTTTTTTAGTTGTAAAAAAGCTTCTCCGTTTAATTCCCCAAATTTAAAATCAGCATGATGTAATACTGCCTGATAAAGCTGCTCCAGTTCAGCTTTATGGTTTTCAATATCTTCAGCCGTAAGGTTTCTTGAAGTAATGCTTGCCGATTTTTTGAACACACTTTTCGCCTTTGTCCTGAACTTAGTAACCATGCTTTGCAAGTAATCATCAATAGATTTCCATTGTGGATGAATTTTTAGTATCATATTCACATCAATGCTAAAACCTCTGTAATTTTCAGGTTTAAGAAAAGCTCCTTTTTTAAATGATTGTGGCCAAAACTCTTTTAATAAAATAATGGAGGCATTCCCATTTAATTCTTTGTTTCTTGAAAGTTCTTTAAGCCCTTTACTCAAAGCTAAATAAAATTCTTTTTCAGAAATTGCATCCGTATGAGCAAACCCATTTTCTCCGGTAGAAAAAACATTACCACAGGTCATCACTCGGATATTTAGCGATGCAATAAACTTATCTTTTATTTTATCGCCTACAGAGCAAAATAATTCACCGTATTCTTTACTTTGGTTAATTAAATTAACGATTTGAACACTTGCCAGACCTACCAGCTTTTTATTCTTAAAAAACAGTAAGTACCTGAAATCTACAGAGTCTAGCGATTTTTCTAACGCACTTAAATATTTGGTGGAAAGGTATAAGTTATCTCCGTTAACAATAGCATCCCATCTTTTTTCATCAACCTGAGATATAGAAGTCTTTACTTCTATTTTAACCTCTTTCTTTTCGCTTATTGGACAACTAAAAAACATCTATTATTAAAGGGTAAAGATATAAGTTTATTAGTTAAATAACATTTCTCTTATAGCAATTGTTGCATAAAAGAACTTAAAATATGTTAATGGCTTTATAAATAAGTATATTACAACTAATTTATAACAAATTGGATATATTTGATAAAATTTGAATTGGTGAATCGCTTCTTTTTCTTTCTTTTTATATATCTATTGACTTTTACTGCTGGTTATTGTCAACTAAAGCCGCAAATTGATTCATTACGATTAAAGATAATTGAAGAACGTGATATTGAAAAGAGAGCCCTTCATTATAACGCATTAGGTAAACTTTACTTCCAAAGTGGGGAAACTTCAAAAAGAATTGATTCTTACAAAAGCGCTGAAGAGCTTTATGCTACGTTAAAAAGTGACTCTGCAAGAGCATTGAACCTCTGCTTCTTAGGAAATGCATTATTTGATAATTCTGAAATCATAAAAAGTACAGAGTGCTTTGATAAGGCGCAAAAAATAGCTCAAACCAATAACAATTTAAAATTAGAGTTTCAAGTCTTAGAAAGAAGGCTAGATGTTTTTAAATATGCATCCAGCTCATCAAACAACATTCTTTTACTCCTTAAATTTAAAGAGAAAGTAAAACAAAATAATGATAAACTTTTGTTTGATGTTCTTTTAAGTATTATTAACCAATATGTTTACTTAGCAAAGTACGATGAAGATTTAATAGACTACTCTGAAGAACTATTGAAAATAGCAACAAAATTTCAAGATTCTTCTATGCTTTACACAGCTTATTTTTATTCAGCACTATCTAATAAAAACAAAATTACTATTGAAAGTTATAAAAAGGCGTTAAACTACATTAGTAAAAGTGGGGAATCTAAAAAGGCGCCTATCTATAATAATCTCAGTGGTCAGTATTATTCAATAGGAGAGTTTAATGTAGCTATGTTATATGCAGATAGTGGTTATCAGATAGCCAAAAAATATAACCTTACCGAGTTTATGGCTGCTTCAAAATGGAGATTAGCATTTTGTAATTTTAGACTTAACCAAAACAAAAAATTAATTGAAAATGCCGCTCTGGCTTTAGATTTATTTAAAGATGGTAAAGTATTACGAAGGCAAGATGATTGTGCTTATTTATTATCTATCGGAAACGAACGTTTAGGCAATTATAAAAAAGCCTTAGAATATTTAAAACTTGCTATTGAACTAAAAGACAGTTTCAGACTTACTGCTAATATAAATGAAGTGAACCAAAGTAAACAACAGTTTGAATATGAGCTGGCTTTTAGACAAGATAGCTTAAAAAATCTTCAGGAACGACAGCTAAGTCAGGCTAAACTTGAAAGCATTAGCTCTAGACTTGAAAAGGAACAAACTAAAAAAGTAGCCTTCTTGGTTGGGTTTATATTAATGCTAGGGTTCGTTTCTTTCGGAATTTTTGCGTTTAGAAAAATTAAAAAAGTAAATGAAAAAGTAAAAGAACGAAACTTGCTAGTAGAACAAAAAAATAAAGAAATTACTGATAGCATTCAATATGCAAAACGAATTCAAAACTCCATATTACCTCCTAAAAAAATTATAACTGATGCGTTTCCCGATTCTTTTGTATTGTATCTACCCAAAGACATTGTGGCCGGAGATTTCTATTGGATAGAAAAGAAAGGGAACAAGTCATTTATTAGTGTTGCAGACTGCACAGGACATGGAGTTCCGGGTGCAATGGTTAGTGTTATGTGTAGCACAGCCTTAACTAAAACAGTTATGGAACTTGATATCAATTCTCCTAATGAAATATTAGATAAGACAAATTTGTTGTTAGAGGAAAGGTTTGAAAGAAGTGAAGAAGAGTTACAAGATGGTATGGATATAGCCCTTTGCAAGATTGAAAATATGGTTTTAGAGTACGCAGGAGCAAACAACTCGCTTTATTATATCAGAAATAACGAACTTTTTGAGCTAGGAGCAGACAAACAACCAATTGGAAAATACATTAATCGAAAACCTTTCAACAATCAAAAAATAGAATTACAAAAAGGAGATTGTATTTATCTTTATACTGATGGATTTGCAGACCAATTTGGTGGAGAAAAAGGGAAAAAATTCAAGTATAGTAGATTTAAAGAACTATTAGTATCACTTCATAAACTGCCAATGGAAACTCAAAAGCAAAAAATTGAATCTATATTTCAAGATTGGAAACAAGACCTAGAGCAAATAGATGATGTGTGTATTTTGGGAATTAGAATTTAAATTAGCGTTTCAGATTGTTTTCATATATGTTAATCCATTCATCTACTTTCATTTTAGAGGCCAACTCTCCTATTAAATCATAAGGAATTTTATCTATCTTTTTAAATCGGATACAACTTTTACCCATATCCAGTTTTGCATCAGAATACTTGGGATATTCTTTTGAAAACCAATCCATCAGTTTTTTGTCAGTATAAATACCCATGTGATAAACAGCCACAAAATTCTTTTGAGAAGCAATGTTCATAAAAGGAAGAGGAAGCTTAGGGTCGCAATGGTATCCACTAGGATAAATAGAATGAGGCACAACATAACCAATCATGCCGTAATTCATTTGCTCCTCAAAACCTTCAGGTAAAGTTTTTTTGATAGCGCTTCGTAGTTTAGAAATTGCCTCTTTTCGGTCTTCAGGAAGAATGTCAATATACTCATCAGGTGTTGTTGCTTTATATTGCATATAAATAATTTAAAATAATGTGGGACTATTAGGCGAATTAGGTATGTGCAAATCTGCTCCTAATTCTTTGTTTAACTTTTCAATAAAATAAGCTGACAATAATGGTGATTCCTTTTCAATATTTTGATGTACAAAAAAGTACAGTTTATTTAATCCCAATTTTTTCCAAACTTTTAACCTCTCAATCCAGTCGTCTAATCTGGCATAGTCAGTTTTATGATTGGCCCCTACATATCGAACAAACGCAACAGGAGTTGTTAATCGCATGTGCATTAAATCTCTTCTTCCTGCTGTATCTACAATTACATTAGCAATGTTGTTTTTTTCTAAAAGAGAATATAATTTCCCTGAAACATCTTTATTATTATACCAATCTGTATGCCTAAACTCAATGGCTAAGGGAAAATCATCGGGCCAGTGTTTTACAAAAGCCTTTACCCTGTCGAAATCTTTTGGTGCAAAATTATTGTGCATTTGCAAAAAGGGCATTCCTAGTTTTTCTTCTAAGTGAGAAATATTATAAATGTATTCGTCAACAGCTTTTTCTGTGTCTTTTAGCCGTGACCAATGAGAAATATCCTGCCCAAGCTTTGGAAAAAACTTAAATCCTGTAGGGACAGTTTCTTTCCATTTTTCAAACTGCTCTGCAGGAAACAATCGATAAAAAGTAGCGTTTAATTCAATACTGTTAAATTGAGTAGAATAATATTCCAACTCATTTTTAGTTCCCTTCGGATAAAACCCTTTTAAATCAGCTTTATTCCACTTAGCACATCCCACATAGGCTTCAAAGTCGTCACTATCAGATTTTTGTAAAACGTTTTTAGTATCCTTATGGTCTTTAGGAATAGTAAAATCAATCTTTTCAGGGTTACTAACTTGTCCAAACTTCATCTAAATAGTCTTTTTGCTAAAATACAATTTTTGTATAATTGTTATAGTGAAAAAACTAATTGCTGAAATACAGAAATGTAAAGTTTGT
>CALALS010000235.1 GCA_937925525.1 uncultured Flavobacteriales bacterium | reverse complement strand
CCAACTAAAATTTTATCTTTAAACCAACAACTTATAACTTTACAAACTTTCAACTTTATCACTAAATTATGTACGGAAAAATTAAAGACTACCTCAGCAAAAAATTAAGCGACATTAAAGATGCCGGTTTATACAAATCCGAAAGAATTATTGTAAACCCTCAAGGTGCTGATATTAAAGTAAGCACAGGAGATAATGTAATTAACTTTTGTGCCAACAACTATCTCGGACTTTCTTCTCACCCTGAAGTTATTCAGGCAGCAAAAGATGCCCTTGACACACATGGTTTTGGAATGTCATCGGTTCGCTTTATTTGCGGTACGCAAGACATCCACAAAGAGCTGGAAGCTAAAATTGCCAAGTTTTACGGAACAGAAGACACGATTTTATATGCTGCGGCTTTTGATGCTAACGGTGGTGTTTTTGAGCCATTATTTGGAGAAGATGATGCCATCATTTCTGATGAGCTTAATCACGCTTCCATCATTGATGGTGTTAGATTATGTAAAGCGCAACGCTATCGATACAAGCACAGCAATATGGAAGACCTGGAAGAGCAATTAAAAAAAGCACAGGCACAACGCCACAGAATTATTGTAACAGACGGTGTATTTTCAATGGACGGAGACATTGCCAAGCTGGACAAAATTTGTGACTTAGCCGATAAATATGATGCGCTGGTAATGATAGATGAATGTCATGCTGCCGGCTTTATCGGAAAAACAGGCAGAGGAACAGTAGAATACTGCAACGCAATGGGAAGAGTAGATATTATCACCGGAACTTTAGGTAAAGCGCTAGGTGGTGCAATGGGTGGATACACTACCGCTAAAAAAGAAATTATTGAAATGCTTCGTCAACGCTCAAGGCCTTATTTGTTTTCAAACTCCTTGGCGCCTTCTATAGTTGGTGCCGCAATTAGAGTATTTGATATTTTAAGCTCTACCACAGAATTAAGAGATAAACTGGAAAAAAATACCGTTTACTTCAAGCAAAAAATAAAAGAAGCCGGATTTGATATCAAAGAAGGGGATTCTCCTATCGTGCCTATTATGTTGTATGATGCTAAACTTTCACAAGATTTTGCAAACGAATTATTGAAAGAAGGCATTTATGTTATCGGGTTTTTCTATCCGGTAGTGGCAAAAGGTCAGGCAAGAATAAGAGTTCAGATTTCTGCAGCACACGACCAACATCACTTAGATAAAGCCATAGAAGCATTTACCAAAGTAGGCAAACAGCTTGGTGTGATTAAGTAACAGATTTTCACTACTTTTACATAAACTCTACTGCTTATGAAGAAGTGCTTTTTGTTTTTATTTTCTTTTTGCTCATTAGCTGCGTTTTCGCAAACTAATATTTTAAGCACCAACCCTACTGCCGAACAAATTATGTTGGGGAATTATTCTCCCGCTAATTACAAAGCAAGTAATGTTATTATCCATCCTGACAGCATTGTTAGTGGCGTTTACAACAATCTCAATCAAGATTCTGTAAGAAGTTATTTAGAAAGAATCGTTTCTTTTCAAAACAGGAATACAGGCTCTGACACACTTTCTTCCGTAAAAGGAATTGGCGCTGCCAGAAGATGGGCTTTCAAAAAGTTTCAGGAGTTTAGCGCTGCCTCTGAAAATCGATTGGTTACTTCTTACCTACAATTTGATAGATTGATTTGCAACATGAATCAACACCGAAATATTTTTACCGTTTTACCCGGAATGGATTCCACAGATAATTCCATTATCATTATCGAAGCACATTTAGACAGCAGATGTCAGGGCTCATGTGATACCGCTTGTTTAGCGGAAGGCGCTGAAGATAATGCTTCGGGTTCAGCTTTAGTATTGGAATTGGCTAGGGTTATGAGTAAATATTCGTATGACCATACCATTGTGTTTATGCTCACCATTGGAGAAGAGCAAGGTTTGTATGGTGCCGATGCTTTTTCTGATTATGTGCAGCAAAAAGGAATAAATGTAAAAGCGGTTTTTAATAATGATGTGATTGGCGGTATCATTTGCGGACAAACATCATCTGCCCCATCTTGCCCGGGATTAAATCATATCGACAGCACACAAGTTCGATTGTTTAGTTCGGGTAGTTTTAATTCTCCACATAAAAGCTTATGTAGATTTATTAAACTGGAATACCAAGAAGAGTTATTGCCTTTAGTGCAGGTGCCAATGTTACTTACGTTAATGTCTGCTGAAGATAGAACAGGTAGAGGTGGCGACCACATACCGTTTCGTCAAAAGGGCTATAAAGCCATGCGTTTCTGCTCTGCCAACGAACATGGTGATGCTTCAAACGGCCCGGGCTATACCGACAGGCAACATACCGATGATGACATTTTAGGTGTTGATACCAATAATGATAATATTATTGATTCGCTTTTTGTAAACATCAATTACTTATTACGCAATGCAGCTATTAACGCTACCGCTTCTGCTATGGCAGCTGTGGGGCCTGAAACACCAACTTTTTCAGGTGTAAAATACAATAACGGAATTATTGTAACTATCACCGACCCGCTAAATTATATGAATTACAGAGTAGGTGTTAGAACTACTATGATTGACTTTGATACAATTTATACTTTTACCAATACACAGGTAGATACTATTTATCCGCCCAATGGAGGAACAGTATTTATTACAGTTGCATCCGTAGACTCTAACGGAGTAGAAAGTTTGTTTTCTGACGAAACAAACTTTGCAGCTGTAGGTGAAGTAGAGTTAGTAAATGAAGAAAAAAGCCCAATAGAGTTGCTTCAAAACAGACCTAACCCGTTTGATGAAGCTACCTATATTTCTGTAAAAGTAGATGAGCATAACTACAAGTACAATTCTGCCTTTATTGAAA
>CALALS010000234.1 GCA_937925525.1 uncultured Flavobacteriales bacterium | reverse complement strand
TAATATGCTCCAATAGCAAATGAATAATCACTTCTTTCAATGCAGTTTTTTAAAGAGTCCTTTTTGGAGCAAGCTCTAAAATCTTTTTTATACTGAAAACCAAAATCAAAACCAATGTCATTTACATTTATTCTTTCTGTTTGTAGTGTATTGTAAGCATTGGAAACATCCTTATAAACTAATCTCTGGCGATTGAATAAATCACCAAAAATGTAATTAAAATTAAAACCGAATGCTAGCGTATTTGTAGTGTCAATAACAAAGTTGAATCCGCTTCCTAAAAAGAATCTATTTAACCCACCTGAACCATCAAAGCTGTTTTCAATTCGGCCAATTACATCCAGACTATCAGTGCTGGTGAAGTTATAGCCAATACTACTCATGGGTACTGCTCCAAAAGTTAAACCCCATCTATTAGCTTTTAAAGGCATACCAAAGGCTAAATAGTTAAACTGATTTAATGCATTTACTTGTGTTTGGCCATCAGAGGTATTCATCCATGTAGCTGTTCCTGTGAGTCCGGCTTCAAAGTTAGTTAACCAATAATAAGAGTATGTTGCCGGATTGTTAATATTTATATTAAGTGGGGAGGTCATTCCGTAGCTCAGGCCGCCTAATGCTTTGTTGTTTGCAAAGTAATTTTTATTCAGGTCTCCTAATCCATACCTTGAGTAGGGAGAGTAAGAGTTGATTTGTGCAACAGTATTAAAGGCTAATACCAGAAAAACGCAAACACTAAGATGTTTTATTATAGAGTAAAATTTCATTTAGTCCTTTCAATACCAAAAATGGGTCTGCAAAGATGTTATTTTTTAATTCTTTTTCCAATTGTATTATTTGAGCATCTCCACCGGTGATGATTACCTCTAAACTACCTAATTGGCTTTTTATTTTATTTATGTAGGATGAAATTTCTCCGAGTATTCCATTAATAGTACCCGACAGCATACAATCTTCGGTTGTTTTTTCAATAAGAAAGGTATCAATTTTTGGAGGAACGGCAGGTAATTTACCCGTAAAATAATGCATGGCTTTTAATCTCATATTTAATCCGGGAGAAATGGCTCCGCCAATATATTCTTTATCTGAGGTAACCACATCATAAGTAATGCAAGAACCGGCATCAATAACTAAAACATTTTTATCTGGAAAAGTGGACATTCCTGCAACAGCTAAAGCTATTCTGTCTTGTCCTAGAGTAGGAGAGAGGTAGTTTAACTGAATAGGAAGAGGAGTTTCTTTAGCAAGAAAAAGTGTATTGAATTGTTGTAAAAACTCTTTCAATTCCTGATTTTCTTTACTTACATTGGAAACAATAATACGTGATGGCGATTTTTGTGAAATGTATTTTTTTAATTGACCATTAGTATTAAACTTTTGATAATCAATTAATTCCGAATTGTCAAACAAGCCTGTTTTTACTGAGCTGTTTCCTATGTCTATGGATAAATTCACAAAATAAGTTTAGGCTAAAATAACAAAAGCAACCGATAAGGTTGCTTTTGAGTGGTGCCAGCTGGAATCGAACCAGCGACACAAGGATTTTCAGTCCTTTGCTCTACCGACTGAGCTATGGCACCAGCAATAATGGACGGCAAATTTAAAAATTATTTTTATACAAACTATTTTATAGTTAATATTCCTAACTTATCTGATTTTCCTTTAGAACCATAGACAATAAAAGTTTTATCTTTTAATTCGGTGCTTATCAAAGGTCTTATATATATATCAGAATCAACTGCTCCGAATGCGGCTTTTCTTGTTAAGCTTCCTGTTTCAGTATCAATGGTTGCAATAACAGGAACAGACTGATTAATTTGCTGAAGCGTCTTTGTTTCTCTGACAACTTTGTCTAAATTTTCTGGTAAATCATTGTATAAAAAGTATAATTTGTCATTTTTAATTGAAACTAAATAACTATAATATACACTGTTATCTCTCAGTAAAGCAGTGATTGAGTTTTGTTGATACATATAAAATTGCTCTTTCGGAATAAAAGTCATACTATTTACACTTCCGTCTCCATTAATAACACAAACAAAAATGCTTCCGTAAAATATCTTGTACACCCCCTTTTCCCTATCATAACTGGAATAAAAATATTCAGAAACAAAAATTAAACTTCCATTTTCCAATAGAAAAAGTTGCCTTGGAACAAAATAGGAAGGAAGTTTCCTACCTTTATCAAGCTCTTTTGGTTTTAGGTAATCAGCTAACATTTCATTTGGAAAATCTTTGAAATTTTCAACAACTACTTCTTTGGTATTTTTATCTATTTTTAAGTAAAAAGTCCCAGAAATTTCAGTGGGAGAAAAGAGCTTGTCTTTAATGGTAATATAATAGCCAGCAATTATTAGATCACCTACGTTATCTGTGGTAAATGATATAGTATTAATAGATTTATCTCTTGGAGAAAATGAAACTTCATACTCATTTCTTTTGTATGAATTGCTTTTTTCATATTGATAGATTACATATCCACTTTTTAAATTAGGAGTAGACAAGTCTGAAATTCTAGCAGCTGCATAAACATTAACATTGTTATCAATATGAAATGAAGCAAAATCCATGTTTGCTTTTTCTTGGTGTTTTATTACATCCTCTATTTTAGCTACCTGTTCAAGTTCGTAATCTAAAACTTTAGCATTAAATAATAGCCTGTCATTTTTATCGTCATCATAATAATGGTAAATAAGAATATGGTTTTTATCGTCTGATAGAACTGCATCAAAACTTCCCTTTTTTCCTTTTTTTTCGACTTCTATACTGCTTATTTCAATTGATTTCCCTAATTTACAATTTGGCTTAATTTCATACACAATCATACTATAAGTAGATTGTTTTTTATTAAAAACAGATGCAAAGAGTACAAGCTTTTCACCAACCATTACAGCGTTTTCGTATTCTGGTTCACTTCCATCTATATAAAGAAACTCTATTTCCTGAGAAATAAGGTTTGACATATCTTTAGTAGAATATTTTTCTATATACTTCTTTTTTCCTTTATTAGAAATGGTATAAATGCCATCAGGCCTTTTACCAAGGATTTTAGATGGAGTGGTTTTAGGGTCAATTTCATTGCCCCATTCAATATTTACTTCTTGCGAGTGTGATTGGTAACATGATCCAATAATTATGATGGATATAAGCAGTCTTCTCATACTATATGTTTTCACAAATAAAAGGAATATTTTCAAATTTCCTTCAATAAAGCAGCTTATGTTTATATATCCTAAAATGAAATATTATATAAATTAGACTTGAAGTGGGTTTATATATTGATATTTTGTTTATTTGCGTATGCAGTTTTTAAGGATATATTCGATTTTACTGTTTTTAATTTCTTTTGAAGCATTTTCTAGAGTTTGTAGTGATAGTCTAGTAAAAATAGAAGATATAAATTTCCACTCTACTTTTGAAGAGACACAATTTAAGAGATTTGAATCTGGGGAGAAAAATTTTATAGAGTTGTTATTGGCAGTAAACCCCAACAATGAAAATTTAATTGTTAATTCCACAAAAGAGAGTTTAAATAATTTTATAAAGAACCTTAGATTAGAAAAGATAAAAAATAAAAAACTTGAAAAGCAAATAGCGTATGTTGTTAAGGAGGTTAATGAAATTATACTAGACAAATATTCTGAAAAAGCTGATTTTTCAAATTTATTCATCAATGGAGAGTTTAATTGTGTGAGTGCAAGTGCTTTGTATGCTATGATTTTTGATGAAATAGGTTTGCATTATAGTATTAGAGAACAGCCTAATCATGTTTATATTATTGCCGATCCAGGTGGTGTAAATACTCCAATAGAGACAACTAATCCGGTGAATGGTTTTAAGCCAATTTCAACTTCAGAAAAAAAAGAGTTTGTAGATAACCTAAGGGCTTATAAATTAATTTCTGAAAATGAATACAATAATTACTCTGTTGAGGAGATTTATGAAAGGTATTATTTGAATGATGCTCATGTTGATTTTAAAGCTTTAATTTCATTTCAATATTACAACAAAGCTTTATTTTTAATGGAACAAAGTAAGTTTAAAGAAGCTTTAAATGAAGTTTTAAAGGCTCAATTTCTGAACTATAGTGAAAGAAATAAGTCTGTAATAGCAAATATATGTGTAAGATATCTTGACTTGAAAAAGGATTACTCAGATACTGAAATGCAAGAGTTTATGTGCTATTACTTTAGGTTTGCTGGTGATTATATTATGGATGAAAACTTAAATTTCATACTTCAAGATATTGGTAATAAATATGTTTTACTTGCAAATGAGTATGAAATTTTTAAAAAGACTTATGGAATATTTTTGAATACCAAAAATGATGTTGAGAAAAAGAAGTTAGGTGCTACTTTTCTCTATTACTCTGCTATCAATTTTACAAGAAGTAATAACATAGATTCAACTTTAATTTATTTGCTAAAGGCTTATCAGCTAGACTCTTCAGATGTTAAAGTAAAGCATTTGATAGGAGAAGTTTATAAAGACATTTATAGGATAAACATTTCTTCCCCAGATATAGCTATTTCTTTTTTAGAGGGATTAAAGAGCTATTTTACTTTTTTAAATGACAATAAATGGATTGAAAATTATGCACTATTATATCTACAATGTGCCCATACAGCATTTGAATATGATAAAATTTCAAAAGGAGTTAATTTTTTAAATCAGTTTGAAACATTGTTTGACTCAAGGTATATAAGTGGTATAGATGAATTTATTCAAAGTACCTATTACTATGCATGGAAAGCTTATGTTAGAGCAGGGAAAGATACAACTGCAAAAAAATATTTGGAAAAGGGATTATGGCAAAGATCTTCAAAGAGCAAAATCGTTTTATTAATAAAGCAGCTGATGTGGGTAAATGCTGAGATGAAGTTTTTTAATTTCCTTGTAAAGTAATGCTTTTAGCTCTTTTATGTTTTGCTTTTTTTGAGCGGAAATAAAAATACAGGGAGTGGACATTTTTGCCATCCATGAGTTTTTCCAATCTTCTAACGTGTAATTCTCCTTCGTTTTTGGATTAATGTCATCTTCTTCTCTAGGAATATATTCATAATTGTCAATTTTATTGAAGATTAGAATAGTGGGCTTGTCAATGGCGCCAATTTCCTTTAAAGTGTCATTTACAACTTGGAATTGTTCTTCAAAGTTTGGATGGGATATGTCAACTACATGCAACAAAATATCTGCTTCTCTCACTTCATCTAAAGTAGATTTAAAAGACTCTACTAAATCATGCGGTAATTTTCTTATAAAACCTACTGTATCGGTCAATAAAAAGGGTAGATTATCAATTACTACTTTTCTCATGGTAGTATCTAGCGTAGCGAACAATTTATTTTCAGCAAATACATCTGATTTACTTAAAACATTCATCAGTGTTGATTTTCCAACATTGGTATAGCCAACTAGTGCTGCTCTAATTAATTCTACTCTATGTTTTCGTTGAGTGGCTTTTTGTTTGTCAATTTTGGCTAGCTGTTCTTTTAAAAGAGATACTTTTTGCTGAATAATTCGTCTATCGGTTTCTATTTGTGTTTCACCCGGACCTCTCATTCCAATTCCACCTTTTTGTCTTTCAAGGTGAGTCCACATTCGGGTTAGTCTAGGTAACAAATATTGATATTGAGCTAGTTCTACCTGAGTTTTAGCGTGAGCGGTTCTAGCTCTACTGGCAAAAATATCCAGAATAAGATTGCTTCTGTCTAAAATCTTTTTTTCTAGAAATCTTTCAATGTTTCTCAGTTGAGAAGGGGAGAGCTCGTCATCAAAAATTATTAGGCTAATTTTATGCTCATCTACATAAGCTTTTATTTCTTCTATTTTTCCTTTGCCAACAAAATATTTTGAGTTAGGATGCTCAACTTTTTGAGTGAATTTTTTAACGGTAATAGCACCGGCTGTTTCGGCTAAAAATGCCAATTCATCTAGGTATTCTTCTAGTTGTTTCTCATTTTGTTGAGGCGTAACTAACCCTACCAAAATGGCTTTTTCAACTTCTTTAGCAGCTGTGTATTGAAATTTTTGACTACCCATTAAAACCAACCTCTCTCTACCCAAGGAATTGCCCACAAAATAATGAGAATGGCAATCGTATAAAATATAGCAGGGAACTTATGCTTGTTTACATCTAATTCTGCTTTTTTAGACTTACTTCTACCAATGGTAATTAAAACAATAGCTATAACCATTGCAGCGATATGCTCAACTGCCCAAAACCTAAGTTGTGTATCTTTCATTGCAAAACCCATATCCGACAAACCTGCGGCAACTAATTTACTCATGGTATAAAGAACAATTCCTAATAATAGTTGGATATGTGCAGCAATCATTAAAAATAAATGAACTTTTTTATCGCCAGCAGTAAACGGTTTTTTACCTAACCAACCTACATAAGCTTTTATTAAACCAACAATTAATAACAATAATAAAACCCATCTTAAAAATGAGTGTAGATGTAATAGGCCTGTAAACATATTATGGGATTAATTTTGTACAAAACTATGAAATTTAGCGGTTAGAAAACTGATAAATCTAGAGGTATTGAAAAATCTTTCTAAGTGGCTTAAGCCATAAGGTATAGAACCTGGGTTTTAGATTATTTATTTTCCATGCTTTTCTATCTTCCTTGTTGGCGTTTATCCTGTTTTTTAACGTTACATTACTTTCTCCGCCAACTCTCATTTTAATGGTTACTTCGCTTAAAT
>CALALS010000233.1 GCA_937925525.1 uncultured Flavobacteriales bacterium | reverse complement strand
TTACATAAGTTCCTGCACATAAGCCCGAAATAGAATCCGTTGTTTGACCACCGGGTGACCATAAGTAGGTTATTGGAGGAACTCCACCCGTAACATCAATATCCGCAGCTCCGTTACAATCTCCATTGCACCTAACGTCATATGCTGTTAAGTTATAATTAATAATAGGAGGATTGGTAATTGTAAAGTTTTGGGTTATTTGGCAACCGTTTGCATCGGTAACGGTAACGGTGTAGTTTCCCGGACACAAATTATTTACATTGTTTCCACTTAAAGAACCCGGGTTCCAAAGAACAGTATAGGGACCTACTCCACCTGTTGGAGCTACTGAAGCAGAGCCATCGCAAGCACCATTACATGTTGCATTAACAACACTTAAATTAATATTAATTGGGTTGGGTTGGGTTATAGTAGTATTTAAAGATATCTGACAACCATTCGCGTCTGTAACAGTCACAAAGTAATTTCCGGGACATAATCCTGAAATTGAGTCTGTTGTTTGTCCTCCGGGAGACCACACATAACTATAAGGAGGTGTTCCACCGCTTATGTTTGCTTTTGCAGTTCCATCGCAAAGACCATTACATGTAACATTAGTTCTAGTAATATTTCCTTGTAATACCGGAGGGTTAACTATATTCACTGTATCAACATCCACACAACCATTAGAATCTGTAACAGTAACAATATATTGTCCTGCACAAAGGCTATTAATAGATTGTGATGTTTGACCGCCCGGAAACCAGGAATATGAATAAGGAGGAGTTCCTCCTGTTGGATTAGCTGTTGCACTACCATTACATAAGCCTGAACAAGTAGGGTCCGTACCCGTAGGGTTTGCATTTAATATTGGCGGTTCAGTAATAACTATCGTATCAGTAGCTGTACACCCATTAGTATCTGTAACAGTAACAATATAAGTGTTTGGGCAAAGGTTAGAAATCGAGTCAGTTGTTTGCCCTCCAGGACTCCATAGATAAGTGTAACCGGGAGTACCTCCACTAGGAGTTGTTTTTATTGCACCTGTACAAGCACCAAAACAATCTACATTATAAGAATTAGATGAAGTTGTAAGAGGAAGAGGTTCAGTAATGGTAAATGTAATAATAGTATCACAACCTGCAGCATCTCTTAATGTATCAGAATATACTCCGGCACATAAATTTGAAATTGTGGATGAAGCTCCAACAAAAACAACTCCATTACTCCAATTATGAGTATATGGTGGTTGTCCTCCACCGGTTACGTTAACTGTTACTGAACCATCACAAACTCCACCGCAAGATGCATTGGTTTGAGATCGGGTAAAAGTTATAGGAAGTGGTTGAGTAACTTCAATACTATCAATAGCGGTACAGCCTGTATTATCAGTAACAGTAACCGTATAAACACCGGGACAAAGTCCTGTTGCCGTAGTTCCGGTCTGAGAAAGAGGGTCATTCCATTGGTAAGAAACATAGACACCGGAACCTCCGGATGTAGAAATAACTCTAGCCACACCGTCACAACTTCCTGAACATGTTGTTGGAGTGCTATCCAGCTGCATGGTAATTTGCTGAGGCTGTGTAACAACAAAAGTACTATCAAAAGTACAGTTATTGGCGTCAACAAGTGAGAGGGTATGTAGCCCAGCACAAAGACTAACTGCATTTGGAGTGTTTTGACCTGTCGGAGACCATGAATAAACGTAAGGAGATGTTCCGCCAATTGCAGTTGTATTAATAAATCCATCACAAACCCCAAAACAAGACGGATTGCTTCTATTTAAAACAAATACTGACATTCTGGCTGGGTCGGTAAGCGTTACTTGAACCGCACAAGTGACATTTGGGCTTTGACCTAAGTCTGTAACTAACGCTATTTGTGTTCCGGCACAAGCCGTATTCCAAACTGAATCAGAAGGACCACCTAACCATTGAAATGAAAATGGTCCAACTCCAGTTGGTCCTCCCGGAACACAAGGTCGCAGCCTGATTGATACCGAGCCGTTACAAGAATCTTTACAACTAACGTGAAAACCCCCATTATATACTCTCTTGATATATGCAGTTGCATCAAAACAAATTTCACCAGGTGAAGTACCGCACTGCACCATTTTTGCTTGATAATTGAAACTGGAGGTATTTATACTTCCATTATCTATTTTTTTAGCTCCATAGTTTACAAATACCAGGGATTTAGGTGTAGATATAAAGTTTAGCTTTGAAGAAGAAACATCCCAAATTGAAGTAATAAATAGTTCTGAACCGGAAATGTTTAATTCTGTTGATGATGCCTTTTCAACCTCTACCCCACCTTTTTTAAGAGCATTTCCGGCAAAATCTAGTTTTCCTGCCTTCAACTGAATTTTTGAATTTTCAGACATTTCAATATTGTCAAGCAACACCCATTTACCAGATGTATTGTTAAAAACAAGATTCCCTAAATAGGTTATTCCGGAAGATTTAATTTGAGACTGTTTGCTGCTTGTAAAAATTATATCACCGCTAAAATTATTATCAAAATAATTATGAGAATAAAATGATTCTCTAATTTCTAAACTTGATGTTTTATTGCCCTTAAGGTTAAAAACAAACGATGATTTATTTATAAAGTTTTGACATACCGAAGCTGAAGAAATAAAGACATCTTGCCCATGATTGGTAAAAGATGAGTTGTCAAAAATGACATTATCCGATACAGAAGGTATTCCTGCATATCCTGCTCCTCCACTAGTTAATGACCAATGTTGGGGTTGATTCCAGTCACCCGAACCACCAACCCAATAAAAATCCTTAGCAGACAAAAGGAATGATAATGCTAAAAATAATAAGCTAAAGTATAGTTTTTTCAAGCCAAATTCTTTAAACCAGAACAATATTACGAAAAAAGTTCTATAAAGGTTTCGTAAAAATATACTTACATTAGCCAAGTATTTTTTTAACGTAAAAAAGATGGCAAAAAAAGAAATGAACTTTTGGATTAAATTAGAAAATCATTTTGTTTTATTTAACAACATCAGAAGTGTCTCAAGAGCAACCAATGGCACAAAAGTATCTTTGATAAGTGGAGATGAATTTAATATTGAAATCCCTTTTGAAAAGGTGCAAAAAATGATTGAAAAACCTTAATGCAAAAACATTTTACATATTTTATTTTTTCATTAGTTTCATTTTTGGGGTTTTCCCAGTTACCTAACGAATATAAAAATAGTTCTAATGAAATAACTATTGCTGCCGGCTGCTCTCCTGCTACAGCTATTAGGCAGCTAGATTTCAATAATATTAATGCACGAATAGAAACTAGTGGTAGTTTGTGGTTTAATAGCGCTACCAGCACTGCTGCTTATGAAGTTCCAAAAGGATCCGGAAACACCTCTTTGTTTGCCGGTGGGCTTTGGCTAGGTGGCCAAGATGTTAATGGCCAATTAAAGTTAGCAGCCATGACTTATCATAATGGTAATGATTTTTGGCCGGGTCCACTAAACAAAACAACAGCCGAAATTAATGCTGAATCTTGTCAGAAATGGGATAAATTTTTCCCTATGGGCGTGAATATGGTTAAGAAGTTTGTTGCCTGGTATGACTGTAAAAACACTCCCGGTTGCGATTTAAATGTAGATTTTCCGGGTTATCAAATACCGAAAGCAATATTGGAGTGGCCTGCACATGGCGACCTCTCTTTAAATGAAGATTTTTATTTGGCTCCCTTTTACGATAGAAATGGCGATGGAATATATAACCCTGCTAATGACGGAGATTATCCTTATTATGATTTTAAAGGAGAAGTAGATTGTAGAAAAGTTAGAGATATCAGGTTATTCGGAGACACTACTTATTGGTGGATAAATAATGATAAAGGTAATTCGCATACAGAAAGTAATGGTCCTCCAATAGGAATGGAAATTCGTTGCCAGGCCTTTGCTTTTGCTACTAATGATGAAGTGAATAATATGACTTTTTATAACTATGAACTAGTTAATCGCTCTACTTTTACACTAAAAGAAACTTATTTTGGACAGTGGGTTGACTCTGATGTCGGCAACTCATACGATGACTATGTTGGTTGTGATGTTGCCAGAGGATTAGGTTATGGCTATAATGCTGACAATTATGACGAGCCAGGCTCGGGTAAATTAGGTTATGGACTACAGCCTCCTGCCATTGGCGTTGATTTTTTTGAAGGGCCGTATCAAGACAATGACAATAAAGACAATCCTCTTACAACCAATATTGTGCAAGCAATTGCCGATAAAGGGATTCCATATAAAGGATTAGGGCTTGGATATGGCGATGGAGTAATTGATAATGAACGGTTCGGAATGCGGAAGTTTGTCTATTATAATATTGGAAGTGGTTCACAAGGTGACCCGCAAACGGCTTTAGATTATTATAATTATTTGAGAGGTATATGGAGAGACGGAACCCCTATGGTGTATGGCGGAAATGGCCATGTAGCTTCCGGAGCAACCGGAGGACCTTGTAATTATATGTTTCCTGCTAACTCAGACCCTCTTAACTGGGGAACTAATGGTATTCCTCAAAACCCATCTTTTTGGGATGAAGTAACAGCAAATAATCAACCAAACGGAAGAAGGTTTTTACAGTCCGCAGGGCCTTTTACATTATTACCGGGAGCGGTAAATGATATTACCGTTGGAGTGGTTTGGGCAAGAGCTACTTCCGGAGGACCATTAGCTTCTGTGGAAAAAGTAAGAATTGCCGATGATAAAGCTCAAGCATTATTCGATAATTGCTTTAAAGTATTGAGTGGTCCTGATGCTCCGGATTTAGAGATTCAAG
>CALALS010000232.1 GCA_937925525.1 uncultured Flavobacteriales bacterium | reverse complement strand
TAACGCCTCTTCTCTGCTGTAGGTGATAACATCTTTAACTCTTGGTGAAAAATTTGCTTCCATAATTTTACCTAATTTAACTAATACATACGTAACAACTACGTAGATTTGTTTCAAAGATAATATTACCAAGATTTTTCGGTGTTTCCAAGCAATGTTAATTTTTAACAAAATTTTGTTGGTAATTAGCCATTTCTTTTTTCCCTCAAATCTTTTCGCTTTGTGTAAATTCGAGCTCTTTAAAATTAACGAGAAAATATGGCTGAAGGCGAAAAAATTATTAAAATCAACATTGAGGACGAAATGAAGTCTGCTTACATTGATTATTCAATGTCAGTTATTGTTTCAAGAGCACTACCGGACGTGCGTGATGGATTAAAACCGGTTCACAGAAGAATACTTTTTGGAATGAAAGAACTTGGTGTAACAGCCGGTAAGTCATACAAGAAATCTGCTAGAATAGTGGGAGAGGTGCTGGGTAAGTACCACCCACACGGAGATACAGCCGTTTACGACTCTATGGTACGTATGGCGCAAGAATGGTCCTTACGTTACTTATTAGTTGACGGGCAAGGTAACTTTGGTTCAGTTGACGGTGACAGCCCGGCAGCTATGAGGTACACAGAAGCCAGGCTTCAACATATCTCAGAAGATATCCTTTCTGATATTGATAAAGAAACGGTTGATTTCAGCCTAAACTTTGACGATACTATTGAAGAACCAACTGTTCTTCCTACTAAAATTCCTACACTTTTAGTAAACGGTGCATCAGGTATTGCAGTAGGTATGGCTACCAATATGGCGCCACACAACCTAACAGAAGTAGTGGATGCTACCATTGCATATATTGATAATAGAGATATAGATATTGCAGGACTTATGCAATATGTTAAAGCTCCTGACTTTCCAACAGGAGGTATTATCTATGGTGTAGAAGGTGTAAAAGACGCTTTTGAAACGGGTAGAGGCAGGGTAGTGATGAGAGCTAAAACTCAATTTGAAGAACTCCCTTCAGGCAGATTTCAAATAATTGTTACTGAAATCCCTTATCAAGTGAATAAGGCAGAAATGATTAAAAAGACAGCCGACCTTATTAACGATAAGAAAATTGAAGGCATTTCTGACTTAAGAGATGAGTCAGATAGAAACGGGATGAGAATTGTGTATGAGCTTAAAAGAGATGCAGTTGCGAACGTTGTTTTAAATAATCTATTCAAGTATACTCAGCTTCAAACCAGCTTTAGCATTAACAACGTAGCCTTAGTTGACGGAAGACCTCAAACACTTAATTTAAAAGACTTAATTGTAGAGTTTGTTAAGTTCAGACATGAGGTTGTTGTTAGAAGAACTAAGTACGAGTTAAGAAAAGCTGAAGAAAGAGCTCATATTTTAGAAGGTTTAATCATTGCTTCAGACAATATTGATGAAGTAATTAAAATCATTAGAGCTTCTGATAGCCCTGACCATGCTCGTGAAAGCTTAATGGAGCGTTTCAAATTGAGCGATATTCAATCAAGAGCTATCGTAGATATGCGATTAAGACAGTTAACCGGTCTTGAGCAAGATAAACTAAGAGCAGAATATGAAGCGCTATTAAAAACAATTGAAGACTTAAAAGACATTCTTGCTAGTGAAGAGAGAAGAATGAACATCATTAAGACTGAGCTAGAAGAAGTAAGAAAGAAATATGGTGACGAAAGAAGAAGTGTAATTGAATACTCTGCAGAAGAAATGTCTATTGAAGATATGATTCCTGACGAGAAAGTGGTAGTTACCATCTCTCACATGGGATATATCAAAAGAACACTGCTTACTGAATACAGAAGACAAAATAGAGGAGGAGTAGGGGCAAAAGCATCTTCTACCAGAGATGAAGATTTCTTAGAGCATTTGTTTGTGGCTACCACCCACAACTACCTATTAATATTTACCAAAAAAGGTAAGTGTTTCTGGATGCGTGTATTTGAAATACCCGAAGGACAGAAAGGCGCTAAAGGTAGAGCCATGCAAAACCTTATTAATATAGAGCCGGACGATAAAGTAATGGCCTATATTAATGTAAAAGACTTAAAAGATGTAGAGTACATCAATAATAACTTTATAATGATGTGTACGAAGAACGGAATTGTAAAGAAAACAAGTCTTGAAGCTTACTCACGTCCTAGACAAAACGGTATCAACGCTATTACCGTGAGAGATGGAGATGAGCTATTGGAAGCTAAACTAACCAGTGGAACTGACGAAATATTAATGGCGCTTAAATCAGGTAAAGCCATTCGATTTAACGAAGAGAAAATCCGTTCTATGGGAAGAAATGCTTCAGGTGTGAAAGGTGTTACACTTGGCGGACCAAAAGACGAAGTAATAGGTATGATATCTATTAAAGACCCTAACACAAGCGTATTAGTGGTGTCTGAAAAAGGATACGGTAAGCGTTCTGACCTTGAAGACTACAGAATTACCAACAGAGGAGGAAAAGGAGTAAAAACCTTAAACATCACAGAAAAGACAGGAAACCTAATTTCTATAAAATCGGTAACTGACTTAGATGACTTAATGATTATCAATAAATCAGGCGTGATGATTCGTTTGGCAGTAGGAGATTTAAGGGTAATGGGAAGAGCCACACAAGGTGTTAGACTGATTAACTTAAAAGGTAATGATGAAATAGCAGCCGTAGCTAAAGTGGAGATAAGTGAAGAAGACATGAAAGATTTAGAAGCCATAGATGCTGCTGACGGTATTGTTCCTGAAGGAGAACAACCTGCTGAACCATCTACCGATAATCCGGAAAATAATACCGAAGATGAAACTGGCAAGGATATTGCAAACGATGATGTGGAATAACAATAAATTTGAATCTTAGTAACAACAAATGAATAAAACAGATTGCATGAAAAAGATTAGCATACTAATGAGTTTACTGGTACTTGGAAGTGTTTCTTTTGCTCAGAAAGCAAAAGTAGTAAGTGCCTATAATTATGAAAAAGCCTTTAGAGAAAGAGGGGAAAAATGCCCTGACCTAGCAAAAGGTATTGAGGCAATTGATGCTGCAGCAAAAGACGAAAGCACTAGTGGATGGGCTAAAACATGGTACTACAGAGGAAACCTGTATTACCTTTTAATGGCCACCACTAATAAAGACTGTAAATCCATTGACAAAAATGCCTTAGACAAATGTTATGAATCATACATGACTTGTTTAAAGAAGAACTTTGCAGACGAAAGCATGCATAATCTAGATTTAGAGAACAGTGAAGCTGACGTGATGAAGTTTGTGAAAGCTATCATGGATCAAAGCACTAAATATGACGATAAAGCTTACACGATGGATATTTTGGGTGTAAGATTTCCGGCATTAGCAGGTGAATACGTAAACAAAGGTGTTACTGAATTCCAAGACAATAAAAACTATGCCGCTGCTCTTGAAAACTTTGAAAAGGGAATGAGCATGACTAGCTTTTCCGGTAGAATTGATACCAATGTAATGTATTATGCTGCTTTAGCTGCCGACAATGCTAAAAACCATGAAAAAGCTAATCTTTATTATTCTACTTTAATAAAAATGAATTATCAAGGAAAAGATGATGGCCCAATCATTTATTCAAATTATAGCAGAATATTAGAAGCACAAGGAGATACAGCTAAATCTATTGAAATATTGAAAGCAGGTAGAGCTAAATATCCTAACGATAGAGGGTTGTTAAACAAAGAAATCAATTACTACCTAACAGCAGGTAAAAACCAGGAAGCATTACAAAGCCTAAAAGAAGCCGTAGCTGCTGACCCTGAAAATCCGGGATTATA
>CALALS010000231.1 GCA_937925525.1 uncultured Flavobacteriales bacterium | reverse complement strand
CTATAAAAACTTTACCTCATTAGAAACATTAGCATACTTATTTGGAATTCCTTCTCCAAAAGAAGATATTGATGGGAGCATGGTAAAAGTGGTGTATTGGCAGGAGAAAAACATTGAAAGAATTGTAAAATATTGCCAAAACGATGTTAAGACCCTAACAAACTTATACCTTAAAATGACTAGCCAAAACATCATTTCAGAAGAAAATGTTTCTTACGTTTGATTAGTTAGAAAAAAGCAATACTTTAGCAGGACAAAACAAAACAACTAAAAATGAAAAAAGTAATATTTTACCTATTTGTAGGATTAATTTTAACCTCTTGCGGTGGAGGAGGCGGTGGTAGCCACAGCGAATTATACAACCATATAATGAAAGGAACCAGCGGTATCTTTAGAGGCGCTGATATGGGAATGTCTATTGATGACGTGAAAAAACTAGAAGACGCTGCAATGTTGACCGATGATGAGGAAGACTACCTTTATTATGATTACAATTTAGGCGGAGATGACAGTTATACTGTTTCTTATACTTTTTATGACGAAGCCTTGGTTGATATGGAAGTTCAAACTTATATTGACTCTAAAGAAAATGCAGCTAAGTTATTTACAGAAATGAAAGCCACTTTTGATGAAAAATATGGCAATGGAACCTTAGCTGATGATGGCTATACGGTTTGGAAAGGTAAAGCCGGCAACGGAAATAACTTTGAGATTGCTTTAATTGATGACAGCGACTCTTATGGTTATGTTCAAATGTTCATCACAGACTTAGACTATTAGAAAACATTTTCAGAGTAATTATTACTGATTTTGTCTGTAATATTGCTTTGTCGGTCTAATTTTCTTTTGATTATTTGTAAATACTATTACCTTTAGCACCCTTCTTAAAAAGGATATGGTCGATAATAACCTGTTACTTGAAGTAAAAAACCTTGTCACTGAATTTCGTACAGAAGACGAAACAGTTAGAGCTGTTAATGACATCTCTTTTACCCTAAAAAAAGGGGAAACAGTAGGTATTGTTGGTGAATCTGGCTCAGGAAAGTCGGTTACATCGCTTTCTGTTATGCGATTAATACCTAATCCTCCCGGAAGAATTTCTAACGGAGAAATCATATTTCACTCTGATAATGGTCCTGTAGATTTAGTAAAGCTTTCTGAAAAAGAAATGAGAAGCTATAGAGGTAACGATATAGCTATGATTTTTCAAGAGCCAATGACCTCTTTAAATCCGGTTTTTACCTGTGGCGACCAAGTAATGGAGGCTATTATTTTACACCAAAAGGTTAGCAAGGATGAAGCAAAAGCTAGAACTATAGAATTATTCAAAAAAGTACAATTACCTAGACCGGAGAATATTTTTGACTCTTATCCTCATCAAATTTCCGGTGGTCAAAAGCAAAGAGTAATGATTGCCATGGCTATGTCATGCAATCCATCAATACTTATTGCAGATGAGCCTACTACAGCGCTTGATGTTACGGTTCAAAAAACCATTTTGGAATTGATGACCAAGCTGCAACAAGAGCAGGATATGGGAATTATGTTTATTACCCATGACCTTGGTGTGATTGCAGAACTAGCAGACAAAGTGGTGGTAATGTACAAAGGAAAAATTGTGGAACAGGGAAATGTGCTTGATATCTTTTCTAATCCACAACACCCCTATACTAAAGGGTTGTTAGCTTGTCGTCCGCCATTAGGAAAACGACTTCATGTTCTTCCTACCATTACAGACTTTATGAAAACTGATGAAAATGGTCAGTTGGTTGAAGTAAAAAAATCAGTTCAAGAAGTAACAACAAGATACGAAGTAAGTGCTGAAGAAACAGCAGAAAAGCACAAAATAATATATGCTCAAGAACCATTATTAGAAGTTAAAAACCTTAAAACGTATTTTCCTATTAGCAAAGGATTGTTTGGTAGAACAAAAGACTACGTTAAGGCGGTAGACGATGTTACTTTTAAAGTGTATCCGGGCGAAACATTAGGTTTAGTTGGTGAATCAGGTTGCGGAAAAACTACTTTAGGAAGAACAATATTAAAGTTAGTAGAACCTTCGGGTGGTGATATCATTTATAAAGGAAGAAATATTACTGAACTTACTACCAAAGAAATGCGTGAGTACAGGAGACACATGCAGATAATTTTTCAAGACCCATACTCATCGTTAAACCCAAGAATTACTATTGGAGAGGCGATTATGGAGCCGATGAAAGTTCACGGAATACTAAATTCAGATAAAGAAAGAAAAGCAAGAGTAATTGAGCTTTTGGAAAAAGTTTCACTTAGTGAAAATCATTTCTATCGTTATCCTCATGAGTTTTCAGGAGGTCAGCGTCAACGTATATGTATTGCAAGAGCATTGTCGTTGGACCCACAATTTATCATTTGTGATGAATCGGTTTCTGCTCTTGACGTTTCCGTTCAGGCGCAGGTATTAAACCTTTTAAATAAACTAAAAGAAGAATTTAAGTTCACCTATATCTTTATTTCTCATGACCTTTCTGTAGTTAAGTTTATGTCTGACCGAATGGTGGTAATGAACAAAGGAAAAATAGAAGAAATTGGCAAGGCCGATGACATCTATAATAATCCATCTACCGAATACACTAGAAAACTAATTGCAGCTATTCCGAAAGGAGAGTTAGAAGATATAAAAGCTTCTATTGCCAAGAAAAAGGCAATTAAGAGCGAATTAGTTTAATCAAAAATTTTCTTATCCAATTTCAACCAATCTAAAGCAGATTGATGCAATAAGTAGTCAGTTGTTTTTTGGTCATAGTTCATACTGTGAATTAATTTACCCGGCTCAAGTTCACCTAAAGGAAAAGGATAATCCGTTCCTAAGCAAATTTTGTCAGCCCCCATAAGTTTTACCACATAATCCAGCATTTCTTTGCTATGCACCAACGAATCAATCCAAAACTTCCCTAGGTATTCAGTTGGAGCCACATTATTGTCTACCGCACAAAGGTCAGGGCGAACATCAAAACCATGCTGCACTCTACCAATGGTTGCAGGGAAAGAGCCACCGCCATGAGCAAACGCAACTCTAAGTTTAGGAAGTCGTTCAAACACACCGCCAAAAATCATAGAGCAAATAGC
>CALALS010000230.1 GCA_937925525.1 uncultured Flavobacteriales bacterium | reverse complement strand
TTAAACGGATTAATTTTATCTAGGAAAGATGATTTATTTGGAGAGTTTACCAGCTTTACAAATTCATCATAAGAAATTTCCTTTTCCTTAATGCTAAATTTCTCTTTAAACAACTTGTCTATTTTAGTATTGAAAAGCTCTCTATAAATATTATTTCTTTCCTTTTCTTCCGATAATACCTTATTCACAGTTTCAAGCAATGCAGGCTCTTCCATTGGTGGCTGACCATATTGTGCCATCTGCTGGTTGATTAAATCTTTGGTGTAATCAATTGCCTCTTCAGCAGTAACATTTAAATTGTTCTCCTTGATGATATGATTCTCAATCAACTGCCATTGTAGGCTTTTAGAATAATTATCGTATTCCTTTTCAATTTCTTCAGCACTAATTGGCTTTTCGTTAGACTTACGAATCCATCTTTTCAAGAAATCGTCAGGCAGTTTTAGCTTTAATTTATTGAGTATATAATCTTCTATATCATACCTCAATTTATAATCAGAATCTCTTTCTAAAGCCTTTGCTAAATCTTTTTTCACATGGTCTTTAAATTCATCTAAAGATTTTACATGGTCTTTACCAAAAATCTTATCAAACAATTCTTGATTTACTTCATGTGGTTTTATTCGTGATATTTTTAAAACCGTAAATCTAACTTTAGAGGAAACCTCTCCCAGTTTATCCTTACTAATTCCTAGCATGGCAGCTAGCTCGGTTTCATTGTCACTTAACTCTTTTGGGTTAAAATCAATAGTTGCTCCTTTTTTAATGCCAATAAACTTCTTTTGAAGCTTTTCATCTTTAATTTTATCAATAGCCAAATAAGTAGTGTGAGAAATACCTTCCTCTTTCACCAAACCATCTTGTCTTAACTCTTCAAACTTTCCATTTAATAAGTCTGTTTCATTAGCTTCTTGCACATCGTCCAAGTTGCCAAATCGTTTGGCAGCAACATCTATTTGTTTATTTACCAATTCATCATCAATAGCAACAATGTATTTAGTAAATTTATGCTTATCACTAACCGTAAAATCAACTGAAGGAGCTAAACCAACCTCATAAGAAAAAGTAAAATCTTTTGCATTATTCCAGTCAATTTTATCTACCTCATCTTGCTTAATCATTGGGTAACCTAAAATATCAAGCTTTTCGTTTTCAATATAATCCATTACCTGACGAGAAATAATTTTATTTACCTCATCCAACAAAATTTGATTTCCAACCATTTTCTTCACCATGCCCATAGGCACCATTCCAGGTCTAAATCCGGGCATTTTAACCTGCTTTTTGTATTTTTTTAGGCTTTCATTTAATTGCGGTTCATAATCCTTAGGCTCTAAGTGAATTTTAATTATCGCATTTAAATTATCAATGTTTTCCTTTACAATTTCCATAATTCATAAAATTAAAAAAAGGTATAAGTAAACTTATACCTAACTAAGTGCGGGTGAAGGGACTCGAACCCCCAAGCCGTGAGGCACCAGATCCTAAGTCTGGCGTGTCTGCCAATTTCACCACACCCGCAAAAAAGGTCTGCAAAGATAGAATTAATTAATTTTCTTACAAAAGCTTTTGTAAAAGCTTTCATCAAATTTTTCTTTTACTTTTATGGAATGGGATTAGTTTTAACATCTCATAAATATATTTTCTAATAAGATGCACCCAGTAAGATTAATCATTTTTGTATTATTAATATTCCCACTCATTGGTTTTGGACAAGAAAGAAGTTTTAATTTTTCAAATGACATTGTGCACATTTATTATACAATTACACTTATTGGTGACACCCAATTTTGTAGTAACAACCATATTCCACCGAAATATGAGCTAGGTATAAAGCAATTAGCTAAACATCTTTATTTAAAATATCCTAGAGAATATGTTGATGGAAAGTTAATCACTCCTGAAATTAATGGGGAATTTAAAGGAACTTTTACTATTAGTAGCGATGGACATCCTGAAAACATTATTATAGAGGAAAGCCCCCACCAAAATTTAGATAAAGACTTTATAGAAAGGTGTAAAAAGACTTTAAAACTAACTCCTGCTATGTTTGAAGATAAATACCTTGCAACTAAAATAACTTATATAGCTACATACAAATCTAAATAAAGCCTAAACCCACTATTATGAAAAAGCAAATTTTTATTCCTCTAATTATTATTTCAAGTTTATTCATTAGCTGTAGCGGTAGCTATGAAAACAAAGACATGGCTGCATCAGGGCAAGCTTATGCTGAAGAAGAATATACAGGTAAACTAGCAGAACAAGATAATTTGAATGATGAGGCTGAACAGCGTCAACCTATCAATAGTGCGGACGCTACCAAGGTTGTAGAACGGAAATTGATTAAAACCGGAAATGTTTCTTTTGAAACTGAAAATTTAACTCAGACTCAGCTTAACATTTTAAATGCAGTTAAAAACCTCAACGGATACATTTCTTCGGATAATGAATACAAGTCTTATTATCAGATTAGCCATACCCTAACCATAAGGGTTCCGGCTGACAACTTTGATAAATTAATTTCAATTATTAGTGAAGGAGTAGAACATTTCGACAATAAAAGCATTGACATTCAGGATGTAACCGAAGAATACATAGACATTGAAGCCAGATTAAAAAACAAAAAAGAACTAGAAGCACGATATCTTCAATTACTTTCTAAGGCAAACACAGTAACCGAATTACTTGAAATAGAGCGTGAAATAGGGAATTTAAGAGCCGAAATTGAGTCTATAGAAGGGAGGCTAAACTCTTTAAAGAATAGAATTTCACTTTCTACACTTACCGTTAACTTTTATAAGGAGATTCCTAACAAAACAGCTTTTGGCGAAAAAATGGTAAAAGGTGTTGGCAACGGCTGGGATAATTTAATGTGGTTCTTTATTGGCATTATCAACATCTGGCCATTTGTATTAATTTTTGTAGGATTAACATTCTGGCTAATTAGATGGAGAAAAAAGAGAAAAAAATCAAAGAACGCTTAATCTTTAGTTCTTTCAATTCTCCTTTTTATTTCTGACTTTTGGTGCGCAATGAAAACAAAACATCTTTTTCTGTTAAGTACCTTAGGTGGCTTACTAATGTCTGCCGCCTGGCCTGAAATTGGAAACATTAGCTATCTCATTTTTATTGCTTTCATTCCGCTATTATTAGCAGAAGACTTTATTGCAAAAACAAATGGCTCAACTCTAAAACTGTTTGGTTTAGCATATTGGCAGTTCTTTCTATTTAACGTAATTACTACATGGTGGATTTACTTTGCTTCAGATTGGGGAATGGTAATGGCGGTAGTCTGTAATTCATTCTTTATGGCATGTGTCTTTCAGCTATACCATTACACTAAAAGACACCTCAATGCAAAAGTGGGCTATTCTGCATTTGTAATCCTTTGGTTGGGGTTTGAATACTTACACCTCAACTGGGATTTAAGCTGGCCATGGCTAACCTTAGGAAATGTTTTTGCCAATGACACATATCTTGTTCAGTGGTATGAATACACCGGAGTATTTGGTGGCAGTCTATGGGTTTTAACACTAAACATCATCGGGTTTTTGGTATTCAAAAAAATGGTCATTCAAAAACTATCACTTAAAGAAGCCATGCCATGGGTTGCTTCTTTTGACTTTATTTTTCTTATTCCGCTCTTAATTTCAATTATTATTTCTACTACTTATGCAGAAAAATCAAACCCGGTAAACTGTGTAGTCCTTCAACCAAACATAGACCCTTACAATGAAAAGTTTGGAAGCATGTCTGCGCAAGAACAAGTTGCCAAAACACTTCGTTTGGCAGTGGATAAAATGACAGATAATATTGATTTTGTAGTTGCACCGGAAACAGCATTACCAAATGGCTACTGGGAAGAAAGTTTATATGAATATCAGGAAGTACAAATGGTAAATGAGTTTTGCAAAATGTATCCGCAAACAAGAGTTATCATTGGATTATCTTCATTAAGAGTTTATGGTGATGACGAAGAAATTCCAGCATCCGCAAGAAAATTTACCGATGCCGATAAATATTACGGTTCGTTTAACACTGCTATGCAAATGAGCAGTACCGATGAAATTCAGCTTTACAGAAAAAGCAAACTAGTATTAGGAGTTGAAAAAATGCCTTTTCCATTTCTGGAAAAGCTGTCGATTGATTTAGGCGGTGCAAGCGGTTCATTAGGAACGGAGAAAGAACCTATCAACTTTAGGTCTTCTATGGAAAATAATAACGGAGTAATTGCCCCAATTATTTGTTATGAATCCATTCACGGAGAATACTATGCAGAATTTGTAGAAAAAGGAGCACAAGCCGTTGCCATCATAACCAATGACGGGTGGTGGGAAAACACTCCAGGATATAAACAACATTTAGCTTACGCCAGATTAAGAGCAATAGAAACCAGACGTTCAATTATAAGAAGTGCAAATACAGGAATTTCGTGTTTTATCAACCAAACAGGTGATATATTACAACCAACCGAATGGTGGGTGGAAGATGCCATTGTAGGCAGTATTAATTTAAATGACGAAATTACTTTTTACACTAAAACAGGTGATTATATTGGTAGAATTGCTGCCTGGTTTGCAGTACTTTTAATTCTTTGGGCATTTGTAAGAAGTATTAAAAATAAATCGGCTTTAAGTAAGGTTAGTTAAAACTTTTATATTTTGCTATTCTATATTTTCTTATGCTTTGCAGCATTTTTTGTTTATATAAATATTGAGAATTTAACTGACTCAATAAAGGATATATTAAAACAATTTAACAAAAAAGACCGCCATTAAAGGACGGTCCTTTGAACAAACCGGGAAAACTGAAAAAGAATTATTTAGCAATTACTAATTTAGTTGAACTAAAACCCGAAGCATTATTAAATCCTACATTGTAAATTCCGTTAGAAACATTCGATAAGTTAATTAGCTCTTTACCATTTACAGTAGATTGATAAATTACTTTACCAACTAAATCTGTTACCGTTATATTAGTTAAGGTTTCTGTTTCGACTGTAAAGTTACCGTTAGAAGGATTTGGATAAAGCTTGATTTCATTATCAAAAGTCTCCACTTTTTCTGCAATATTTAATGATATATCAATGGTATTTAAAACGGTATTAGTAATTACAGGTTCGTTATAGTCAAAGTAGATACCAACTTTGTTTTTAATTTCTGTCCCTTGAGTTAAGTTTGGTTGTTGGTCAATTGAAAACTGGACATAGCCATGACTTAAAGGTTCATTAGTATTACTATCAACCAAATGGATATTATCAAATCTAAATTTAAGGACATTATTATTCAACAATTGTAATTTCATAGGATGGCTGCTTCCTAATATTCTTAATGTGTTTAGGTTTAAATTAGACGAAATAGTATCTAAGATGTAAATATTAAATGCAGTATCGTTTCCGGTATTTTGAAACTCTACGGTATAAGTCATAGTTTGATTATTAGCAATATAACCAGCACTTCCTATTCCTTTAGGAGACACATGTTTCATGTTTGGGTCATAAGAAGCGGATGCAGGAAAGCATTTTGTTTGAATGTTATTATTTGGATTTAAGTCTGAGGTTGAGGGCAATTCAATTTGAGTCCAACATAAAGTATCTCCAACTGAAAAAGTAGTATCATACTGAACCATAACAATTGTACTAAACCTCATATTTGAAGAATTATTTAATGATTGGTTATTCCATATTAATGTATCTCCACTTCCAACGTATTTCACTTGTGAAGGAGGTATTTCACCAAATAAAGGACCGATATATGTTGCTCTTGGGTCAAGCACAAATTTAACTTGGCTATTTGTAGTCGTACAGCTATGATTCCAAGCGTTAACATAAGCATGGCCAATTGTTCCAGGTCTGGAACCAGCAACCCAAAAGCTACCGCTTAAATCATATGAAGAAGGACAGCTAAGTCCAAAATCATTGTTATGAGAACCTGCAGTAGTTAAATTTATAGTATAGGTTTGAGCACTAGGGCAAGTAACTTGATATCCAGAGTTATATGGCAAATAAGTACTTAAATATTTTAAAGTATATGTTTGATTTGCTGGGACATTAAAATGAAATTTACCAGTGTAATCAGTATAAGAATAAGCTAATGTATTTCCATTGTAAATCAACTCTACATATGAATGATTATAATTTAGAATTTCACCTAAGTCTATCTGACAATTATTATTAAAGTCATGGAAAACAGTACCAGAAATATTTCCGCATGAGTCTGCAATTGTCACTTCATTAGGTACTATCAATGAATCTCTTTTTCCATCAGGTGCAATGACTAAGTACTTAACAGTAAATATACCTGATTGAGTATAGGTATGCTGAATCATTTCATACCAATATTGATTAGGTGAAGCTCCATATATTGGAGTTTTTAAAGAAGTAGTAGTCCCATCCCCAAACCAAATATGTAAATCAACTGAATCATTTACTGGAGTATAACCAATACAATTACCTTGGAAACTGAACCAAATATTATGAGGAACTCCACAAGGCATAGAAGAAGTAGAATCATTTGCCCAACCAATAGAAATAGATGTTTGTGCATTGGAAGCTATGCTTAATCCCATCAGAAAAAGTAAACTTAATTTGTAGAGTGTCTTCATAGTCTTTGTTTTTAAATGTTTACACAAATTTGAGTTTAACCAATTAAAGAATCAAAGTAATTTTAATAAAATAAAACTTATTTAACTTAATATTAAATCACACATATGATTTATTATCAATTATTTATATTAAATTGTTTATTACGTATTTAAACACTTATTTAAATTTCAAAAATCAACATCATGTCTAAAACCACATCATTTTTCTATTTTTGCCAAAACTTCACAAAATGAATAAATACGATGTAGTAGTGATTGGCTCGGGACCCGGTGGGTATGTTTGCGCTATCAGATGTGCGCAATTAGGAATGAAAACAGCTATTATTGAAAAATACAACACACTTGGTGGAACTTGCTTAAATGTAGGCTGTATTCCCTCAAAAGCTTTGTTAGACTCATCTGAGCATTACCACAATGCCGAAAAGAATTTTAAAACACATGGTATTGAAATAAAAGGTCTTAAGCCTGATATAAAGCAGATGATTGCTCGTAAAGATGAAGTGGTTTCCCAAACTTGTTCAGGAATTGATTTTTTAATGAAGAAAAACAAGATTGACGTATATCATGGTCACGGCTCTTTTGAGACAAAAAACATTATTAAAATTACTTCAGAAGGAAAAGAAGAAAAAATTGAAACTAAAAAAACGGTTATTGCCACAGGTTCAAAGCCGTCTTCTTTACCGGGAATAGAAATCGATAAAGACCGCATTATTACTTCTACTGAAGCATTAAACCTAAAAGAAATTCCAAAACACATGATTGTAATTGGTGGTGGAGTAATTGGTTTAGAGCTTGGTTCTGTTTATGCAAGAATTGGCAGCGAAGTAACTGTTGTAGAATATATGGATTCTCTTATCCCGACTATGGACAGAGGTTTAGGAAAAGAACTTCAAAAAGTATTGAAAAAGTTAGGCTTTAAATTCGCCTTAAGTCACAAAGTAAAATCCGTTACCAAAAAAGGAAAAGAAATGATTGTAAAAGCTGATGATGCTAAAGGAAAAGAAGTAGAATTTAAGGGAGATTATTGTCTGGTTTCTGTAGGAAGAAAACCATACACTGATAAGCTAGGCTTAGAAAATGCAGGAGTGAAAACCGATGATAGAGGAAGAGTAGAAGTAAATAATCATTTAGAAACAAATGTGGAAGGAATTTATGCAATAGGAGACGTTGTAAAAGGGGCTATGCTAGCTCACAAAGCCGAAGAAGAAGGTGTGTTTGTAGCTGAGTATATGAGCGGCCAAAAACCACATATCGATTACAATTTAATTCCCGGAGTAGTTTACACTTGGCCGGAAGTGGCCGCTGTTGGAAAAACAGAAGAACAATTAAAAGAAGAAGGAATAGAATATAAAGTTGGTTCATTCCCGATGAGAGCTTTAGGAAGAGCAAGAGCAAGCATGGATATTGAAGGTTTTGTAAAAGTATTGGCAGACAAAAATACAGATGAAATTTTAGGCGTTCACATGATTGGTGCCAGAGCAGCCGACATGATTGCTGAAGCTGTGGTAGCTATGGAATACAGAGCTTCTGCCGAAGATATTTCAAGAATGAGTCACGCACACCCAACTTTTACTGAGGCTATGAAAGAAGCATCTCTTGATGCCACCGATAAAAGAGCTTTACATTTCTAAAAAAAATGAAAAAAAAGACGGGAGTTTTATTAGTGAACTTGGGCACTCCAAATAGCCCAAGTGTTAGCGATGTCAGAACTTATTTAACCGAATTTTTAAATGACCCAAGAGTAATTGACATTAACCCTATTGGAAGATGGATGTTAGTCAATTTAATTATTGTTCCTTTTCGCTCACCAAAATCTGCTAAGATTTATAAAAAATTATGGACAGATAAGGGTTCTCCTCTCCTATTTCACACCGAATCTTTAACCGAAAAAGTTAGAAAAAAAGTTTCGGAAGATTATGTAATTGAATTTGCGATGAGATATCAAAATCCATCCATTCAATCTAAACTAGATAAGCTCAGAGAACAAAATGTTTCTAAAATTGTGGTAATTCCACTATTTCCACAATATGCTTCTGCATCAACAGGTTCAGTAGTAGAAAAAGTAATGAAAATTGTATCAAAATGGCATACCACTCCTGATATCCAGTTTATCAACCAGTTTTATGATGATGAGGG
>CALALS010000229.1 GCA_937925525.1 uncultured Flavobacteriales bacterium | reverse complement strand
CTCATTTAAAAAACTGGTTCCCAACATGGTTAAAAAAGCTCCGGGAACGCCATGTCCTGTACAGTCTGCAACGGCCAGATAAAGATGATTTTCCTTTTCAAGTGTCCAGTAAAAATCTCCGCTTACGATGTCTTTTGGTTTAAACACCACAAAATGCTACGGTAAGTGCTCACTTTGCTGTTCCTCTTCTTTTAGTAAAGCTTGCTGAATTCGTTTGGCATAACGAATGCTGCTCATTACTTCTTTATTTTTTTCTTCTAACTGAATATGGGCTTCTTCCACTTTTAGCTTTTGCAACTCCACCTCTGCCTTTTGTTCTTCAATAAGTGCCTTTTGTTTTTTTGTGATATTTAAAAGATTAAACACAAACCACAAAAACAATAAAACAAGTGCCAACACACAAACCGCAGAATAAATAGTGTTTTTTTGTTTTGTAACTACAGCTTGCTGTAGCTCCTTATCTTTGTTTAATAATTCAATTTGTTGTTCCTTTTTCTCATTCTCGTATTTTACCTGAAGCTCAGCCATCTGTTGGCTTTTAGTTTCATCAAAAAGCGAATCTTTTGAAAGATTGTAAAGCCGTAAATTATAATATGCGCCTTTCCAGTTAGCTTGAGCACTATCTAATAATGATAAAGAATGAAAAGACTGCATAATCATGTCTTTGTTTTCAATTTGCTTAGCTATTTCTAACCCTCTATCTAAATAATTTTTAGCCTCCTGATAGTTTTTAAGCTTAACAAATAGTAAACCGATATTGTTATTTGCCATAGATACACCATGTAGGTCACCGCCTTTCTCCATATATGCTAGAGCATTCATATAATAGTCTAGGGCTTTAATAAAGTCTTTCTTCTCACCACACACCACACCTAAATTATTGTATGCTAATGCAATCCCAACTTCATCTTTTAACTCTTCTTTAATCTTTAAAGCTTTTTGAAAGTAGTCAGTTGCATTGTCATAATCTTTTAGCTCATTATAGATTAAGCCAATATTTATGTAAGCCTTTGCAATACCGTTTATGTCATTTACTTCATCAAGGATGTTTAATATTTTAAAATAGACTTTAAGAGCTTTATCATACTCTCCATTGTCAAGCATTATAATTCCGATATTATTTAAAGTAGAAGCAACTCCGGCTTTATCGTTAAATTCTTCATCAATCTTTAATGATTTGT
>CALALS010000228.1 GCA_937925525.1 uncultured Flavobacteriales bacterium | reverse complement strand
TCTTTAATCTTTTTAATCGCACCCGAAAACACCCAAGGGTGAAAACGCAACAACGATTTATCCTTCCCTGACTTCACTATTAATTTTGGAAAACCCATATCAATTAAAATTTACTTAATTTTGCTGGCAAATGTAAAATTAAAACCATGAACAAACGCATTTTATACACAGGATTAGTTATTGCTGCTTTAGCATTTACCTCTTGTAAAAAAGACAAAACGCCTCCTGTAATTACCCTTAACGGTGATAAAGTAGTAGAAGTAACCTTTAAAAACGCCTATGCCGATGCAGGCGCAACCGCTACTGATGATGAAGATGGCAACATTACTTCTAAAATAGAAGTGACCAATAATGTAAATACTTCTCAGTTGGGTGAGTATCAAGTAATCTATACCGTTAGTGATGAAAAAGGAAACACAGCCACCGAAACCAGAACGGTAAAAGTAGTTATGAAAGCCTCCAGCTATGCGGGTAATTTTGGTGTTACGCATGATTGTTCGTTGGCTTCACCTGTTAATGCTAATCAAAGTATTACAGTAGTTAGCTCTACTAAAATAGAATTTAACGACTTTTTTACCCTTTTAGGCGGAACAGTTCCGGCAAATATTAGCAATACAACAGTTACTATTATCCCTACTACCGTATCGGGTTACGATATTAGCGGTAGCGGCACACTAAGCGCTGACGGCAACACCATTACTATGGATTTAACCATTGACCCACCTATTTTGGGTGCAGAAAATTGTATTGCCACTTACACCAGACAATAACAGAAATTTAACTTTGAATTCTAAGGGATGTTGCTTCAACATCCCTTTTTTATTGGGGTAAATAATGAATGTAGTTAGTTAGAAATTCAATAGTTAAACGGAATGAAATAAAAAACAGGGCTAATAATGAGTATATTTAGGCGTCAAAAAAATTACCTAAAACTATAAAGATGAAAAAACTACTTTTACTATCCTTTGCCTTATCAAGTTTCTTATTTGCTTCTGCCTACGAAATAACACACCTAACAGGTATTGAAGCAGACCAAAAAATTAAAGGCACTAAAGAACTACGATACAAATCGTTTACTACCATTCCTAACTATGCTGCTTTTAAACCGGGCAACGAAATTGCTTTTGCCAAGTTTGAAACATGGTTTGCTAATTTTTACAATGGTGAAGATGCTGCAAAAATGGGAATGAAATTATTAGGAATAGAAAAAGACCAACTAGGTTTTGTTCATTACAGATACAGACAAACTTACAACAACAATCCTATTGATTTAACCATGCTTATTGTTCACACCAAAGATGGTATGGTAAAGTCATTCAACGGTGAATTTTACGACAACTTATCTGCTGTTAACCATGTAAACGCTACTACTGAAGCTAACGCATTAAATGCAGCGTTAAACCACATTGGTGCTAAAGTTTACAAATGGGAAATTGAAGAAGAAGAAGATCATTTAAAACATGAAATTCATGACCATGACGCAAGCTACAATCCTGATGGTGAATTGGTGTACGTTGCATCTAACGGTAATTTTGACAATCCTCTTAGCTTAGCTTATAAATTTAACATTTATGCTCATGAGCCATTAAGCAGAAGAGAAATATATATCAGCGCTGCTGACCATTCTGTAGTTTTTGAAAACGACTTAATTCACGAAGCTAACTCAACAGGAACTGCTGTTACTAAATATAGCGGAATAAGAACAATTACAACCGATAGCTTATCTCCTACCAACTTTAGATTAAGAGAAACAGGAAGAGGAAACGGAATCAATACGTATGATATGAATCAAGGTACTAGCTATGGTGCTTCTGTTGACTTTACAGACAATAATAACTATTGGAACAATGTAAACGCACAACAAGATGAAGTAGCCACAGATGCTCACTGGGGCGCTGAAATGACTTACGATTATTTCTTTATCAACCATAACCGAAATAGTATTGACGGAAACGGATTTGCTTTAAATAGCTATGTTCATTACAACTCTAACTACAACAATGCTTTCTGGGACGGTCAAAGAATGACTTACGGAGACGGAAACGGAACTACATTCACACCTCTAACAGCCATTGATGTAACAGGTCATGAAATTGCTCACGGTCTTACAAATTTCACAGCCAACCTGGTTTATCAGAATGAGCCTGGGGCATTAAATGAATCGTTTTCAGATATATTTGGAGTAGCGGTAGAGTTTTATGCAAAAGGAAGTATTACTAACTGGAGAATCGGAGAAGATATGACGCCAAACGGAAATGGCATTAGAAAAATGGATACTCCAAATACATTTAATGACCCTGACACCTATTTAGGAACCTATTGGTATACAGGAACAGGTGACAATGGAGGGGTGCACACTAACAGTGGCGTTCAAAATCACTGGTTCTACTTACTTACAATGGGTGGTTCAGGAACAAATGATTTAAACAATACCTACAGCGTAACCGGACAAGGTGTTACAAAAGCAGGAGCAATAGCTTTTAGAAATCTTACTGTTTATCTTACCACCAACTCTCAGTACAATGATGCAAGATTTTATGCGATTAAATCAGCTACAGATTTATATGGAGCTTGCACGCCTGAAGTAATTGCAACCACCAATGCTTGGTATGCTTGTGGTGTTGGCCCAGCTTTTACGGCCGGTGTTTCTGCTGATTTTGCAGTATCTGACACTACAGCTTGTGAAGTTCCTTTTACAGTTACTTTACCAATAACAGTACAAATACTCAATCTGCCAGCTGGACTTTTGGAGATGGCGGAACAAGCACAGCTTTAAATCCTTCACACACTTATACTACCGGTGGAACATTTAATGTTTATATGGTTGCTGATGGTGGTGCTTGCGGTAGAGACAGCATTCAAAAAAATGCCATTATCAATATTGTTTTACCTCCTTCTCCTAGTGGAACAAACGATACGGTATTGGCAGGACAATCTGCTCAACTGATTGCAAACGGAACGGGTACTATTAACTGGTATAGCGCAGCTACAGGTGGTAGCCCTATTCATACCGGAGATACATTTAACACACCTATTTTAAATGTAACCACTACTTATTATGCCGATGACCAAATTGTAAAACCTTCCGCCAAAGTTGGGGCAACATCCAACTCTATTGGTAGCGGTGCTTACTTTAATTTTGACCAACATTTAATATTTGACGTAACAAAGTCATGCGAAATAGTTTCAGTACTGGTATATGCAAACAGTTCTAAAAACAGAACCGTTGAATTGAGAGATAATAATGGCGTTGTATTACAATCTAAAACCGTTAACATCCCTCAGGGTTCTCAGAGAATCAACTTAAACTTTAAAGTAAGCCCGGGAACAAACTATCAACTGGGAGTTACTGCAGGTTCTCAACCCGATTTATATAGAAATAGTAGTGGTCCTAATTATCCTTACACACTTTCTAATCTATTATCTATTACAAGGTCAAGCGCTAGCGGAAATAATGCATTAAACTACTATTATTTCTTCTACGACTGGGAAGTAAAAGAACTTGATTGTAGAAGTGCAAGAACTCCTGTAGATGGTGTGGTTCAATTTGCTACAGGAATTTCAAATGTTGAAAATCATATCATCAGCGTTTATCCTAATCCTGCTAAAAACATTTTAAATGTAAATATTGGTAGCACACCGTCTAGCATTATTATTAATGACGTAAATGGTAAAATAGTTTACAACTCAAGCAATCAATCAGGTTTAGTAGAGTTAAAAGTGAATGATTGGTCAAATGGTATTTACTTCATTAAAGTAGTAAACGAAAACGAAACATTTGTTGACCGATTAATGATTAATAAATAACATAATCTTTTATAACTTAACAGCGTCTGTCAAAAGCAGGCGCTTTTTTTATGACTAGAAAATGGGTTAAAATATTTGACAGTTACCAGCAAGGATTGAGTTCATTGCCTGACAATAAATCTATCCTCAAGTTTGATGAATTACAGAACTTCTGCCTTATCAAAAGGAAGGAAAAAATATATGCCTTTACCGAAAAGTGTCCGCATGCAGGAGCGAAACTAATAAGTGCTAGTTGTAATCAAGACGACAAATTAGTCTGCCCACTTCATAATATGAAGTTTGATATTGAAACAGGAAAAGGGAATGGCTATAAACTAGAGACCTATCCTATTGAAGATAGAGATGACGGAGTTTATGTAGGTCTGCCAAAAAGAGGGTGGTTTTAAAACAAAAAAGCACCTGATTTTACATTTTTTACTGAACCTTTATTTATATATTTGAAGAAACATAATCCTTACAAGTTGTATAAAAGACTTTCCTACTCACTGATACTATTCTGTGTACTTTTTTATTTGCGGTGCTCATCAAATACGTCTATCGACTCTTTGAATAACGTTATTTTAACCGCTACTCACGATACATCTGTGGCAAGAGCTTATGTTGCTTTAACAGAAAAGCTTTATATCTCAAACCCTGACACTCTTATCCCTCTATGCAATAAAGCCATTGAAATTGTAGAGCGTAATCTCTCCTCTTCCAACAAACAGGAAAAGCAATCCTTTTTATTTACAAAAGCAGCAGCTCTAAATAATATTGCCTATGTGTATTATGTAAAAGGCAACATGCAAGTAGCTATTGATTATTTCAATCAGGCTCTTAAAATAAATGAAGAAATAAATGCGACTAAAGAAATTGCAAACAGTCTTAGTAATATAGGTGCTTTGTATGACCAAATTGGTGAACCTCAAAAAGCTCTTAACTATTTAACAAAAGCATTAAAAATTCAGGAAAGTGATAGTAATAAGATGGGGCAAGCGTATTCCATAAACAACATTGCGGCTATTTACGATAAGCAGGGACAAATGCAAAAAGCATTAGAGTTTATGCATAAAGGACTTAAAATACAAGAAGAATTACAAAACAAACACGGTATAGCTACCGCCCTAAATAATTTGGGTGCTTTTTACGTTAAACAATCTCAATTTGAAAAGGCGCTAGAGTATTATCATAAAAGTTTAACTATCCGAAAAGAGATTGATGATAAATATGGCATAGCTACTTCCTATCATAACATAGCTTATGTTCATAATCAGCAAAACAATCCTGAAAAATCTCTGGAATTTGATTCTATAGCACACAGTATATATACGAAAATTGGAGACAAGAGAGGTATTGCCAATACATTGCATAACATGGCAGCAGTATTCAAAGAAAAAAGTGATTATACCACCGCTGTAGAATACTACAATAAAAGTATTGCTTTATATCGAGAAATTGGTGATAAAAGAGGTCTTGCTAATTCATTAAATAATCTTGGTGAAATAATGGTAACGACAGGCCAAGTTGCCGAAGCAAAAAAATACGTAAACGAAGCGCTGGAGTCAGCATCAGAAGGGCAATACATTGAACCTATGCGTACTGCTTTTTACAATCTTTCCATTATTGATAGCTTGCAGGGTAACTATAAAAGTGCCTATTCTAATTACAAACAATACATCATATATCGAGATAGCATAAGTAATCAAAATACTCGAAAATTAGCCTTAAAAAAGCAGTTTCAGTACGAGTATGAAAAAAAGGAAGAAACACTTAAATCCGAACAAGAAAAGCAGAAAGCAATTCAAGCGGAAGAGTTAAAGCGACAAAAAACAATTTACTGGTCATCCGCAGGAATACTAGTTCTTGTTTTTCTTCTAATATTACTTCTAACTAATAGTTATCGTCTTAAACAAAAAAATAAACTTCAACTTCAACTTAACAGACAGGAAAAAGAAGCTGCTAAGTCCTTAATGGAAACGCAGGAAAATGAGAGAAAACGCATTGCAGAAGATTTACATGATAGTCTCGGGCATTTGCTTTCTACCGCCAAGCTTAATCTTCAGCAAGAGAAGATTGAAAAAAGTCAAATAAATAATTCTTTAGAACTTATTAATCAAGCTTCAGACGAAATACGCAACGTTATTTTTAATCTAATGCCTGCTACTTTAGAAGAAGAAGGTTTAATTCTTGCACTCCGGGAATTAGTAAAAAAAGTAACTAATTCAGGGCGGGTAAAAGTATTTTTACACGTTCACAACATGGAAAAATTTCAACTAGAAAAGCAATCGGAGTTTAATATTTACAGAATTATTCAAGAAGCCGTAAATAATATTTTAAAGCATGCAAATGCAACAGAAATTAACATACAACTAATAGGAAGAGATAATCATATAAGCATAATGATTGAAGATGACGGTAAGGGCTTTAATCCTGAATCAAATAAAAAAGGAAGAGGTCTTAAAAATATTGTTACCCGGTCGTTGTGGTTAAAAGGCAATATAAATATTGACTCTATGCCCGGCAAAGGAACAACCATAACTACTGAATTTCCCGCATGAGAAAGATAAAACTAATTATAGCTGACGATCATCCTGTTTTTACTGACGGCATTGTTGCTGCACTTAAAGACTTTGATGACATTGATGTTGTGGCTGTTGCTCATACCGGAAATAACCTCATTACAATGGCAAAACAACACCACCATGATCTTATACTTACTGATATTCAGATGCCCGATAAAGACGGAATAGAAGCAACAAAAGAAATTCTCAAAATCCATCCTCAAAGCAAAATAATAGCTTTCACCATGCTTAATGAAAGCATCCATATAAAGAAAATGTTAGAAGCAGGAGTTTGCGGGTATATTCTTAAGAATATTGATAAAAATGAGCTAGTGAATGTTATTAGAAAAGTGGAAAGTGGCGATAAGCATTTTGATAGTGAAGTTATGCAGCAACTTGTAAATACCTATAATAATGACAATAAAGACCCACAAGAAGTTTTAACAAAGCGCGAGCGAGAAATTCTTATACTCATTGCACAAGGATTTACCGATAAAGAAATAGCTGAAAAAGTATTTTTAAGTCCACTCACTATTATTACTCATAGGAAAAACATTCTAAGCAAACTAGGATTAAAAAACAAAGTGGAGTTAACCCGCTTTGCTCTTGAAAACAATATAAAATAGGTTTCCTCCCCCATATGGGGTATATTAAAAGCGTTCATTTGGGGGATGTTTTAGATAGCTTTAATTAGCAGCTTTGCTAAAAAAATAAGCTATGAAAACAACTATCAAAATACTTTTAATTATACTAACATTTAGTATTAGTAATGGGCTTTTCGCTCAACATGACACCATTGTAAAAACAAACGGAGAAAAAATAGCCTGCACAATTATTGAAGTTGGCACAAGTGGTGTTTCATACAAAAAAGCAGACTTTCCTGACGGCCCTGCCTTTGTTGATTCTAAGCAGGATATTGCTAAGATTATATACAGAAACGGAGAAATACAAACTTTTGAAGACTTTCAGAACAACTCTCCAAATACAACTCTTAACGAAAAAAGTAATGACAATACACAAAGAACATCAAGCAACGGAAAAGGTCCAATAAGTCCTGACCATAAAATTATTTATGATGGCAAAACCTTTTATGTGAATGAGAGAAAAGTTAAACAAAAGGATGCAAACCGTTTACTAAGTCGTTCTAACAATCCGGCAGTACTAGTACCACTTAAAACAGCAAAACTCACCAAAACATTTAGCACTATTTCTAAAATAACCTCCTTCCCTTCTACTATAGGCGGAAGTATTGCTACAATTTCTACTGTTGGCAACATTATTTCAGAATCAAGAAAAGACGGAGTTCAATTAGGCTCATGGGTAAATCTTGGTTTAAGTGTTGTAGGCACACTTTCTTTGCCTATTACGACCAAAGTTCTTAAAAAGAAAAGTACTAAAATGTACGATAAAGCAATTGACATCTACAATTTGGATAAAAAATAAAACGCCTTATAAATTCTGATATATTAGCTTCACCTAAAACTAACCACTATGAATAAATCTAGATTACCCATTTTACTCATAGGTCTGATTTCCCTTTCCCTCATTGGCTGTATGTCCTATAAAAAAATTAATATTGGTAATGCCGAGCCATTTACCAATCATGATATTCGAGAAAATTTTCAGAGTTATAACATCTATATCCATGGTAACAATGGAGTGTATGCACTTCAAAACCCTGAAATAACAGATAACTCTATTTCAGGAACTCCTAAAAAAGTTATAGATGCTGAGAAGCTTACCGAAATAACAGATACTAACAATATAAAAGGTAAAGACATTAATAAGTATAACCTAAATATTTATACCAAAAAGCCCATTATTGAAAACAATGGAGTCGCTCAAAGTGGAAATGAAATAGTTATACCAAGCTCTGAAAAGAAAATTGAGATTAAAGCAAATGATATCGAAAAGGTAGAAATGTATGCTAATGATGAAAAAGTAGTTGGTATTATTGCTCTTTACATCATTCTTTGTCTTATTGCAGTAGGTTTGTTGGTTTGGTTAATGGTGGTTTTATTAAATCAGGCAGGAAATAGTAGTGCAAACGCAAGTGCAAATTCTAGCGGAAACTCAAACAGTAACAGTGGAGGGAGTAATAGCGGAAGTAGTAACAGTGGAAGCAGCAATAGCGGAGGTTCTTGCTATGTCGCCACAATGGTTTATGGAAGTTATGACGCCCCTGAGGTATTAGTTCTCAGAAAGTTTAGAGATAATTTTTTACAAAAATTTTACTTAGGAAGATTCTTTATTAAAACCTATTACAAATACTCTCCACACTTTGTTAAAAGGTTTCAAAATCACGAAAATGTTCATAAATCGATACGGTTTATATTAAATGGCTTTGTGAAATTCTTATCTAAACAAAAAAGCACCTGATTTAAAAATCAGATGCTTCTAGTAGCAGGGACAGGACTCGAACCTGTGGCCTTTGGGTTATGAGCCCAACGAGCTACCAACTGCTCCACCCTGCGATATATTTTATAAGAACTTTATTATTAATTAGGGAGTGCAAAGATATATTATTTTCTTTGTACTTCAAAATTAATCATGCAAAAGGCAGGTTTCGTAAATATTATAGGTAATCCTAACGCTGGTAAATCTACCTTAATGAACGCATTGTTAGGAGAGAAACTCAGTATTGTTTCACCCAAAGCACAAACTACCAGACATAGAACATTTGGGATTTTGAATGAAGATAACTGCCAAATTGTGTTTTCAGATACTCCCGGAATCGTTAATCCTTCTTACAAATTACACAATGAAATGCTTCAAATGGTAAATACTTCATTTGAAGATGCAGATATTATTTTACTGATAACTGATATTAATGAAGAAGGGTTAAAAAACAACGAAATATTTGAAAAATTAAAACAGTTAGAAGTTCCCGTAATTATTGTGGTTAACAAAATTGATTTATCCACTCAAGATGAAGCCACTAAAAAAATTCAGCAATGGCAAGAAATATTTCCAAAAGCGGACATTATAGCTACCTCTGCTCTCAGGAAGTTTAATCTTCAAACCGTTTTAGAAAAAATAAAAGAACATTTACCCGAAGGAACACCCTTTTTTCCTGAAGACCAATTAACCGACAAACCTGAACGATTCTTTGCTGCCGAAATTATTAGAGAAAAAATATTCTTTAGATACCAACAAGAAATTCCTTATTGTACGGAAGTGCAAATAGAATCATTTAAAGAATCAGATGATATAATTAGAATTCATGCTATTATCTTTGTAGAAAGAAAGTCACAGAAAGCTATTATCATTGGACAAAACGGAAAAATGATAAAGCATTTAGGAATTGACGCCAGAATAGAAATGGAGAAGTTTTTCAAAAAGAAAATCTACCTTGACCTTTTTGTTAAAGTAGATGAAAACTGGAGAAACTCTGATAATGCACTTAAAAAATACGGATATAAAAACTAACCTGTGAGTAATATAGTAGCCATAGTAGGAAGACCAAACGTTGGAAAATCAACTCTTTTCAACAGACTTACAGAAAGTAAGCAAGCCATTGTAGATGAAATTAGTGGTGTTACCAGAGACAGACATTACGGAAAAGTTTCATGGGGAGGAAGAGAGTTTGATTTAATTGATACGGGTGGCTATGTAAAAGGCTCTGACGATGAATTTGAGGAGGAGATTTGCAAGCAAGTAGAGGCAGCTATTGATGAAGCAAACTTATTGCTTTTTGTAGTAGATACTAAAACCGGTGTAACTGATTTAGACCAAACTGTTACTTCAATTATTAGAAAATCAGGAAAAGATGTAATCATTGTGGCCAACAAAGTAGATAATTTTGATATGATTGCCGACACATCTGTGTTTTATAAGTTTGGATTGGGTGATGTATTTCCCATTTCATCTATCAACGGTAGCGGAACAGGTGATTTATTGGATAAAATAATTGGGCTTCTCCCGGAAGATAAAAAAGTTGAAGTTGAAAAAGACATTCCCAACATTGCAGTAATAGGAAAACCAAATGTTGGAAAATCGTCATTAATAAACTGCTTATTAGGCAAAGACCAAAATATAGTTACTCCAATTGCCGGTACAACTAGAGATTCAGTAACTACTCGTTTTAACTCATTCGGTTTTGACATTAATTTAATTGATACTGCCGGACTTCGTAAAAAAGGGAAAGTTCATGAAGATTTAGAGTTTTATTCCGTGATGAGAACCGTAAGAGCTCTTGAATATGCCGATGTATGTCTTATCATGATTGATGCACAGGAAGGCATTACTTCTCAGGATTTAAACCTGATTGGATTGGTCACCAAAAACAAAAAAGGAATGGTAATGGTGGTAAATAAGTGGGATTTAATAGAAAAAGACCACAAAACCACTAAAGAATACGAAGAGCTAATTAGAAGTAAAACGGCACCTTTTGTTGATTACCCTATTATTTTCACTTCTGTTCCAACAAAACAAAGAATATTTAAAGCATTGGAAGAAGCCGTTAAAATTTACAAAAACAGAACACAAAAAATTCCTACAAGAAAGCTAAACGATGTTATGCTTCCTATCATTCAAAATACTCCACCACCTGCTACCAAAGGTAAATATGTAAAGATTAAGTTCATTAACCAATTACCAACCCACACCCCTACTTTCGCCTTTTATTGTAATCTCCCACAATACGTAAAAGAGCCTTATATGAGGTTTCTTGAAAACCAGCTTCGTAAGAATTTTGATTTACATGGTGTCCCAATTCGGATTTTTATAAGAAATAAGTAAATCTATCACAATATCTATAGGTCTTTATAGTTAACCAATTGTCAAAAATTGCTTAATTTTACTTATTCAAATACTATGAGATATTTTTCATTAATTATTTGTACTACTCTTCTATGTACTAGCCTGTTTAGTCAAGCACCTAAATACAGTAACGAATTTTTAAGTATTGGTGTTGGCGCAAGAGCGTTAGGAATGTCTAATTCAAATGTAGCTAATGTAGATGATGTAACTTCAGGATATTGGAATCCTGCGGGACTTTTAAAAGTTAAACCGGATTTTCAACTAGGCTTAATGCATGCAGAATATTTTGCCGGAATTGCTAAGTATGATTACGGTGCATTTACCACAAAACTAGACTCTAACAATGCTATTGGTCTATCCTTAATTCGATTTGGCGTAGATGACATCCCAAACACTACTGAGTTAATTGATAATGATGGAAATATAGACTACAACCGTATCACATCATTTTCTGCCGCTGATTATGGTATTTTGTTCTCGTATGCAAGAAGAATGCCTGTTAAAGGCTTAACCGTTGGTGGAAACTTTAAAATTATTCATAGAGTAGTTGGGAGTTTTGCAAAAGCCTGGGGATTTGGAATTGATGCCGCAGCTCAGTATCAAGTTGAAAAATGGCAATTTGGAGCAACCCTTAGAGATGTTACCTCTACTTTTAATGCTTGGAGTTATTCTCTTTCAGATAGAACTATTGAAGTATTTCAAGCTACGGGAAATGAAATCCCTCAAAATTCTATCGAACTTACTTTGCCTAAACTAATTTTAGGTGGTGCCAGAAAGTTTGAATTACCTAAAAAATTCTCCATTCTTGCCGAACTTAACTTAGACCTCACCTTTGATGGAATGAGAAATGTACTGATAAAGAGTGATCCTATCAGTATTGATCCACATTTTGGATTTGAAGCAGGATATAATGATTTAGTTTTCTTAAGAGGTGGTATTGGAAACTTCCAAACCATAACCGACATTGAAGGGTTTAATGTAATTACCTTTCAACCAAATTTTGGAATTGGACTAAAGCTAAAGGGGCTTGCCATTGATTATGCGTTAACTAATATTGGAAATCAATCTATCGGGCTCTTTTCAAATATTTTCTCGCTTAAAATAGATATCAATAAAGCACCGAAGTGAAAAAAATACTATTCATACTCGCACTTGCATTAACACCGCTGTTTGCAGTAAGTCAGTATGCTAATAGTTGGATAAATTATTCACAACCCTACTATCAATTTAAAGTATCACAAAACGGAATCTATAAAATAAACTATAATACACTGGTCAATTCAGGAATTCCAGTGACAACCATTGACCCAAGAAACATTCAGGTTTTTGGAAGAGGAAAAGAAATAGCTATTTACTTTGAAGGTGAAAGTGACGGAACCATAGACTCTTTAGATTTTATTGAGTTTTATGCTGAAAAAAATGACCATTGGTTAGATTCAAACTTATATGGCGGCTACAATAAAATGCCAAATCATGTGTATAGCCAACATAACGATACTGCTACCTACTATTTAACTTGGAATACATCTACTTCAAATAAAAGAATGGGTGTTGAAACAGATACCGCTTTTTCCAGTTATACTCCAAGCATTTTTTTTTGGAAAAAATTAGGCTGGACACTAAGTAATGTTTTTTATCCGGGAATAGTAAATGGAGTTGGTGGAACTGACTCTGATTTTGACGAAGCTGAAACATGGGGTTCAGGAAAGTATGGAAAAGGACAACAGTTAAATTTTCCACTACAAGTTTTAGATGTAGAAACAACCGTACTAAACAGTGAATTTCAAAGTGTTGTTTTAGGAGCTTCCAATTATCAAAGTAATAATCCTGATCATCATTTGAGAATAGTTTGCAACTCAAATACAATTACTGATACTTTATTTGAAGGATATAAAAGAATCTTTATTAAAGAAGCCATTCCTACATCTTTTTTATCTTCTACCAACAATATGTATTTCCAGTCAATTAATGATATTGCTCCCGGAGATCCAAACTTTGTTGATTGGCAAGGAGTTTCATACTATACTCTTACCTACCCCCATAAACCGACTTTTTTTAACCCGGTTAGTCAATATGATTTTGAAGTTGACGATCATACAAGCCAAACAAAATCTTTATTTAATATATCTAATTTTTCTGCAGCCGGAAATGCCAGCCTATATGACATTTCCAACGACAAGAAAATCCCCATTGTTCACAAAGGAGGAAATAATTATAGTTTTATTATTCCTAATTCAGGAGGAAGAAAAAAGTGTTTTGCTACGGCAGAAACTGCAAAAATTAATATCACATCACTTCAACCCATTAACCAAACAGGATTTTTTACAGATTATTCATTACTCAACATCGATTCAGCTTATTTAATTATCTCCCATACAAGCTTGATGAATGAAGCAAACAATTACGCCCAATATAGAAACTTAACAGGCTATAATACATATCTAACAGATATCGAAGAGCTTTATCATCAATTTGCTTACGGTGTAAGAAAACATCCATTGGCCATTAAAAATTATTGCGACTATTTGATTAATACTCTACCCTCCCCTCCTCAATATTTATTTTTAATTGGGAAATCAGTCAAATTAAATTTACATAGAAAAAACGGCACTGCTTATAATTTAAATTTAGTCCCTACATATGGTCATCCCGGTTCAGATATATTATTAACAGCCGGATTAAATGGAACTTTACTAGAACCTGCCATTAAAACAGGAAGATTAAGTGCAACTACACCACAAGAGGTTAATGATTACCTTACCAAAGTTATTGATTATGAAAATGCACCTCAAGATGAATGGATGAAAAATATTCTTCATTTTGCCGGAGGAACAAAAATCAGCGAGTCTAATCTATTTAGTTTTCATTTAAATCAATACAAGCTTATTCTTCAAGACACCTCTTTTGGGGCAAACGTTACTACATTCAAAAAAACATCTACCGCTCCCATTCAAACTACCTTATCAGACTCTATAAAAAACATGATTAATAGAGGAGTGACTATGATGAACTTTTTTGGTCATGCCTCAGCAACGGGAGGTTTTGACCAAAATATTGACGACCCCAGTCAATGGAATAATTATCAAAAATATCCCTTGGTATATGCAAATGCTTGTTTTGCTGGAGATATTCATTTAGACAATGAATTATCGACTAGTGAGAAATACATAAACATTGCAGATGAAGGAGCAATTGCCTTTATTGCTTCCGTAGCGCTTGGAATTCCGGCTTACCTACATAGTTATAGCAGTGAGTTTGTAACCAATTTAGGTCAAAGTAATTATGGCAAAACCATTGGTAGCCATATCCAAAATACAATTAAAGCTATTCAGGGAGCAGGAAATGACGATTATGTTAGGTCGGTTTGTTTTGAAATGACACTCCATGGTGACCCTGCTTTAGTTATTAATTCGCCTGATTTACCTGATTATGAGATAACGACAAACAGCATCTATTTTAACCCAAGTAATGTAACCACTGTTTCCGATTCATTTGATGTAAACGTTGTTGTATTAAACAAAGGTAAAGCTGTAAACACACCTATTATTATCGAATTAACAAGAGATTTTCCGGTGCAAGGAGTGAATGATACTATTTACACAAAAGTTATTTCAGGCACTAAATATAAAGACACCATTACTTTTACATTACCTGTTGACCCTATTAGAGGAATTGGGCTAAACTATTTTTCCGTTTATGTTGACGCACTTAATAATGTGCAAGAGTCTAACGAAAACAATAACTTCATAACTGTTCCATTGCTTATAAAATCAGGAGATATTGTTCCTGTTGTTCCGTATGAATACGCTATAATACCTAATCAAGGTCAAGAACTGGTGGCTTCTACAGGATTACCATTTGCTACAAATGAAAACTATGTTTTTCAATTAGATACTACAGACTTATTTAACAGTCCGCTTTTTCAAACTACTACAATTACAAACAAAAATGGAGCAGTAGTGAAGTGGAAACCATCACTACTACAAAATATGCCGGATAGTATGGTATATTTCTGGAGAGTAAGTAAAGATTCTACATCTACGCAAGGTTATAACTGGAAAGAAAGCTCATTTCAATACATTCCAGGAAAAAGGGGCTGGGGACAAGCTCATCATTTTCAGTTTAAAAAAGATGATTTTCAATACATAAAATATGATAAGCCTGGTAGAAAATTCAGCTTTGTAAATGATGTAAAACAACTGTTTTGTAAAACTTATGGCGACCCTTTAATTACCGGACCACTGTCAGATATTTTATATAGAATAGACTCTGAAACTAGAGCTTATAATGGCATTGGGTGGGCACCTGCTATTCATTTAGCAGTGCTGGATTCTTCTACTTTAGAAAGTTGGAATTCAAATAACTTAAATATGGGACAAGACAATCTTACCGGAAACAAACGTGCTATATTTATTTTTAGAACACAAAACGCTACTCAACTTCAGGCAATGGAAAATATGCTCAATGACAGTATTCCTGACGGGCATTATGTACTGGCATATACCTGGAGATATGGTTATTTCAACCAATGGAATCCCTCAACAATTAACGCTTTTACAAGTTTAGGGGCAAGCAGCATAAGTACGATAGGCGATTCTATCCCATACATATTTTTTGCAAAAGTGGGCACTCCTTCATCTGCTACAGAAGTGGTTGGTACAAATAACAAAGACATTATTTCGCTAACCAAATCACTTTCTTTAAATGCCACCTATGGAAATATTCTTTCAGAAATTTTAGGACCTGCTTCAAAGTGGGACTCCATTTGGTGGAGATTTAATTCCACAGAAAATCCTTCAGCAGACAGTACAGATTTAAGTGTTTACGGTATTGACTTACAAGGCACAGAAACATTAGTAATACCAACTATCCCATCAGATTCGTTAGACATAAATATTACCAATAAAATAAACGCTGCCTCCTATCCTTTCTTAAAGTTTAACTTACATACTAAAGATGATTCCATTAAAACTCCATCACAACTGAAAAGATGGCAAGCTATATACAGTGGAGTACCTGAATGTGCTTTAAACCCTGAAATTGCCTTTTCATTTTACAATGATACCGTTGCAGAAGGAGAAGACTTAAGTCTAAAAATTGCCATTGAAAATATTGGTGATTATGACATGGATAGTTTGTTAATTGCGTATAGTATAATTACTCCTAATTATAGCGTAATTCCACTTCCCTACCCAAGACAAGGAAAACTTTTAGTGGATAGCACGATGATAAGTGAACTTACTTTTTCATCAAAAGGATTGGATGGCAATTATCAATTATTTATAGAGGTAAACCCTAATAATGACCAATTAGAACAGTTTCATTTCAACAATATCGGAACCTTAAATTTTCATGTAAATGGGGATGATTTAAACCCAATTTTGGATGTGACTTTTGACGGAGTACATATTCTAGACGGTGAGTTAGTATCTTCTAAACCCAATATTTTAATAACACTTCACGATGAAAATAAATATTTACCTCTTGATGACACTGCAGATTTTGAAATTTATTTAAAAGACCCTGCCGGAAATCAAAAACGTATTTATTTTAAAGATGGTAGTGGAAACGATATTATGAAGTTTTACCCTGCTTCGCTTCCGAATAATTCAGCAAAAGTGGAATATAATCCACATTTAAAAGTAGATGGCACTTATGAATTAATCGTTCAAGCACAGGACAAATCAGATAACTTATCTGGCGATTATGATTACACCATTAGCTTTGAAGTAATAAACAAATCTACCATTACCAATGTAATGAGTTATCCAAATCCGTTTAGCACTTGTGCTCATTTTGTATTTACGCTTACAGGTTCTGAAGCTCCTGATAACATACAAATACAAATTTTAACCGTTACCGGAAAATTGGTTAGAACGATTGAACTAACTCATTTTGAGCAAATACGAATCGGTAAAAACATAACTGACTATTGTTGGGATGGAAAAGATGATTTTGGCGACCAATTAGCTAACGGGCTATATTTATATAAAGTAAACACCAGATTAAACGGACAAGTTATTGAGCACAGAGAAACCAATGCCGACCAATACTTCCACAGAGGTTTCGGTAAAATGTATTTGATTAGATAGCTTTATTACTAATTCTAAAACCTAGAAAGTTATTATATATTTTGACCTTATCAAAACAGCTCTTTAGGATAATATGAAAGAGGTTAACAAATCATTACGAAAAAATTCAACTTGGCAACTAAGCTTATTATTCATATTACAAGAAGTTAGTTTATATTTAATGAATTTTAAAAAAGAGTGCTTATGAGAACAGTTATAAAAATTTTGTTGTTATTGTTCATTTCAAAAGGATATGCTCAGATCACTTTGATTCAAAAAATCCCAACAAATGGATTACCCCCCCATAGTATGACTATCAGCAAAGATAATGAATATGCTTTTGTTGGGGCTGGTTCTACAATCCAAGTTTTTAAACGTAATAAGCTAACTGGTATATTGAATCTAACTTCTTCAGTAGATAGTATTCACTTCCTTGGTAATTATTTATACTCTGCTATAGTAAGCCCTGATTCAAATTACCTTTATACATCATTAGATAGATATTTGTCTACATTTAAAATTAATAAATTGACTGGAAATTTAACAAAAATTGAAACTGTTAATTATAACGTTACCCCAACAAGTCTTCCAACTACAACTAGTGGAATGGCTATGAGTAAGGATAATAAAGATTTATATCGATCTCACCGAGACCAAATTTTTCATTTTAGACGAAATTTAATTACTGGCAAACTAACTCTAGTAGATACAATTAAAGAGGTAAATTATCAACCGAATTATAGTTATGATATAGCAATTGAGTTAAGTCATAATAACAAGACATTATATGCAACCGGCTTGCACAGCATTTCTGTATTTAAAAGAGACACATCGAATGGTAATTTACAACTTTATCAAAGATTGGATAATAGTAGCTTGCAGAATCAGAGCTTAAACAATGTTACCGAATCTAAGTTAGGAGTTAATGGAAAATACTTATATACACTATCTAGATATAATGGTATTACAAAGTCAGAAATCAACCATCTCACCGACTCGATAGATCCTGTTAACTCCATTACTTGCTGTGGATTTAATAGACCAGACTATTTAAGTTTAACACCAAATGGAAAAGGCATGTGTGTTGTTTCTTATGAAGAAGCCATATTTTATAAAATTGATTCAATAAATGGAGATTTAACTCTAGTAAGAAAATATCCTAAATTATCAGCTCATGATAAAAGTTTAATAGGTAAAAAAGTATTTGATAATGAAGGGAGTTTTATGTATTCTATTCCATCTTTTACAGATACAATTTATGTTTATAAACTCGATCGACCCTTGTTTGATTATCCAGACAGCACTCTTCCAATAACTTCAATTAATAATAGTTTTAATAATAAAGGTATAGTTACCAGTATATTCCCTACTCCAAACAAAGGTGACTTTTTTGTAAATCTATCAGATTACTATGATGGAATTATAATAATCAGAAATTTAACAGGACAAATAATTAAAGAGGTACCTTTCAAAAAAGCAATCTCTGTTCATGTTGATGAAATAAAAACTCCGGGATTATATTTAATAGAAATCAACATAGGAACAAATAAATTCATTTTTAAAACCATTACTATTAACTAGGATGTAGAGCATCTGATTTTTACACATATTAAGTATAATAAATTATGGCTTATAGAAGTGTTTACTTAGCGTCAATTTTGCTCTAGACTGTGCCAGATAATTTAATTTTAATCGCTTTTACAATTGATACTTGAGGTAACATATGAAATTAAGAAAGCTTAAACTACCCTCAAATAACTTTTCAGAAAGCTAGTCCCCAAATAAAATGGTATGGTGTCTAACAATGCTACTACCATTTTAAAAATATATCCTGAAAAAATAAAAATAAGCAATTGCCCCATTAGTGGTTCCGCTTCATTAATAGGCAAAGCATTGGCGTAAAAGTGAGTAATTAAAATTACCGCTACAGAATCTACTAATTGGCTGGTTAAGGTAGAGCCGTTATTTCTTAGCCACAACATTTTCCCTTTGGTTAAATTCTTTAAATAATGAAACACATGTACATCAATGAATTGTGCCGACAAATAGGCAATCATACTGGCAAATGTTGCCCCAAAAGTTAGTTTTCGAATTTCATAAAAAGCATATCCATGTGGAGCAGATGCCATACCATTTTCATCTACCGAAAGAGGTAATGTACCATCATTTAAAAGAGTTTCTGGAGCATCTAAACTTCCTCCTAACCACAACACAAATAGCACCCAAATATTTAAAAGCAGGCCAATCCACACCACTAAATTCGCACGTTTCTTTCCGTAGATTTCACTAATAAAATCAGTACATAAAAAGGTAATTGGGTAAGGTAATACACCTATGGCAAGGATAAAAGGAATTTTTAATCCGAATACTTCAAAAGATAAATCAATGAAACGACTTATTCCCAAAATATTTAACATGGTTAATGAGCCCAAGAATAATCCGGCCAAAATCAAAAAAACTACTTCTCTGCGCCACTTTATGTTGAGCGGTGCATCATCAGAATAAATCATTGCTTACATTTATGCAATAAAACTAGTAAACTTCATGGAAATTAGCGATATCATTACTCATTTAGGAGAAAACAGAGAAGAATATTATAATTCAGTTTCTCCACCAATTATGCAATCCAGTAACTTCTGTTTTAAAACAGTAGATGAAATGCGCCAATGCTTGCAAAAAGAATTTGAGCATCCGTTTTATAGTAGAGGTTATAACCCAACAGTAGGCATTTTAAGAAAAAAATTAGCCGCACTAGAACATACAGAAGATAGCTTGGTATTTGCCAGTGGAAGTGCCGCCATTGCTGCTGCGGTAATGAATGAAGTTCAACAAGGAGACCATGTCATTTGTATAAAAAGTCCGTATAGCTGGACCAATTATTTGTTAAACACTTTACTGGCAAAGTATGGAGTAACCACTACCATGATAGACGGAACAAAAGTGGAAAACTTTGAAGCGGCCATTCAAGAAAACACAAAACTGATTTTTTTAGAAACGCCTAATTCCATGACTTTTGAATTACAAGATTTAGAAGCAGTTTCTAAATTGGCAAAATCTAAAAACATAACTACTATTTGTGATAATAGCTACTCCACCCCTCTTTGTCAAAACCCTGCCGATTATGGAATAGATATTACTGTTCATTCTGCAAGCAAGTACCTTTCCGGTCATAGCGATTTGGTGGCGGGTGTTCTTTGCGCTTCCAAAAAGAGAGTAGAAAATATTATGGCAAATGAGTTTATGACGCTTGGAGGAATTATCGGACCGTTTGAAGCATGGCTCATTTTGAGAGGATTAAGAACTTTACCGATTAGACTAAAAACTGTTTTAGAAAACTCTATGAAGGTTTTAGACTTTTTAGAAAAACATCCGAAAATTGAAAAAGTGGTATTTCCATTTTCAGAGAAAAATCCCCAATACGAATTAGCCAAAAAACAAATGAAACCTTGTGGCGGATTGATGACTATCTATTTAAAAACAGATGATATTAAAAAAATAGAAACTTTTAGCAATAGCCTAAACTACTTTTTACTTGCCTGTAGTTGGGGCGGTTATGAATCTTTACAGTTTCCGATTGCCACTTTGCATGATTCAAAAAGCTATCATAAAACTCCGCATCCTGCAAATATGATTCGGCTATATATTGGGCTGGAAGATCCTCATTTATTGATTAATGATTTGAAGCAAGCACTTGAAAAAATTAAATGAAAAAGGGAAACGACTTCGTTTCCCTTTCAATTTCATCCAATTAGATATATTAAAAATGTAAATCTATTTGTAATCTGAACATTATCTCATTACCATAAAAAACAGTTCCTCCCTGAGCCTTTTCTTCTGTATAAGAAATATCGGTCTGAACTTTCAAATCATGGCCTGCAAAGAATTTAGAAACGCCTAAGGTATATTGTCTTACGTCAGCTCTTTTAGTATCTTTTCTGGGTTCTACTACGCTATATCTTGCAGCAATTTCAACATTGTTGTCAAACATATAACCACTTTGTACATTAAATCCCATTCCGGTTCTATAGGTAAAACTATTTCCCAAAGTATCTTTTAATACAGAACCATTAGTAGCATCTTTATCAACATATTCTGACATTACAGACCAACCTTTATATTTAAACATCATATCTGCCATAACCGAGTAAAGCGAATGATAATCATTTTCACTTACAGAAACTCTTTGATAAACATACCCGCCTAACTGACCTCTTTCTCTTGCTGCTCTGTCGTTATAATCGTAAGTTAAACCCAAAGCCAATTTTGGTTTTTCTTCTCTTTTAATCGAACTTCCTACATAATCACCTTTACTTTGAAATTCACCCATTGGTAACCACTCAACTCTCCCAGTGTAGGCATATCCACCCATATTTCCTTCTGTTACATTTCTTCCTTCGCCTTGAGAAAAAGCAAAAATTTCTTTAAATATCATCCCTCCTATTATTGTCTTATGTCTTAACTGAAGTCCCATGTCTCGGTCAATATTATACGCACTGTTTACAATGCTTCTATCAACTAGCTGAAGTGCAGCTGAAGAAATAACACGCTCTCTGTTACTGGGCAATTTAGTTTGACCAACCCACAACTCAAAATTCTTAGCAAACTCCCATTTTAACATTGCGTCCATTACTACACCGGGAGTATTTCGAGTTTGATCTGTATTCCATGCTAAGTCTCTATTAGATAAACCTAGCTCAATTTTATATTCTAATTTAGGAGAATATGCATATCCGTCAAATTTTAGCCTGGCTCTTCTAACTAAAAAATTTGAAGCTGCTTGATCAAACTTTACTTCATCATTTACTATAGGTGATTCTACCAAAAATAAATTTTGAATACGCATAGCAGCCCTCATAGAAAATGAAGAGTCTTTAGCGGTGAAATTAAATCCCTTTCCAAATTTATCGTTAATTGTATTTTGAGAAAACACACTTGAAATGCTAATTAATGTAGTAATAACAAGTATTCCTTTTTTCATAATATTGTTTTTGTGGTTTTTTGTGTTGGCAAATGTATAACTTCAATCTTCTGTTAACCTATCAAAAATAAAAGGATAACATAATGTTAATATTAGAATTGAAAAACCATGATAATTATGATTAAACCATTGATTTTATAGTCATTAACCTAATTAACATAGAATTAACATAAACTTAATATTGGTAATTTCAATCGATGACAACTTGGTCTAACTTTGCATAAATTTTAAACGAAAATAAATGCAAACAATTAAAGCTCTTCTTTTTTCTTCCCTGCTAATTTCATTATTCGCTTGTGGAGGTCAGAAATCAAATGATGAAAATTCAAACAATGAAAATGTTCTTTCAGGACAAATTCAAATAGACGGTTCAAGCACTGTTTATCCAATAACTGAAGCAATAGCCGAAGAATTTAGAGCTGAAGCCCCTGAAGTTAAAGTTACTGTTGGTGTATCAGGCACGGGTGGTGGCTTCAAAAAGTTTGTAAGAAATGAAATAGACATTAACGATGCCTCTCGTTCAATCAAAGATAGTGAAGCCGAACAGTGTAAAGAAAACGGAATTAGTTACATAGAACTTTCGGTAGCTTATGATGGACTTGCTGTATTAGTAAATCCTCAAAATAATTGGTTGAATGACATTACTATTGAAGAGCTTAAAAAAATATGGGAACCAGCGGCTCAGGGAGTAATCATGAAATGGAATCAGATAAGACCTGAGTGGCCGGCTGAAGAAATTCATTTATTTGGCGCAGGAACTGCATCAGGTACTTACGATTATTTCACGGAAGCAATTGTAGGAGAAAGCGGTGCTAGTAGAGGAGATTATACAGCAAGTGAAGATGATAACGTATTAGTTCAAGGTATATCCTCAGACAAATTTGCTTTAGGCTTTTTTGGGTTGGCCTATTATGAAGAAAATAAAGATAAATTAAAGTTGGTTGGTGTAAACAATGGCTCCGGAAGTGTTTTACCAACTATGGAAACCGTTGCTAATGGAAGCTATGCTCCATTATCCAGACCAATATTTATTTACGTTTCAAACAAGTCTGCAGAAAGAGAAGAAGTAAAGGCGTTTGTAAATTTTTATTTAGATAATGTTGCTTCCATTTCTGAAGAAGTAGGTTACATTCCTCTACCTGAAACTGAAATTAACAAACAGAAAGAAAAATTCAATTCATTTTTGGCTGGTTCAAATTATACTAAATAATATCATACTGTATTGATATTAAATGAATAAAACCAGAGAATATATTATAGAGAGATTGCTGTTCTTATGTGCAGCAATCACTGTTTTTACAACAATTTCAATCATTCTTGTATTGCTTGTAGAAGCCGTAGGTTTCTTTCAGGAAGTTTCAATTATTGACTTTCTTACTGATAAAGAATGGACACCGCTTTTTGCGGATAAACATTTTGGAATTCTTCCGTTAGTATGCGGAACACTACTCACTACATTTATTGCCATTTCAGTGGCACTGCCGATAGGTTTAACCATTGCCATTTATCTTAGTGAGTATGCACCAAAAAGTTTTAGAAAAATATTCAAACCACTTTTAGAAGTACTAGCCGCTGTGCCTACAGTTGTATATGGCTTTTTTGCTCTTTTGGTTGTTAGCCCCTTTCTACAAAAATTCTTTCCCGAGATGTCAGGGTTTAACTCACTTTCAGCAGGTATAGTAATGGGAATAATGATTATTCCATTTATTTCTTCTTTAAGTGAAGATGCGCTTTATGCTGTTCCAAAATCACTAAGAGAAGCTGCGTATGGAATGGGATCAACCAGATTTCAAACTGCATTTAAAGTAACGGTGCCGGCTGCATCTTCCGGAATTGTTGTTTCAATAATTCTTGCTTTATCCAGAGCTATTGGCGAAACCATGATTGTAGCTATTGCCGCAGGACAGCAGCCAAGATTAACCTTAGACCCAACAGTTCCTATTGAAACCATAACAGCTTACATAGTTCAAGTTAGTATGGGAGATGTACCACATGGCTCATTAGAATACAAAACCATCTTTGCTGCCGGGATAACACTTTTCGTATTCACTTTTATTTTAAACAACATTAGTTTTTACATCAAGAAAAAATATCAGGAAAAGTATGACTAATGCTACAAAAAATAGACTTATTGACAAGACATTTCTAATGTTTGGAATTCTTGCGACTCTCTTTGGAATAGTTATACTTTGTATTTTTATTGGAAATATTTTCGCTGATGGTATTTCAAGATTAAGTTTTGATTTTTTAGAAAGTCTTCCATCTAGAAAACCGGAAAAAGCCGGAATATTAACCGCCTGGACAGGAACTTTATGGATTTTAGGATTAACCACACTGGTTGCTTTTCCTTTGGGAGTTGGTGCAGGAATATATTTAGAAGAATACGCTAAAAAAGGCTGGCTTTCAAATATTTTAGAGATTAACATTGCCAATCTTGCCGGTGTACCGTCTATTATCTATGGACTTTTGGGATTGGAAATATTTGTAAGAGTTATGGGATTAGGAGGAAGTTTATTAGCCGGAAGTTTCACTTTATCATTACTTATTTTACCAATTATAATAGTTTCAACAAGAGAAGCCATCAAAGCAGTGCCAAAATCAATTAAAGAAGCAGCCTTTGCACTAGGTGCTACTAAATGGCAAGCAATATGGTCACAAATATTACCTGCTTCAATGGGTGGAATTTTAACCGGTGTTATACTTTCCATATCAAGAGCAATTGGTGAAACAGCCCCATTAATTGTTGTTGGAGCGCTTGCGTATGTTCCATTTGTAGCAAAATCACCTATGGATGAATTTACAGTACTTCCGATACAAATATTCAATTGGGTTTCAAGACCTCAACACGGATTTATAGTTAATGCTGCTGCTGCTATTTTAATCTTACTTTCCATTACATTTGTAATGAATGGTATAGCAGTTTACTTAAGAAACAGATGGCAGAAAAAAGTTAAATGGTAAAATGACAACAACCGATATAAAAGAAAACAACAAAGCATCAATTACGGAGATAGATAATTTATCTAAAAACATAAAAATTGAAGCGAGAAATATTGATGTTTTTTACAGTGAATTTAAAGCGCTGAAAGATATAAACATGAATATTTACGAAAATTCAGTTACCGCTTTCATCGGTCCATCCGGCTGTGGAAAATCAACATTTTTAAGATGTTTAAATAGAATGAACGACTACATTGACGGTTTTAAAATGAAGGGCGAAATTCTTATTGACAATAAAAAAATATATTGGAAAAATGTTGTAGTTGAAGAGCTAAGAAAACAAGTTGGAATGGTATTTCAAAAGCCAAATCCGTTTCCCAAATCAATTTTCGATAATGTGGCTTATGGTATAAGAATTCAAGGTGTTAAAGACAAAAAGTTTATTGAAGAAAGAGTGGAGTTAAGCTTGAAACAAGTTGCTTTATGGGATGAAGTAAAAGACAATCTAAAAAAAGGAGCTTTAGCGTTATCCGGTGGACAACAACAAAGACTTTGTATTGCCAGAACATTAGCTGTAGAACCATCAGTAATATTAATGGATGAGCCCACATCAGCATTAGACCCGATTTCTACCGCTAAAATTGAAGAGCTATTGTTTGAACTCAAAAAGCAATACACTATAGTTATTGTTACTAACAACATGAAACAAACTGCTAGAATTATTGATATGACTACATTTTATTATATGGGAGAACTCATAGAGTACGATTCTACAAAAAATATTTTCACAAAACCAAAACAAGAGAAAACTCAAAACTACATAACAGGTAGGTTTGGATAAACTCTTAATTAATTATATTTATTTTCTAATTTACCGTCATGAAAAATAACTTCAGTTCAGATATTCTTTCACTAAAAGAAAAAATGAAAGACTTAATGCTACTAGTTAAACATCAGTTAACCGAATGTAAAACAGCCTTTTTAACACAAGATAAAGCTATTGCCGAAGAAATAAGGGTAAAAGAAAAAATGGTGAATAACATGGAGTTAGAAATTGATAGAGCCTGTGAAAATATTTTAGCACTATATCAACCTGTAGCTATTGATTTACGATTTATTTTAGCCAGTATTAAAATCAACTCAGACCTTGAAAGAATGGGCGATCATGCTGACGGAATTGCCAAATACATCCTGCAGGTGAACGAATCGTTTTCGGAAAAAGAGTTAAAAGAAATTAGATTTGAAGAAATGTTTGACACTGCTTTAATGATGATAGATTTATCTATGAGAGCATTTTTAAAGGAAGACACAAATTTATCAAGAGAAACTTTCTTGATAGACCAAACCATGAATGAAATAAACATTGAAGCTCCTAAAAAAACTGCTGCTTTTATTAAAGCAAATACCTCTAAAACATACGAGTACATGTATTTATTATCTATTATTAGGAAATTAGAAAGAGTTGGTGATCTTTGCAAAAATATATCAGAAGAAGTTATTTTTTATTTAGAAGCAAAAGTTTTAAAACATCAAAAAGATCAGGTTAACTAGATAATATGAATTTTGGAATTTTAGATTTAATAGAGTTATTAGGAGCACTTGCTTTCTTCATTTTTGGAATGAAGATAATGAGTGAAGGTATTCAAAAAGCAGCCGGTGACGGTCTCAGAAATATTCTTAGAGGAATGACTAAGAATAGATATTTCGGTGTTCTCTCTGGATTTTCTGTTACGGCTCTACTTCAATCATCTTCTGCAACCACTGTAATGACGGTAGGTTTTGTTAACGCAGGTCTTTTAACACTTGTACAATCTGCAGGAATTATGATGGGTGCTAACATCGGTACTACCATTACAGGCTGGTTAGTAACCTATTTAGGCTTTAAAGTTAAAATTGCTGCTCTTTCGTTACCGCTAATGGCATTTGGAGTTCCAATGCTTTTTTCAAAAAATAATAAAATAAAATATTGGGCAGAATTTATCATTGGATTTTCAGTTCTATTTTTGGGGCTTAGTTTTTTAAAAGATGCTGTTCCTGACTTAAAAAGCAATCCTGACATTTTAGCTTTTCTATCAGACTACACCGATATGGGAATATGGAGTGTCTTACTCTTTATATTGGTCGGAACTTTATTAACGATTACCGTTCAATCTTCTAGTGCAGCAATGACACTTACCTTAGTGATGTGCTCACAAGGTTGGATTGGGTTTGATATGGCTGCTGCTATGATTTTGGGTGAAAACATCGGAACTACCATTACTGCTGAAATTGCTTCAATACCCGCAAATGTTCATGCCAAACGATCGGCTAAAATACACTCCATGTTTAACATAATTGGGGTAACCTGGATGATATTTATTTTTTCTCCTTTCAGAGACATGATTAATGAATTTTCCATGAATGTAATGGGTAACGGAGATGCTTATGAAAACGCTGAGATGGTTCCTTATGCTCTTTCTTATTTTCATACCGCCTTTAATCTTTCAAATGTTTTACTTCTTATTTGGTTTGTTCCCATTCTAGTCAAAGTGGCTGTTAAACTTGTTCCTTCAAAAGGAAGAATAGATGAAGAATATCACCTTGAATACATTAGTACAGGATTACTTTCAACACCTGAATTGGCAATCCTTGAAGCTAAAAAGGAAGTTTCAAAATTTGGAAATATTATCAAAAAACAAACAGGATTTGTAAAAACTCTTATGACTACTCATGATAAAAAAGAGTTTGAAATTCTGCTTTCCAGAATAAAAAAATACGAAGATATTACCGATAGAGTTGAAGCTGAAATTGCAGATTATTTAACTAAAGTTGCACAAAACAATTTATCAGAAAGTACCTCTAAAGAAATAAGAGGAATGATTAGAATTATCGCAAATATGGAACGTATAGGCGACATCAATTATCAGTTATCCTTAACCATTGAAAAGAAAAATCAAGAAAAAGTATGGTTTACTCCGGAACAAAGAGACTATATTATTCAGCTATTTGACTTAATAGATAAAGCATACAACTTAATGCTTACCAACCTAAACTCAGATTATATATCTATTGATTTAGCCAAAGTAAACCAAACAGAATCTGAAATAAATTCACTCAGAAATTTAATTAGAAAAGACCATATTGAAAAAACCGAAAGTGGTGAGTACAGCTTTAAAAGTGGTTTATTCTATAAAGACTTATACGGTAGTATAGAAAGAATTGGTGACCATATTGTAAACATTAGTGAAGGTATTTTAGGTAGAATTTAAGATTATCTACTCGACCATTTTCACTACTTTCTTCACAAACTTACTTTTTGAAGTCCTTACTCTTAAAAAGTAAATACCATCTTCAAGGTTAGCTAAATTATTAAAAGAAATAAAGTTGTAAGAGTCTTTTCCTACGCCCTTGTTTTGAGTAACTATTACTTTATTGGTAACATCCATTAAGTCCACATAAATTTGCTCTTCTTCAGTTGAATAATATATCAGTGAAAGATTATCAGAAAAGGGATTTGGGAAGTAACGAACTATTTGGTCTTCCTCATTCTTAATTTTTATTTGCCATTGCTCTAAAAAACATTTAGAAAAATCAGGAATTCCATAGCCTACATTATAATCAGGATTTGGGTACAAATGAGAGCAAGACTCAACTGCCCGCATCACTTCATAATTATTTAACTCAGGAAATGCTTGCCAAAAGCAAGCCACCATTCCGGCCATAATTGGTGAACTAAATGAAGTTCCATTTCCGTAAACTGCTCCACCTCCATTTACTAATATTGCACTTCCCCAGCCTAACGCACTAACATTTGGTTTTTGTTTACCACTGTATGTGGGTCCTTTGGAAGTAAACGGAGCTGCTGTTTCGTCAATTCCCACAGCACCAATAGCAAAAACGCTGTCACCGTCTGCAGGTGCGCCAATATAATACCATGGAGATGAGCCTGAATTTCCGGCACTATTTACAGCTATAATTCCTTTCTTAGCTGCCATGTCTGCTCCTCTCGTAATAAAAGTAGTATTACCATCCATGTCTGAATACTTAAAATTCATTAATGTATCATCAAAAGTCGTATAGCCCAAAGAGGTATTAAAAATATCTGCACCAATACTATCTGCCATTTCAGCTGCAGCTACCCAATAGTCTTCTTCTACTAGATTTTCGGTTGGCGCATCTTCAGTTCTAAAAAACATATAGCTGGCTTCGGGAGCTGTTCCGGTAAACAAATCACCTGATTTTGCCGCCATTGTAGAAGCTACATTCAATCCATGACTACTCCCTTCAAATATTGAATTATCTCTATCTACAAAATCCCAATAAGCTACTACTCTATTATTGTCCCATAAATGTTTGAATGCGGCTTGTGTATTTACCTCAGGAAAACCTGCATCCATAACAGCTATTAACATTCCTTCTCCTTTATAGCCGGCATTATGAAGAAACTTACCGTTAAGCATTTCAATTTGATAGTTGGCTACTCCATAGTCTGTTTCAGTACTTGTATAATTGGACTCTTCTTCAAATTTTCTATTCTCTGTAAATCTTCCGGGATTAGGGTTGTAAACCATTTTTACTGACGATACAAATGATTTATTTTTTATGGCTAACATTTGAGTAGAATCTCCTTCCACAACAACTGTATTTAGCCATTTCGATTTGCAGATATAAGTAACTCCAGTAGATAAAATTTGTGAAACATAAACTGAATTAACCGGTAAGTCAGTATTATCAATAGAAATTCCTTGTTTTTCTCTTCTATCTATTGAGCGCTGAGATAAATATTGTGTTGGGTTAGATACGCTATAAGCCGAGCCATTTTTATCTTTTAAATAAACACGCCATTTATAAACCGTTTGCGAAAAACTGATTGTAGTTAGAAAGGAAAACAATAAAACAAATATTGTCCGCTTCATTGAACGTAATGACTTTTTAAACGCATTTCCATATCAAAACCACTGGTAGCTTTGTATGTTCCGGATTGAGAATCGTAAGTCTTTTTTAAGTTAGTGTATTTTCTGTAATACAAGCCGATATGTTTTGCATATTGCTCTTCAGCATAAATTCTTTGCGTTAAAATTTTGTTTTCATCATCATGCTGGATAACGGTAATTGTGCTATCGAAACTATACGCACCAAAAGTTTTTGCCGTATGTATGTCCTTGTATTTATACTTCCAAGTATCTAACGAATTTTTAGCATTTCCATCCCACTCCTTTCCATTACTTGGAGGTAAGTTAAGCTTTACATAACGAATGTTTTCTTCTACTCTTTCGCAAGTGTTTGCTGTAAAGTTTGCTGACCAATTATCCACCGCTACGTAGTCAGTAGTGTCGGTGTACTTTATAAATCGCACAATTTTAAATGCTGAGTTTCCTGCACCGTCAGTAAAGTTAATATCTACTTTCTCTTTTATTTCATAATGAAATGTATCTATTGTTTGTGTAAAGTCATTATATATTATTGAATCTACATCATACACCCGAAAATCCAATGTGCGAAGCGGAAAATAATCATACCCCAATGATGGACTGGAAACGGGTTGTCCCGGTTCTTTTTTCTTACATGCTGAAAATGCAATTATTAAAAGGAGTAAATAAAATATTCTCATAGCGTAAATTTACTAATAATTAGTCTTTTAAATTTGTTTTTGTCATATCCTCAACATCTAGCCAGTCTTTTTTAATCCAATCCTTAGGATCGTCATTTATTAACTCTTCTTTACAATCTTTACACATTCCCTTTTCATACATCTCCCGATTAGTAACATTTCCTTTTGTATCATAGTAAATCCAAAGACCATGTTTATAGTCTTTTTCATAATTTCCCTTTATATAAATACCCCCTGATTCATAGTAATAAAGAGCCTGACCAGTTAAAAAAGCATTGGAGTAATTCGCTTTCATTTTGGGTTTACCATTTTCATAAAACTGAAGCACTTCACCATTTTCCAAATCATTATCATAGTTTTTCTCTTGGTAAACTTTGCCGTTAGGGTAATAAATAAATGATTTACCATAAAGTTTTCCGCCTTTATAGTTTTCTCTGGAAACTACTATACCCTGATGGTAACTGTAATATTCCCAAGTACTATCCTTTTTTTGATGTACATACTTACCTTGAGCCATAGGGTTTCCATTATAATGAAAAAGTAAAGCATAAGAAACATCAGCGTTTTTATGGGTAATTAAACCTTGAGGCTTACCGTCTTCATAATAATAATAAAACTTACCGACAGGAATATCATTTTGAAAATGACCTACATATCTGAGGTTGCCATTTTTGTAAAACTTCATCCATTTTCCTTGTTTTTTCCCTGACTTATCGGCAATATTAATAGTGTCTTGCTGCGCAAAGCAAAAGGAAACAGATAATAGTAATATAGCAGCTATTCTTATAAGCATTAAACAAATGTAATAGTATAATTCATCAAAATTCAAGTATTGTACCAATTTTGATAACGATAGATTGTTGATTTTGTTTTATTCGCCCAATATTGTTGAAAACCTTTTACCTCAAGCATTATTCTAATATTAATGATTTATACTTTTGAAGATTAATTGCCGTTTCAGAACTATGGCCAAGAATAAGTACAAAGCAGCCGAAACCAAGAAAGAAAAGAAAGAAGGTAGCTTCTTTACTATTCCTAAATGGGATATTAAAGGCGGGAAATTCTTACAGTTTTTGGGGTTGTTTTTGGTTCTGTTTTCTTTTTTCTTGTTGATATCTTTTATTTCTTATCTATTTACATGGCAAAACGACCAGGATAAGCTCGCCTACTCTTTTACTGAATACTTTTTTGATAGTTCGATAGTGGTAGAAAACTGGTTAGGGAAATTAGGTGCGGCCTTAGCTCACCAATTTATTTATAAGTGGTTTGGAATAATTTCATTTTTATTTGTACTGTTATTTTTAATTACCGGAGCGGCATTATCTATCAGAGTTTCATTTTTACCAATCATTAAAACCTATAAGCACAGCTTTTTTCACATCATTTGGTGGTCGGTAGCACTTGGATTCTTTTCCACTCTAAACCCCATTTTAGGAGGCGCTTTTGGTTATCATATTAATAATTGGCTGGTAAGTTTTGCAGGGAATGTAGGCGCAGGAGCAATATTAATATTTACAGCAAGTATATATGCTATAGTAACCTTTAGCTTGAATATTGAAAACATAAAAAATTTATTTAAATCTGACGAAGAAGAAATAGAAGAAGATACCAATGAAGACGTAGAGAAATTAAAAAATACTATAGTTGAAAATGAAGAGCCTGACGAACTATTAACGGAAGAAGAAATAAAAGAAGAAGTTATTGAAGAACCTAAAGAAGAAATAGAAGAAGAGCCAATTGAAATTGATGAAGTAGATGAAAAAGGAATCGGTTTTTCCGTAGAAAAAGTTGAGGATAAAGAAAAAATTCTTTCTGATGATGAGTTAAATAGTAAGCTTGAAGAATTTGGAGAGTATGACCCTACATTAGATTTATCGTCTTACCAATTTCCACACATTGATTTACTAAAAGACTACGGAAGTCAAGGTGTTAGTATCAACAAAGAAGAGCTTGAAGAAAATAAAAATAAAATTGTTGGCACACTTGAGAATTATAATATCAAGATAGAAAAGATTAAAGCCACTATCGGTCCAACTGTGACGTTATATGAAATTGTACCTGCTCCGGGAGTTCGAATTTCTAAAATAAAAAATCTTGAAGACGATATTGCTTTAAGTCTATCTGCATTAGGCATTAGAATTATTGCGCCAATTCCGGGCAAGTGAACCATAGGTATTGAAGTTCCTAACCAAGACCCGCAAATTGTTTCCATGCGGTCAGTTATTGCATCAGAAAAATTTCAGAATGCTAAAATGGAATTGCCTGTAGTAATTGGTAAAACCATTTCCAACGAAAACTTTGTATTTGATTTAACTAAAATGCCACACTTATTGATGGCCGGAGCAACGGGCCAAGGTAAATCAGTTGGATTAAATGCAATTCTAACATCTTTGGTTTACAAAAAACACCCATCTCAACTCAAGTTTGTATTAGTTGACCCGAAAAAAGTAGAACTTACGCTTTACAATAAAATAGAACGACATTTTTTAGCAAAATTACCTGATACGGAGGAAGCCATCATTACAGATAATCAAACAGTAATTAATACGCTTAATTCCCTGTGCATTGAAATGGATGAGCGTTATGAACTACTAAAAAATGCAATGGTTCGTAATATTAAAGAGTATAATGCAAAATTTATTGCTCGAAAATTAAACCCTGAAAAGGGTCATCGTTTTTTACCCTATATTGTGTTGGTTGTGGATGAGTTTGCAGATTTAATTATGACTGCAGGAAGAGAAGTAGAAACACCCATTTGCCGTTTAGCACAGCTTGCCAGAGCTATCGGAATTCATTTAATTATTGCCACACAAAGACCATCAGCTAATATTATTACCGGTGTAATTAAAGCAAACTTCCCTGGTAGAATTGCCTTTAGAGTTACCTCTCAAATAGATTCAAGAACTATTTTAGACAGTGGTGGTGCAGAACAGTTAATTGGTAGAGGAGATTTATTAATTTCTCAAGGAAGCGATTTAACAAGAGTGCAATGCGCATTTGTTGACACTCCTGAAGTTGAAGAAATTTGTGAATTTATTGGTTCGCAAAGAGCTTACTCTAGTGCGCATTTATTGCCTGAATACACTCCTGAAGGCAGTAGCTCTTCTACAGGCGAAATGAACTTAGATGAAAGAGATGCTTTGTTTGAAGAAGCAGCAAAAGTTATTGTACAAGCACAGCAAGGTTCTACATCGTTAATTCAAAGAAAACTAAAGCTAGGGTATAACCGAGCAGGAAGAATAATAGACCAGTTAGAAGCAGCCGGAATAGTTGGTCCATTTGAGGGAAGTAAAGCAAGGCAAGTATTAATTGCAGATGAATTATCTTTGGAACAGTTTTTGAAAGACCTTTCGGGAATTGAATAATTTAACATCTTTGTAAAATGAAAAAAATTGGATTGATAGTAGGTTTAATTGGTTTATTTACCGCTAATACTTACGCACAGGAAGACACTAAGGCAAAAGCAATTCTGGATGAATTAAGCAAAAAAACAAAAGCACATAAAACCATTTATGCAGAGTTTGAATTTAGCCTTGAAAATGAAGCTGAAAAAGTTTCTGAAACACAAAAAGGCTTTATCTATTCTAAGGGAGAAAAATATTACTTATCTCTTGGCGGACAAGAAATTATTTGTGACGGAAAAACTATTTGGACGTATATGAAAGATGCCAAAGAAGTTCAGATTTCTGATGTTCCGGCTGAAGGAGAAAGTACAGAAGACTATGTAGATCCAAACAAAATATTCACCATTTACGAAACAGGGTTTAACTACAAACACATTAAAACCCTTGAAAAGAATGGGAAAACTTATGAGTTAATCAATCTTTACCCTAAAAAACCGGCAGAAAAACCTTACCACACTGTAAGGCTTTCAATTGACAAAACTGAAATGGTTATTAATAAAATTATGATTAAAGGTAAAGATGGTTCGACTTATACTTATTCTATCAATAAGTTTGAAGCCAACAAAGCTATGGAAGACAGCAGATTTACTTTTGACACCACTAAACACCCTGATGTGGAGGTAATTGATTTAAGATAATAGTTAGATATTACAATAAAGCCTTCCGCATAGCGGAGGGCTTTTTTATGTTTAAAAAGTAGGTGCAACTGGCTTATTATCTAATATCTTCTCTATCTTTTGCATTACGTCTTCTGTTAGTTTTGTTTTTGCGTCAATCGCCTTAAAGTTTTCTTTTAGTTGGCTTGTTTTGCTTGCGCCAAGCATTACTGTAGAAACATTTTCATTTTTAAGACACCAGGCAATTGCTAAAACAGGTAAGCTTATTTTTAATTCTTTTGCCATTTTTTCAAGCTTCTCAACTTTTTTCAAATTTTCTTTCACCAATGTTTTATCTCTTAGCCATTCTAGGCCTTCCATACCAAGTCTGGTATCCTTTGGTTGCTTCTTTTGATTATACTTTCCGGTAAGTAATCCGGAAGCCAAAGGAGACCAAATGGTGGTTCCTAAGCCGACTGTTTTATATATCTGAGAAAACTCTACTTCTACCTTATCACGAGTAACCATATTATATTGAGGTTGTTCCATTGTTGGCCCAATTAAATGATGTTGTTTAGCAACCATGTGGGCTTCCATAATTTCTTGTGCACTCCACTCTGAAGTTCCCCAGTATAAAACTTTTCCTTGGGTAATTAGGTTATGCATTGTCCAAACCGTCTCTTCAATTGGCGTTTGTTTATCAGGTCTATGACAAAAGTAAAGATCTAAATAATCTACTTGCAATCTTTTTAAAGCTTGTTCACAAGCCTCTACCACATGTTTTCTATGTAAACCTTTTTGAGTTGGCTTAGAGTCCACCAATCCTTGGTAACCAAAAAACACCTTACTGGAAACAGTATAGGTATCTCTATCCCATTTCATTTTCTTTAAAATTTTACCCATTACTTTTTCTGACTCACCTCTAGAGTATATTTCTGCGTTATCAAAAAAATTCACACCATTATCATACGCCAACTTCATTAAATCTTCAGCAATACCATTTCCAATTTGCTTACCAAAAGTCAACCAACTCCCTAATGAGAGCTCACTTAGTTGAAGCCCACTTTTTCCTAATCTTCTATATTCCATATCTTAATTTTTTATGATTAAAGGTTAAAAATATTAAATTGAAAACCAATAAGTTAAATTATAGTTCGAAAAATAATTCAGTACTTTGTAACCAATTGAAAGAGAGAGTTGTCTAATTAGCATAAACCAATAAAAAATAAAAAATGGAACAAATGTTAGGAATTTTAGTACCACTTGGCGCATTTGCAATGGCATTTGGTATTGTTTACATAAATAGAGTTGCTGCAAACAGAGAAAAAATGGCAATGATAGAAAAAGGAATGAATCCGAATGAAGGAAAAGAAGCAGATGCCAGTGGAAATAAATCGTTAAAAAACGGCTTGTTATTTATAGGAGCTGCTTTCGGTCTATTTGTAGGATTTTTGCTTCACAAATATTTAGGAATGAACAATGTATTAGCCCTTATATCTATGGCATTTCTTTTTGGCGGTGTGGGTTTAGTTATATTTTATTTAATAGATAAAAAAAATAACGCCAATAAAGCTTGAGCGAACAACAGGCTATACAAGATGTATTAGCAGGGAAAACCAACAGTTTTGTAACAATTGTTGACCTGTATAAAGATATGGTTTACTCCATATCTTTTCAGGTATTGGGTAATGAACAAGATGCCGAAGAATGTGCACAAGA
>CALALS010000227.1 GCA_937925525.1 uncultured Flavobacteriales bacterium | reverse complement strand
TGTTATTCGTTTTCATAGCATTTAGTTTAAAGGGTGAATATTTGTCTTATTTTATTTAGTTTTGTTGAAGTCTTTGCAGTTGAGATGACTTTGGCATAATATTTCCATAAAACAAATACATAAATTTTATCATGAGACAATTTATCCTTTTTAAACTTTTATTAATCAGCGCTATAGCGTTTTCACAAACAGCTACCATTAAAGGAAAAATAGAAAATCCGGAAGAGCAGGCCATAAAATTTATATATACCAATGACATTATTACGTCACAGCCAAAGCACGAAATGGTTGTAAGCAATTTAAAAGACGGAACATTTTCGGCAACTATCTCTACAGAAGAACCTTCATTAATTTATTTTTCTCATGGTTCTAAAGTGGCTCAGATTTATGTAAAACCAAACGACAACCTAGAACTAACATTTAATACAAAAGATTTTTTTAATACGCTAAATGTTAAACAAGATAACGGTAAAGAAAATCAACTGTTAACGGAGTTGACATCCACTTTTTCTGAAAAGACCACAGACATATATTCTGTTCAACAAACGCTTTATTTAAAAGACTCTATGGGTTTGGCTGAGTTTGCTGCAAAAGAAAGACAGTTAGTTAAAGAACAACTGGAATTTATTCAGAAAAGAGCAAAGAAGTTAAAATTAGCTGACAGCTTTACTAACTTATTAAAAGCAGAAATAAACTATGGCTCTATCAATAACCTATATCAAATAGGTATGAAAAAACGGGTTCAGCCTGATGACAAAGCGTTTTCATTTATGGAGGAGGTAAGTTTAACCGATAACAAGTCGCTAAAGTCATTTAGCTATCATTTAGCAGTTAAGTTTTATTTCCAATATGATTTTTATAACCAAAAAACAGGAAATAATATAGAAATAGATAAGTGGTTTTTAAATAATATGTATGACAAAGGGAGCAAAAAATTAACTGGAGAGATTAAAGAAGTTTTTATTGCAAGTACAGCATATACTGTTATAAGTAATAACTGGGACTTTTTAATAGACAGCATTGCTCCAAAATACTTTAAGGAAGCAAAAAATGAAGAATACCTAAATCTGGTAAAGCCGATATATGATGCTTACATTACAGAAAAGAACAAACCATTACCTGATGGCGCCAACAAAATTGAAGGAGAATACAACAATATAGAAGAGCTTTTAGCGCAGTACAAAGGAAAGGTTGTTTATATTGATGTTTGGGCTAGTTGGTGCGGGCCTTGCAAAAGAGAAATGCCATATTCCATTCAACTTCAGGAAAAACTCAAGGGAGAAGATGTTGTATTTTTATTTGTAGCCGTTAACGATAAACCCGAAAACTGGAAAGCTGCAGTTAAGCAATTGGGAATAACAGGCGAACATTATTTTGGAGACCAAAATTTTAGCGCTGCTTTTATGAAGAAATTTGAAATAAGAGGAATTCCCAGATATTTAATAGCAGACAAAACAGGAGCAATTGTAAACACCAATGCCCCAAGGCCAAGTCATGAAGGAGTAGCAGACACACTAAAAGAACTTTTAAAATAATGAGAATACTTTTTTTATTGGCTGTAATTGTATCAGCATGCAGCCCAAAGCCCGTAACTGTTGAAGAACGAATTGAGCTGCCTGAAATTCAGTTTATGAGCGGAGGAGGATTTACCGGCATGTACACCACTTATATTTACGACAAAGAAGGAAAAATATTTGTGCAAGAAGAAGGGGAAAGAATGCAAATTGGAGAGTTGACAGACACAGAAGAAAAAACCATTTATATAGAGATAAATGAATTGATGAATAAAGAGGAGCCGATAAATGTTCCCGGAAATATGACTTATTCGGTAACCGTAAAAGATAAAACCATTAATTATAGCTGGATTTGGGGCGATTCAAAATTTCCGCCACCCGCTAAAGTGCAAGAATTTTTTGATAAATATTACACAAAGGCACAATCTTTGATTAAATAAAACAAAATAAAAGAGTTAGCTGAAAATTTGGCTATCTTAAATTAAATATTAAAATAAGCTTCAACAATTTTAAAAAGAAGCAAACTAATTTGTAAATTCGATAAAATTTTATTCAGATGAGAAAGATATTTTTAGCTATTGCATTATTGCCGGTGTTAGCTTTTGCGCAAGAGGATAAAAAAATTCAGGACATTAAATTTTTGTACGTTGATGAAAAATATGATAAGTGTATTAGCAAATGCGAATCACTTTCAGATAACGACTCTTATAGCCGAAATCCATTAGTGTATATATATGGTTCAATGGCATACTTTGAAGTTTCAAAAAACCCGGATAAGTATAAGGATGAAGAACTTACTAAAAAACCATTTAGAAATGCCATGAAATGGGCGTATAAATTTGGAAGAAAAGACAAGAAAAATGAATATGCTCAAGAGTTCGCAGAGTTTTTAAAAATCTTAAAGGACTCAGCAAGTAAGTTGGGGCAAACTTATTACCTTACGGATAATTTTAGAAATGCATATACAATATACAAGGATGCAGAAAAGTTTTCTAATGATCCTGTTTTATTAATGTGGAAAGGATTAAGTGAGCTTAAAAAGAACAACATTGCCGGAGGAGAAATGAGTGTAAAAACTGCTTTAGAAGAGATAAATAAAGCAGGATTTGAACCTTCTGAAGAAACTAGAGGAACATTGGCTTTTGCATTTAAAGAATGGGCAGATTATTTATCCAATAAAGGAGAATACTCTGAAGCTAATGCAGCTAAAAAGAGAATTGAAGATTATAAAAAGTGGGATCCAAAAGTGTTAGAAGAGGCCGAGATGGCAAAGCGTAAAGCAAAAGCAAAAGAACAAGAAAACATTATTCGTAAAAGCTTTAGGTCAGAAGAGTTTGATGACGATGAGGAGTAATTAAATACTCTTCAAAACGTCCAATAATCCATCATAAACTTCATGTATGTCTTTCTTGGAAATGCAATAAGGAGGCATTAAATAAAGGGTGTTTCCCAAAGGTCGAATCAGTAGTTTTTTGTCAATAAACATCTTGTAAAGAATATCCCTTAAACTTGAGAAGTAAGAGTTTTCTTTAGTCTCTATCACATCAAAAGCTATTATAGTACCCGTTTGGCGGATGTTGTTAATGTTATCTAGCCGCTCTAATTTTTTTCTAAACTCTTTGTGCCAGGCACTTATTTGCTGAATTTTATCAAGCGTATTTTCGTTTTCAAAAACATCCAAAGAAGCGCAAGCAGCAGCACAGCTTATAGCATTGGCGGTATAAGAATGCCCATGGAAAAACATTTTTCGTTTATCGTCATCATAAAATGCTTGGTAAATATTATCATTGGTTATGGTAACAGAAAGCGGCAAACTGCCTCCTGTAATTCCTTTTGATAACACCATTATATCAGGTCTGTTCACTAAGTCTTGAGTAGCGAACATTTTTCCTGTTCTGCCAAAACCCGTCATCACTTCATCGGCAATGGTGATAACATTATTTTGCTTACAAATTTTAATTAATTCATTTAATACCGCTTCAGAATACATAAACATACCGTTTGAACCCAACACCAAAGGCTCAAAAATAAAAGCAGATGTTCTGTCAGAAATGACATTTTTAAGTGCAGAAATGGTTTCTTTTTCGTTTCCAAATGCAGGAGCATCAATAAACTTTACGTCAAACAAAAGTGGCTCGTAAGGTTTGTTAAATCCACCTCTGCCACCGATGGACATTGCGCCAAACGTATCGCCATGATACGCTTGCTTAAAAGCAATGATTTCCGGTTTTGAATAGCCTTGATTAAACCAATATTGCATCGCCATTTTTATGGCTACCTCAACTGCCGTAGAACCATCATCTGAAAAGAATACTTTTTGATAAGGCCTGCCTAAAAGAGTCAAAAGCCTTTCAGATAATTCTACCGCTTTAGGATGGGTAAAGCCCGCAAAAATTACCTGGTCAAGTTCTTTGGCTTGTTTAGCAATTGCTTCAGCAATGTGAGGATGACAATGTCCGTGAATATTCACCCACCAGGAAGAAATAGCGTCAATATATCTTTCTCCTTTATCATCATATAAATACGCACCTTCTGCTTTAACTATTGGCAAAGGATTGTTTTCTAGCTTCATTTGAGTAAAAGGGTGCCAGTTCACCAAAATATCTCGTTCAGACCAACTCAAAATTGTATTGTTTTTGAAAGAGTTAAAATAGTTTCTTTATCTAAATGTTGTACTTCAGGAATTCTACCAAGCACTTTTAAGCCAGACTTTTTGATAATGATTTCTTCTCCGTTGCAAGCATCTTCTCCGTTAAAAATAATTCCTTTTATGGGAATTTGGTGTTGCTTTAAAACCTCTACAGAAAGCAATGTATGATTAATGCTTCCCAAATAATTTCTGCTAACTAAAATAACTTCTGCCTGCACTTTTTTTATTACGTCTAATAATGTTTCGGTTGGGTTGATAGGAACTAAAACTCCTCCGGCTCCTTCAATAACTAAATGGTTTTTTGTTTGCGGGATTTGAATATTTTTTAATTCTATTGTTTCAGTGTCTGATGCAACATGCGGTGAAAGCGGCTTAGGAAAAAGATAGCTTTCAGGGTGAATAACAGAAGAAGAATTCGTTAGCAATGATTTTACGGTATCACTGTCTTTCCCAAGCTCAACACCTGTTTGTATGGGTTTCCAGTAATCAGCTTTCAATGCCTCACATAGAATAGCCGAAACAACCGTTTTTCCCACATCTGTTCCTATACCTGTTACAAAATAGTTCATGTTAGATTTTCAGATATAATGGAAAAAAGCGCATTAATTTCTTCAAAGGTATTATATGCATGTAAATTAATTCTTATTCGTTCAGTTTCTTTGGGCACGGTGGGCGATAAAATAGCCTTAACGGCAAAGCCTTCAGCCACCATTTTATTCGCTAAAGCAACAGTATTTTTATTTCCTACAACCATAAGTGATTGAATAGGATGTTGATTTTTTGAAATACCCTTTACATCTTTAAAAACAGAGTGAAAGTGTGAAATGTTTTTAAAAAGTTGTTCGTTTTCTTGCTGCGTTTTTTTTAATTCTTCAAACGCACTTTTAATGCTTACTAAAGAATGGAATGGCAAAGCGGTAGAATAGATGAATGAACGTGCAAAATTGATGAGGTAATTTCTTAATTCATCAGAACCTAAAACAATTGCACCATGGCAGCCTAAGGCTTTTCCGAAAGTGCTTACTCTTGCAAAAATACTTTCTTGCAGCCCTAATTCATGTACTAATCCTTGTCCGTTTTTTCCGTGAATTCCAATGCTGTGCGCTTCATCTACAAAAAGGCTTGCGTTATGTTTTTCGCATATCGAAACAATTTGGTTAAGTGGCGCAATGTCTCCGTCCATAGAGTAAGCCGACTCAACGGCAACAATAATTTTTCCCGATGCATGATTTATTTTTTTGAGCAAGTCATCACAATCGTTATGCTTAAAAGAAAAAGCATTGGCTTTACCTAAGCGGATGCCGTCTCTTACGGAAGCATGAATATATTCATCATAAATAATGGTGTCTTCTTTATCTGCAATACAAGAGAACAAGCCTAGATTGGCATCATAACCGGAGTTAAAAATTAAACCTGATTCGGCATCTAAGAAACTTGCAATTTCTTTTTCCAGTGATTCTATAAAAACAGAGTTGCCGCTAATTAAGCGTGAGCCGGTAGAGCCGTTGGATGGCGACACTTCATTCGCAATGACGTTGAAATTCTTTTTTGCAAAACCTAAATAGTCGTTGGAAAAAAAATCAATTAAGCCATCATAGGTTTTTAAGGAACGCAATAAACCTTGTTCTTCTCTTTTTCTTAGCTTCTCGGATAGCGACTGATTGAATAACAAAAAGCTATGATTTTACTGCTTTTCTGGCTTCTTTTCCTTTTTCGGTTGCTACCAGATTTTTTTCAATTTGGTGTGCCGGCCTGCTCCATTTTTCATCAGAAGAAGATTGAATATCTTCTTTTATTTCCGGCTTGCATTTATCAGCAAACGGATCTTTTGGAGAAAGTCCAAGAATGTTGAATAACTCCATATCTGAAACAAAATCAGGGTTAGGGGTGGTTAATAATTTATCTCCCGCAAAGATAGAGCTGGCACCTGCCATAAAGCACAACGCTTGGCCTTCATTGCTCATGTCTGTTCTGCCTGCCGACAGTCTAACCTGAGTTTTGGGCAGGGCAATTCTTGTAGTGGCAATCATTCTTACTACATCCCAAATAGGAGTTTTTTGCTGGTCTTCTAAAGGAGTTCCTTCAACTGCAACTAAAGAATTGATAGGAACTGACT
>CALALS010000226.1 GCA_937925525.1 uncultured Flavobacteriales bacterium | reverse complement strand
CTTGAATCTCTAAATCCGGAGCATCAGGACCACTCAATACTTTAAAGCAATTATCAAATAATGCTTGAGCTTTATCATCAGCAACTCTTAATACCTCAACAGACTGCTTAGCACCACCTGACTGAGCTCTAGCATAAACAACACCAACAGTAACGTCATTTATGGCACCTGGGCGAAGAGTAAAAGGTCCTGCTGACTGGATGAATCTTCTATCACCCGCTGGATTAGCTTCTCCTTCCTCACTCCAAATAGTAGGAGTTTCAGCAACACCATTAGTACCCCACCATAACGGGTCAGAGTTGTCAGGAAACATATAATTGCAATTTGTTTTACCAGTATTATAACCAGTTCCACTCCATTGCATAGGTGTATTATCTCTCCAAATACCTCTCAGATAATTGTAATAGTCAAGTGCAGTAACAGGGTCTCCTTGAATACCTCCACCTATGTTGTAATAAACAAATTTTCTCATTCCAAAACGTTCATTGTCAGGAACTCCATCTCCATAACCTAATCCAAGGCCTTTGTATGGAATACCTTTTTGAGCAATGGCAACAGCAATATTTTCTGTTAATGGATTATCTAGTGAATCATTGTCTTGATATGGCCCTTCAAAGAAGTCATACCCAATAGCAGGAGGTTGATTTCCATATCCGATGGCACCATTACAATCTTGGTCAAAAGCAGCTCCGTTGTAACAATATCCTAATCCTCTTTCAACATCACAACCTACGTAATCATTAGTAGAACAACCTAAATCGGCATCAACCCACTGTCCAAAATACGTGTTGGCTAATGTAAATGTTGATCTATTCACTAGTTCGTAGTTATAGAAAGTCATATTGTTAACTTCATCATTAGTGGCAAAGGCAAATGCCTGAGCTCTAATTTCCATTCCAATAGGAGGAGTAACAGGTCCTTGGTGATTATTTCCTTTATCATTCATAATCCACCAATAAGTGGTGTCTCCAAATAATCTAATATCTCTAACTTTTCTACAATCAACTATCCCTAAGAAGTCATATTTCGGATAATCGCCACTATTAACAGGGTCGTACACACCATCACCATTTCTATCATAAAAAGGAGCCAAATAAAAATCTTGACCTAATGAAACATCACCATGAGCGGGCCACTCAAGTATTGCTTTTGGTATCTGATAACCGGGAAAATCAGCATTTAAATCACAACCTGGAGTAGTTTTACAGTCATACCAAGCAACAAACTTCTTAACCATATTCACACCCATAGGGAAAAACTTATCCCATTGAGTACATGTAGCAGCATCTATTTCTGCAGTAGTGACACCTAGTGGACCAGGCCAATATTGAAAACCAGCCTGAGAGCTACCCGAATTAAAAGTAGCAGTTGCTGCTTTTAGTTGCCCGTTTACATCTTGTCCGGCAAGCCATAAACCTGATGAGTATATGGCGGTGGATCCAGAAGCTTTTGGAACGATATAGTCAGCACGACCAGTTGCTCTGTCTTGAAACATACTTCCTGCATTTTCAATTCTTGCATCAACATTATTAAAATTTAGTCTAATAATTGCAGTTGCAGGGCTACATCCTGCCGCAATAACCGGACCGCCAATGTTTCCACCAGGAGTTTCACTGTTAGCGTTTTTGTTATACCAACCAAATGAGTTAATGGTTGAAAAAACCAGAACAGCCGCTATAATTGACTTTGTTGTTCTCATATCTTGAATGTTTTTAAGTGCTTTCATAATAATCTTTTTTAAAGAATTAAACATTAAAAATTTAACATTACCCCAAGTCTAATTCTTCTTGGTAAAGCATACATAGTAGGCTCAGCCATTTTAATCGTATATAAATCTTTAAATGCCTGAACGTCAACTTGTGAATTTATCTGTGATTGATAAGTAGCTTCTTGTAAGAAACCATCATCATCTGGATCTCCTGTTGCAGAATATACATTAATAATGTTTTGAGTGTTTAATACATTTAATATTTGGAAATAGACGTTTAAAGCAGCCGATTTTCTTTCTTCTCCTTCTTTTTCTTTACCAAAATATACCTCAAAGTCTCTATCTAATCTAGCATCCATAGTAAACGTCCAAGGTAAATTGGAACCATTTATACTTCCTTCAACTGAGTTTGCCGTAGATGTAAATAATCTTGTTCCTATAACTCTGTCTCTTTTAGTGTAAGGAGTTCCTGAACCAGCTCTAGAAGTAATGTTTAGTCCGGTGTTTTCAAGAATGTCTTTTCCAAATAACTTTGGACCATTGTAATTTTTACCTGAAGCATATCTATAATCTCCAACAATTTGGATAGCGTGTCTTTGGTCTATATCAAGAGGGAATATAGCTCTTAAGTTAGGATCACCTGAATTAATTAGATTAAGCGCTGATAAGTCACCTGAACCAGTCCCGCTAGCGAATTGTAATGTATAACTAGCTTTTAACCAAACATTTTTTATTCTTCTTAAATCATAAGCAACAGTCGTTCCTTTAATTGTACCAAAGTCTTTATTACCAAAAGTTCTATAAGTTACCGGATAGGCTCCTACTACCTGAGTAACTTGAACTTGATTTCTCATTTCACGGTAAAAAGCTGCAATTTTTAATGATGAATTGCTATTTAATTTTTGTTGAAATCCTAGCTCATAGTCTATGGTTGTTTGAGGCTTAAGATTTGGATTGTTATGCACAACATTTCTACTAGTGATATATTGATAGTCAATAACATTTAATCTATTTCTTGAAGGAGGTCTTTGTGTTAAGATATCATAATGAGCAAAAAATAATGCTTCATCAGATATAGGAAAAGAAAAAGCAATTCTTGGCATTACATTTATCTGTGGTTTGTAATCTTCAAATGCTTCTGAAGAAAGGTCTGTTTGCGTGTTTTTTCTTGTAGGGTCTAAAAGCCATGGAGTAACTCCTTTAGCTGTTTCAAGAGTACTTGGCCCGGATAACTCTTGTCCTTGTGCATTATACCATGTATCTCCGTTTCTATATCCTACAATATTATCGGTACCCGGATTATCAACATCACCTACATAAACCACATAATCGCTACCGATATTTGATGGGTGTTCAAACTCAACTTCTCCGGCAGTTTTAGTCGGGAATAAAGAGTAAGGATCCTTTAATACCGGTTGGTTTGCATCAAATCTATCTATCCTAACACCAACATTAAAGATTAAATCGTCAAAAGAGAACTTGTCTTGAATATAAGCAGCTGTATAAATAGGTTGAAAAGCTGGAACATTTCTAGAGAAAACCCCATTTTCATCAGCTTTACTAAAATAGTCATCTATGGTTGGATTCCCTTTTATTTTATTTCCTGCATGGTCAAAACCAGCATAATCAACTACGTTATTATTTAATAGTTCGTCAGCACTAAAGTCGCCAACTTCCCATAAGTCTTTACCATACGAATCAAAGTCAATCCATTCTGTTCCATCTACATCCAAGCCTAATTTTTCTCTTATATTTTTTGAAAACTCAGATTGTGAAGCCCCATCATAGAGTCTTTCAAAATCATAGTAGAAATTATTACCATTAGTGTATATAATAGTATATTGGCTTTCATCTAATTGTTCTATGTGGCTGTTTACGATGTTTCTACCAACGGTCCATAAACTATTGGGAGATAGGCTATAAAACCTATCATTTCTTTGGTCGTACTCAAAACCAATTTGAATAGCATGGTTTTTAATATCAGCAGAACCTGAAGCAGTAACCCTAAACTGGCTATTATCATCTTTAAAATATTGATTTCTAATAGTACCCGGTGTTGACCACATATCATAAATATTTCTTGGAGCAGCACCGTTTAATATACCACCCCCTTGCTCTACATCAATTGGGGTCTCATAATTACCTGGGATTATTAAATTTCCATTTTCATCTTTATATAAGTCATAATATATCTTATTATAGTTAGATAAATAAGGGTTGTTAATACTATCATGCTCATATAAGTAACTAACTTGGTCAAAGCCATTGTGAAACCAGCCACTTCTTACAGAACCATCAGGTAATTCATAATTACTTCTGTATTCATAAGAGTTTTGAAAATCAGAGTAAAACCTACCTACGTAGCCATAGGCAGCAAAATCATCCTTAAACCTAGAGTTTTGAACAACGGTTTTACTTTTAGTATAATCTAATTGAAAAGATACATAAGCATTCTTAATGGTTGATGCGTCTTCGTCATTATTATCAGTTGAATTGGCAAAACGTTGTGTGAATCTACCATAAACTCTCCAGTCTTGGTCAATTTGTTGAGGGTTGTTTTCATAGTTCATTAATGAATATGCACCAACTCCTCCGTTAGTACTTCTTATGTATTGATTTCCATCATTATATAAGTAGGTTCCACCAAATGTTAAATTTATATTTTCTGTAGTTTTAACATCTATTTTTGCTTGTAGGTTTAATCCTTTTCTTTGAACATTTTGTCTTGCTTTTACATTTTCAAAATCATCAGCATGTAAAAACTCTGCGTTTCTAAATGACCCTGAACCTAAACCAGAAGGTCTGAGTGGGTTTTCTGTAATACTTGTTAAAACACTATCTCTTATTTTCCAATCACCTATAGCTGATGGTCTTGGGTCAAGGTCATAAAATAATTCTCCGGATAAAAAGAAGCCCAGTAAAGGGTCTGTTTTTTTACCTGAGGTGTCTTTTTTCATTAATAATGGCCCTGCTATATTAAAGCCTAATAAATTAAAGCCATAAGCATCCAAACCATAAGATTTACCATTAATAGGAACACCAGAAGAAAGTAACTCAATTCCTCCAAAGTATTCTCTAGATGGACCTCTTGTAGTGATACTTACCACACCACCTGTAGCATCACCGTAATTGGCCGGAACTCCACCCGTAACAACTTTTACCTCTGATATAGCTGACTGTGGTAGCCTTGAACTACCTCTTACTCTAACACCATCAATAAATGTATTTGAGGCATCACCTCTTGACCCTCTAATGTTTAAATTTCCACTACCATCATCTTGAGAAAATACACCGCCAACTGTTGCAGCAACAGATGCTGCATCTCTACCCGGCATTTTAGCAATTTCATCTCTTGTTAAAGTTCCTCCCGAAGATGTTTGGTCTTTACTTATAAGTGGAACCTCATACTCTACAACTTCAAATGCTTCAAGGTCAACTCCGCCTTCACTAAGATTTACATCTAAATAAGTAGCTTTATCTGCATTAATAATAACACCATTATATTGTTTATTATCATAACCTATATAGGAAGCCTGAACAACATAAGTTCCTGGAGTAACTGGCTTAATGGAATATTTTCCATCAAAGTCAGTAGTTGCAAAAGCTACTTGGTTTCCGTTTAATAAGATTACCACATTGGCAAATGGTAGAGCTTCTCCGCTTTTGGCGTCTTTTACTTTACCTCTTAATTCACCTTGTCCTACTTGAGCTGATGCAGAAAAAGCAATAGCTCCTACAATAAATGATGTAATAATTCGTTTTATCATAATACCGAAAGATTTGTTAGTATGTGCGATTTTTAGCAAGGGCATAAAGGTATAAAATTATAGTTCTTATTTGCAAAATTTATTTTGGCTTATTCTTGCCATTTTAACTACCCTAAAATTACGGTGAATTAAAAGTTAAAAAAAGTGAAATCTAATTAACGGTCGGTTTCTTTTGATTAACGGTTTTAAAACAGACGGAGTTATAAAACAAAAAAAGCGCTAAATATTTAGCGCTTTTTAATTAAAATGAGTATAAATTTTATTTGTTTCTTGAATCGTTATCGTCATCATCCTCTTTCTCATCTCCACCAATTACTGATCCGGGACCATTATCATCTGTTTTTATGATTTTTTTACCATTATTATTCCCAGATGAATCATTATCATCGTCCTCTTCTTTTTCATCTCCACCAACTACTGATCCAGGACCATTATCTTCCTCATCAATGCCATTGGATGTTCTAGAGTAATCAGTTTCTGAAATGGCTGAATCATTCTTATCACACTTAGGCGCAATAAGATTCTGCTTTGTACATGAACTAAGCAGAATGACTAAGAAGGCTGATATGTATGCTATAAACTTCATAGTTTAGTTAACAAATATACTTATATTTTTCAAAATTACAAACTTTTTAGTTAAAATTCTTTATAGGCCACAATAATTTCAACTTTAGTGCCTAATACTTTATCACCATCTTTAATTTCTTCAGGACCAACAATTTCCAATGGTTTATTTGTCATTTCAGCAATAAGTTTCAATCTATTTTTTGTGATATTCATGCCTTTTGATACGTGATCTGAACTTTTTTGTTGCTTATTTTTTATGCTTTCTTCAATGCCAATACCATCATCAATTATTTCAAACTTAATAAGTTCCTTGTCTATCATGCTAACTCTAATTACGATACTTCCTTTTTCGTTTTTTGGCAAAATGCCGTGCCATATTGAATTCTCAACAAAAGGCTGAAGTAGCATGGCCGGAATTTTTATTTGTTCAGAAATAATAGACTTATCAATATCTATTGTATAATCAAACTTATCTGTAAACCTCATTTTTTCAAGCTTGAGGTATAGGGAAAGTCTATCAATTTCTTCTTCAAGTGTAACGGTATTTGACTCGCTACTATCTAGGTTTTTTCGAATTAATTTTGCAAAACTAGATAGGTATAAATTAGCAGACTTTCTATCTTGGGTATTAATATAATATTGAATGGAGTTAAGAGAATTAAATATAAAATGCCTGTTCATGCTTGAGTTAAGGGTTTGTTGTTCTAAAGCAAGCATTTTAGATCTATAATATAGTTGTTGGGTATGTTCTTTTTGTCTGCGAGCTTTTTTTCGGAAGGAATAAACGCCAAATAAAATAGATAGACCAAATAAAATAGAAATGGAAATAAACCACCAAGTTAAATAGTAGGGTGTTAAAATTGTAAATGAGAATTTTGCCTCAGAGTATGTTCTAAAATCATTTACTGAGGAAATCACCTTAAAGGTATAATTTCCATGAGGTAGATTGGAATAAGTGGCAGAACTTATATCGGTGGTGGGAAGCCATCCTTCATCTAGTCCTTCAAGCATAAATTTGTACTGTACTTTGTCAGGGCCTGAGTGATAGATACCAATAAAGTCAAAAGACAAGTAATTTTGCTTAAAATTGAGCTTCAGGTTCATGGGTAAGCCTAAACTATCTTGTTGAAAGTTTGACCAGGAATTATTTTCGAGAAAGAGCCTTACATTTCTTATTGATAAGATGGGTGTGGACAAGTTGCTTTTAAATTTGGTGTTAGAAAACTTAACTAAACCTTTACTCGTGCCCGCCCATAAGTTTTTTTCCAAATCAATATAAATAGCATTTTGATTACATTCTAAACTTGGAAGCCCATCTTGTTTAGTATAATGCATGACTTCAATAATGTCGTTTTTATAAAATTCGGGTAAGCTAAATTGAAAAACACCGTTGTTAGTTCCAATCCAAAGGCTATTGTCAGTTTTATCAAATTTTAGAAATACAATTTGTTTTGATCTTAGGTCACTTGAAAATTTGATTTCACTAAAATCATCATCTTTAAATAAGAACAAGCCTTCATCTGTTCCTACCCATAAATTATTTTTGTGATCTTTTTCAATGCAAAAGGCCTTAGTGAATGGCGATTTCTTTTTAATAAACTCTTCTGTTGATTTATTTAAGTAATAAACTCCATTAGAGGTAGCGAACCAAAACGTATTTCTATACTTAATGATGCCTCTAATACTTTCACCTATTGAGTTTTTACCGCTGGGAAAGTTAATAATGTTGTCATTTTTCGTAATGATAGATATCCCTTCAAGTGTTCCTAACCAAATATCACCATCATCATCTTCATTGATTGTCCATACTTTTTTTGATAGTAATCCAGTGTTAGTTGATATGTTTTTGATTTTATTTTCATTGAATATAGTCACTCCGTCAGAGGTTGCTATCCAAACTCTATTTTGTGAATCATTATATATATACCAAACTGTATTATTAGAGAGTCCGTTAGAAGTTGTATAATTTATTACTCCTTCAGTTGTTTTTTTTACTACACCGTTACCGTAAGTTCCTATCCAGTAATTTTCTTCGTTGTCCTGAGCTATGCTCATAACAATATCGGAAGGTAATAAGTCTTTTTGTGAAAAGTAAGTTATTCTATCTGAGGTAAACTTTAGAATTCCGCTTCCGTCAGTTCCAAACAAAATGTTT
>CALALS010000225.1 GCA_937925525.1 uncultured Flavobacteriales bacterium | reverse complement strand
CCGCCAATAACGTTTACTACATTCATAAAGAAGATGCAGAAACGCATGATGTATTATTGTGTGTTCGTGATGGGGAATTAAAATCCACTCCAATTGGTAAGGGAAGAGGCTTTAGATGGGGCTTTCCGAATAATGAGTTTTATTTTAAAAGTCAGGATGAAATGGCAAAACTCTTTGCCGATATTCCGGAAAGTATTATCAATACGTTTGAAGTTTTTCAAAAGGTGGAGAGCTACAAACTTCAGCGAGATGTGTTGCTTCCCAACTTTGATATTCCCGAAGAATTTATCGACCCTGAAGATGAAAAAGATGGGGGTAAGAGAGGGGAGAATGCTTATTTAAGGCATCTTACGTATGAAGGAGCAAAAAAGAAATATCCTGAAATTACGGATGAAATAAGAGAACGTATTGACTTTGAATTAGAAACGGTTGCCAAAACAGGATATCCCGGCTACTTCTTAATTGTTCAGGATTTTACCAGAGCAGCTAGAGATATGGGCGTTTCCGTTGGGCCGGGTAGAGGTTCGGCAGCAGGTTCTGTGGTGGCATACTGCATTGGAATTACCAATGTTGACCCCATTAAATACGATTTGCTATTTGAGCGTTTCTTAAATCCTGACAGGGTGTCTATGCCCGATATTGATATTGATTTTGATGATGAAGGAAGAGGCAAAGTATTAGATTATGTGATTAAAAAATACGGTTCCAATCAGGTAGCTCAAATTATAACTTACGGTACAATGGCGGCCAAGTCTGCCATCAGAGATGCGGCAAGGGTGTTAGATTTGCCATTATATGAAGCAGATAAATTAGCAAAGTTAGTTCCGGCATTATCTCTGGAAAAGCTGGATAAGCTTTCTGAAAATGAAATTAATGAACAACTAAACGGAGACAGTGCTCAGAAAGCATTAGCACTTAAACAAGTTTTTAAAGGAAATACGCCTGATAGTTTGGCGCTTCAGCAAGCCAAGAAATTAGAAGGTTCGCTGCGTAACACCGGAATTCATGCTTGTGGTGTAATCATCACACCTTCTGATATGACCGACCATGTGCCGGTGGCCACTGCAAAAGATGCGGAGTTAATGGTTACTCAGTTTGATAATAGTGTGGTAGAAAGTGCAGGTTTATTAAAAATGGACTTCTTAGGCTTAAAAACCTTAACCATTATTAAGGATGCAATTACCATTATTAAAGATAGGCACGGCATAGAAATTAATCCTGATGATATTCCGCTGGATGATGAAAAGACTTACAAACTTTATCAGAGAGGCGAAACAAACGGAACGTTCCAGTTTGAGTCTCCCGGAATGCAGAAGCATTTACGTGCCTTAAAGCCCGACCAGTTTGGTGATTTAATTGCGATGAATGCCTTGTATCGTCCCGGTCCAATGGAATATATTCCAAACTTCATTGCTCGTAAACATGGTAAAGAGCCTATTACTTATGATTTCCAGGAAATGGAAGAGTATTTGGCAGAAACTTATGGAATTACGGTTTACCAAGAGCAGGTGATGTTACTTTCTCAAAAGCTGGCAGGCTTTACTAAAGGTGAAGCGGATGAGTTGAGAAAGGGAATGGGAAAGAAGAAGAAAGAAATTATTGATAGACTTAAACCAAAGTTTATAGAAGGTTGTCAATCAAACGGATTAGAAGCAGAGGTGGCGGAAAAAGTTTGGAAAGACTGGGAAGCGTTTGCTGCTTATGCGTTTAATAAATCACACTCCACTTGTTATTCGGTAGTAGCTTTTCATACTGCTTACTTAAAAGCAAATTATCCTGCTGAATACATGGCCTCTGTGCTTACGCATAACATGAATGATATAAAGAAGGTTACTTTCTTTATGGAAGAGTGTAAGCGTGCAGGAATTAAAGTTTTAGGACCTGACGTGAATGAAAGTCAGTATAAGTTTACGGTAAACGATAAAGGTCAAATTAGGTTTGGATTAGGTGCATTGAAAGGCGTTGGAGGCGGAGCGGTAGATTCTATTGTAGAAAACAGAAAAGAAGGAGGAAAGTATGTTTCCATTACAGATTTTATTAAAAGAGTTGACTTACGTTCTGTAAACAAGAAAACCTTGGAAAGTTTGGCTTATGGTGGTGCATTTGATTCGTTTGGATTAAACCGTTCTCAATACTTTTTTGCCATGCCGGGTGAAGAAACCTTTATTGAAAAGCTGGCTAAGTTTGGCAGTAAAATGCAAGAAAACCAAAATAGTTCTCAAACCGATTTGTTTGGAGGAATGGTTGAAGTGGAAATAGCCGAACCACAGCCACCGGTTTGTGAAGATTGGGGAACGATGGAAAAGCTTAACAAAGAAAAGGAAGTGGTAGGCTTTTATATTTCAGGTCATCCGCTAGATGATTATAGAATTGAAGTAAACAATTTTTGCAACATTACACTAGATAAGCTTTCTGATTTATCAAAGATTAATGGCAAAGAAATTAAAGTGGCAGGTGTAGTTTCTGAAGGAACTCATGCCCAATCTAAAAAAGGAAATCCTTACGGAAAGATATTATTAGAAGGGTATAGCGATTCGTATGAATTTGTTTTCTTTTCTGAAGACTACGTAAAATTTAAAGGATATATCCAGAAAGGCTTTTATTTGTTTATTGAAGGGAAAGTACAACAACGCCCCTGGAATCAAGATGAATATGAAGTAAAAATCCATCAAATTCATTTGTTGAATGAGGTAAAAGAAAAAATGGCAAAAGGGCTTTTAATTCAAGCAGAATCAACTGATTTTACACCAGAGTTAATTAATGAGTTAGATAATGTTTTCGAAAAATACCAAGGCAATTTTCCGGTTAGTATGAATGTAGTTGATAGGGAGGAAGCTATTAAAATAAATTTGAGGTCAAGAACTAAAAAAGTTAACCTGGACAACGATTTAATCAATGAGTTACAAAGCATTCCTGAAGTTAGCTGTAAAATAATGGCGTAATT
>CALALS010000224.1 GCA_937925525.1 uncultured Flavobacteriales bacterium | reverse complement strand
CGTTGTTGCGTTTTCACCCTTGGGTGTTTTCGGGTGCGATTAAAAAGATTAAAGATGATAGCGGGAGAGAGGTTACGCCTAAAAACGGAGACATCATTGAAGTAGTAGATAATAAAGATGACTTTTTAGGGATTGCTCATTATCAGGAAGAAGGTAGTATTTCTGCCAGGGTATTTTCGTTTAAGCAGGTTGAGGTAAACGAAGCTTTTTGGTTAGATAAAGTTAGAACCGCTTACCAATTGCGTGAAAAAATTGGCTTAACCGATAACAGCCTTACCAATGCTTACCGTTTTGGGTTCTCCGAATGAAACTGCCTACCCGGATTGATTAGGGATTCGTGTGATCGAGTAGTGGTAATAAAAACGGGCTGCCCGGGAATGAACCGACTAAAACCCACTTTAGCGGAAGTGTTAAAACAACTTTATACCGACCGATTAAAAGCCGTTTACGATAAAGACACCAATACCTATTTATATACTAACATTAGCCAAAGCGAATTAATAGTAAACGAATACGGAAGTAAAATGTATGTGGACTGGGAGAGCGGACAAAAGACCGGCTTTTTTATTGACCAGCGTGAAAACCGAAAACTATTGGCCGACTTTTCTAAAGGTAAAAGAGTGCTGAATACGTTTTGCTATACAGGCGGATTTTCTGTTTCTGCGTTGCAAGGCGGTGCCGACTTTGTGTGTTCGGTAGATAGCTCTGCCAAAGCCATTGAACTGACCAAAAGAAACATTGAGCTAAACGGTTTTACCAAGCATGATGCTGTTGTAAGCGATACGCAAAAGTATTTAATTGATACCCGGGAAAAATACGATGTAATAGTGCTAGACCCGCCTGCTTATGCCAAAAACAAAAACGTAATGCACAATGCCGTGCAAGGCTATAAGCGGCTAAATGCTTCTGCCCTGGAAAAAATAAACAAAGGCGGCATACTGTTTACCTTTTCTTGCTCACAGGTGGTAAACAGACATTTGTTTTACAATACCATTATGGCGGCAGCCATTACAGTAGGCCGAGAAGTAAAAGTGCTGCACCATTTAAGCCAGCCTGCCGACCACCCGGTAAATATTTACCACCCGGAAGGCGAATACCTAAAAGGTTTGGTGTTGTTGGTGGAGTAGGGTTTAAGACTTTTCCTCACAAGAGGATGCTTGCACTAGCAGGGGGAATTATTCGTTTAGCCTAAGAGGTGTTAATACTGTCGTTACGAAATGTTGAATAGAACCATTGCCCTCATGGTATTGATATGGAAATTTGTCAAATTCATCCCAAGCGTCTTGTAAAGCAACTAAGTACTCTGTCGTTATAATTGGCGTTCCAAAGTCAACGCCTTTTGGATTTAAAAACATTCTCTCTAACCATTGCCGTGCTGTTTTTGCAGCAATGTTGTCTGGATAATGAGAAAATTCAAAATAGGTAGAAAGCAATAAGTCAAGTAGTCTCCTTCTAAATCGTACAGAAATTTTTGAGTTGTCAGCCTGACAGATAGAATGTACACACCAACCCAAACATCTGATAGTATCAATGACACGATTGTCTGTTTCTTGTTCTTTTGCCAAATCAAGCCAATCAGTCATTACAGAGAATTGCTCATAAATCATTTTGTGAGCAAACGATAAATATTCTAAATCTCCGTCATAATCATTTGGTGTTGGAATGATTTCAATTAAAAGATCAGTAAAGTGTCTGAAATAAAATAGCCACATATGCGACTCGCTATTACGGTAAATAGTTTCTCTTACCATATAGTTGAAGTAAACAATAGCGATGTAAATTTTTTGATTCCAAAGTTCAGATTCTAAATCGTGATCATACTTCCTTATTAAGAACTCTTTTTGTTCCGTGTCATGCTTCAGTGACCTAACTGCTCCTTCGCCAACAGGATACCAAACATAATTGTCTGCTGCTGCTTTCGTATGTGCAAATAGTGAAAACAAAATTGGGATGTCATAATTCTTGTTCATTTCTAAAACCGATGAATTTGTCCCATTCATGATTTTTAATTCTTGAATGAACAATTGGTTCTTGTTTTCAAATAAGCATTCAATAAAAAGTTTAACAAGGTCTTCGTTTGAAGATTCTTTGGTTTCCATTCCACTAAAAGCTGTTGCAAAAAGTTCAGGGTATTTGTTTGCTGACTTGCGAACAAAATTTTCGTTTTGAATTATATGCCCATAAACCCAAGAAGCAAATAAAACTCTCTGAGGCTTTACTAATTTTTCATATGCTTTGTCTTTATCAGTTCTTCTTCTCAATATTATGTCAATGCTTTCTTTTTGTGGAAGGTGTGAAATCCCTTGAAGATATTTTTTGATGTCATCAATGTGGTACTTGCTTATGTAGTTCACTAAAAGGTCAATCTCATTTTCTTTCAAATAAGTTTCATAAAGTGAAATCGTGTTTTTTAAACGGCTCGGAGAAAAGTAACCGAAACTAACTTTGATGATAGGATAGAAAATAATAGTTAGAGATAGAATGTAAGCCCAGGTTGAACTTGGTAGCCCTTTGTCAATTGTAAAAATAGACAGGCATGGAAACCAGTTAGCCATTAGCCAGTCAAATGACATCAAGTAATGAATTAGGAAAAGAGATGCTATCAAAATACCGAGTTCAAACCTTGAAAAGAAAAGTAAAATGAATCGCCTTTCTTTACTGGGAATAATTGCCCAAACAGCAAGAGCTAAACCTAATATTGTAAGAAAGTCCGATGTCTGCATTTGTCGTTATAGTTGTATTTCTGTTTGTTCAATTCTCGTAAGTCTAATGTTTACAATGTTTCAATAGGGTTGCACACAACTTGTTTATATCTGAAACTAAAATTTCAGGATACAAATCCTATTTGGATATATCCTGAAGTTCTTAAAATGAATCATTTCCTGTTATTTTTATGTCTAGCTTTTATTGTTAAAAATAGGTAAAAAATCTTATAAATCATTAAAGTTGTTTTATTAGGGGTTTTTTGCCATTGTGGCAGTGTTTTTA
>CALALS010000223.1 GCA_937925525.1 uncultured Flavobacteriales bacterium | reverse complement strand
TAAACAATTCTTTATCAAAACCTCTCCAACCCATAAAACCAAAATGTTCACGTTTGAGATTTGGGGCAATATTACAGGCTATCATGGCAGCTTCAGTTAAAATGGTTCCGGAACCGCAAAACGGGTCATAAAAATTGCTATCTTTTTTCCAACCGCTTAATAACACCATTGCCGCTGCCAAATCTTCTTTTAAGGGTGCATCAAAATTTAAGGTCTTGTAGCCTCTTTTAAATAATGGCTCACCGGAACTATCTAAATTAACCGTTACTTTATCTTCACTGATATGGATATGAATAAGGATAGTCGGGCTTTCGATATTCACAGATGGTCGTTTTTGAAAGCGTTCCATAAACCAATCGGCAATAGCATCTTTTACTTTAAGACCTGCATACCTGCTGTGATTAAAAAAGCTAGAATGGACAACCGTATCTATTTTAAATGTATCCGTTACATCAAAGTAATCCTCCCAATTAATTTTCTTGGCTTCTCGATAAAGCTCATCATCACTTTTTGCGGTAAGCTCTTCTATCGGTAATAAAATTCTACTAGCTGTTCTTAGGGCTAAATTGGCTTTATACATCAATGCTTCATCTCCGTAAAAACTTATCCCTCTTCTTATTTTTTCCAAATCTTCAGCACCTAAAGCTCTAAGTTCATCGGCCAAGACATCCTCAACACCTTGATAGGTTTTTGCAATCATTTTAAACTTCTCACTCATGGATGCTATTCAAATTTGTTTGTTTACAACTTTTACAAAGGTATAATAAACACTAAGTTCATTTACATGATATTTACTCTCAATATTTATTTATGGAATTAGCATTTATAGATTGGGCGATAATTATTGGCTTTCTGGTCATTTCTTTAGTTATTGGTCTTTACTATAAAAAAGCAGCCGGTAATAGTTTAACCGATTTTTTCCTAGGAGGCAGAAATTTACCTTGGTATATTGCGGGAATTTCAATGGTGGCTACCACCTTTGCGGCAGACACACCTCTAGCTGTTTCTGAATTAGTTTCTTCCAAAGGAATTGCTGCCAACTGGCTTTGGTGGAGTTTTTTGGCAGGTGGTATGCTTACTGCCTTTTTCTTTTCGCAATTATGGAGACGAGCCGATATTTTAACCGAAGTAGAGTTTATAAATATAAGGTATGGCGGAAAAAAAGCTAAGTTTTTAAGAAGCTTTAAAGCCGTCTATCTTGGACTATTTATGAATTGTATGATTATTGGCTGGGTAAATCTTGCCTTTAATTCCATTCTTATTACCTTTTTTGGAATTTCGGAAGACACCGTTTTATACTATACGCTTGGGGCTATGACTATTGCTTTAATTTACACTAGCTTGTCGGGCTTAAAAGGAGTAGCTATTACTGATGCTTTACAGTTTGTTATTGCAATGATTGGTTGCATTATTTTGGCAGTAATTGTTGTTAACTCAGAGCAGATTGGTGGAATTAGCGGCTTAAAAGAAAAGCTTCCTGAACAATATTTCAACTTTTTTCCATCATTAGAAAATGACACTGAAAATTCTTTTGGTAATACCTTGACATTATCAATTGGAGCATTCTTTTCTTTTATTGCGGTACAATGGTGGGCAAGCTGGTATCCCGGAGCTGAACCGGGCGGTGGTGGCTATGTGGCACAACGAATGATGAGCTGTAAAGATGAAAAAAACTCACTCTGGGCAACTATCTTTTTCCAAATTGCGCATTATTGTGTTCGTCCTTGGCCATGGATTGTGGTAGGACTTTGCGCTATTGTATTATATGCACTTCCTTATCAAGATATTTCCCCTGAATTATCTGAACAAATAATTCAAATGAAAGCTGATGGTAAATCCTACCAAGATGTTTTAGATACAGAATCCGTTAAAAGTATTACCAACCCCAGCACTTTAAAAAGTATTGAATATACTTTCAATGAACGCTTGGGCTTCATCTATGCCATGAAAGACTTTTTACCTACAGGCTTAAAAGGATTATTACTAGTTGCGTTTTTAGCTGCCTATTTGAGTACTATTTCCACTCAGTTAAATTGGGGAGCAAGTTATTTAGTCAATGACTTTTATTTACCCCTCTCAAAAGCCGACTCAAAAAACCATGTTAGTATAGGTAGAATATTTACAGTTGGAATTATGCTGGTTTCCCTTATATCAACCAGTTTTATTACATCCATTTCCGGAGTATGGGAATTTATAATGGAATGTGGAGCAGGATTAGGGCTGGTATTGATATTAAGATGGTATTGGTGGAGAATAAATGCCTGGAGTGAAATTGTTGCCACACTAGCTCCGTTTGTTGGCTACACTATTGGGCACTTTTTATTAGAACCTTACTTTGGAGAAGCCTTTATTGAAAACAAAGGAGGATTTTTATTTACGGTACTGTTTACCACTATATGCTGGATTGTAGCTACTTATACTACCAAACCCGAAAACGACTCTATATTAATTCCATTTTATAAAAAGATTAAACCTCAGGGAGCATGGAAAGCCATTAAAGATAAAGCAGAGAAAGATATTATAATCAGTAATGACTTTAAATTTAGAGTTTTAGCCTGGATTTCCTCTATAGTTTTCACTTATGGCCTACTTTTCACACTAGGCAAAGTAGTATTTCAACTTTGGGACAATATATTAATCTATCTAATCAGCCTCATAATTTCGTTTATAATTTTAAAATTGAGCATCAATAAGTTAAAATTAAATTAAAAAGCTTTCGATTTCCACTTTGAGAATTCATATTTTTTTTATTACTTGCAGCCTTATTTAAAGGTCAAAACCAAACTTCGATGAACATAAAAAATAAGTTTTTCAAGCTATTTGTTTCACTAGTTGTGATAGCAGGACTAACCACTGCTTGTAATGGAGGTGGTGAAGATAACACCGATACTACTGATACCACTGCAACAAATGACAACTCAAACAACAATACTTTATTGGCTATAGATGGACAAGTTTTCATCATACCGTCTCCGGTTCAAACGGCACTACTTATCAAAAGTGTGGGTGTTGAATACAACTCAGCTTTATTAAGCAATCCAAAGTCCGCTACTAATTTTTCAACTAACTTTAAAAAATCTATTAATGTTGGAATTTATGGAGCTGACTTAGGTTATGTTACTATTTATGACCAAACTCAAGATGCCATATCATTTTTAACAGCTGTTAAAGCTTTAGGTGATGAATTAGGTGTGTCTAGTGCTTTTGACAAGTCATTAATGGAAAGATTTGAGAAAAACCTTGGAAAACAAGATTCATTATTAAGTTTAGTATCTGACGCATACCGTTCAGCTGATGCCTACCTAAAAGATTCAGAAAGAAATGATGTAGGTAGTCTTATTTTAGCAGGAGGTTGGTTAGAAAGTGTTCACTTTGCGACTAATGTTGCAAAAACTTCTAAAAACCCTGAAATCATAAGAAGAATTGGTGAGCAAAAAAGCACACTTGAAAACCTTATCAAACTTTTAACTCCTCACTATTCTAAACCGGAATATGCAGAATTTATTGATGGTTTAATGGATTTAAGTAATGTTTTTGAAGGCGTAGAGTTTTCTTACACTTATGAAAAACCGGTTACTGAAGCGGATAAGAAATTAACAACTATTACTAGTAAATCAGAAGTGAAAATTTCTGACGAACAACTTGAACAAATTACCAAAAAAATTGGTGACCTTAGAAATAAGTTAATCAATTAATACTTAGTTTATGAAAAGATTATTAAAATCACTTCCAGTTATAATAGCCATTGTTGTTGGTGGGCTTTTTTCAAATAACGCTAATGCGCAATGTGACACTATTGCCAGTTTATGCGGTAAACATTTGCAAAGCGGATATATTTCTGATGGTCAACAGTACAGAGCATTATTAATTAACGATGAAGTTTCTGAGTTTCACACTACTTTTTACGGTGGTAGTACATACAGAATAGCTGCTTGTAGCGGTCTAACAGACGGTAATTTAGTGTTTTCAGTTTATGATAATGAAAGAAACCTGTTATTTACCAATAAAGACTATTCAAATAGTGCTTATTGGGATTTCAAAATCACTTCAACCATTAATTGTATTATAGAAGCTCACCTGGATACCGAAAAAGTTGCTTCAGGTTGCTGTGTACTTTTAGTAGGATTTAAGCAATAAATTTAAAATACTTTGATTTTAGAGACTGTTTTCTTTTGAAGCAGTCTCTTTTTTTTTATTTTCACCAAACCAAATTCTTTTGACTAAATGAGTGAACGGATACTCAAAGCTTTAATGCAATTATTTTCTATTGTTTCTGACACGGAGTCAAGCAATAGTAGAACAGTAGTTGAAGCCTTTCTTAAATCTCA
>CALALS010000222.1 GCA_937925525.1 uncultured Flavobacteriales bacterium | reverse complement strand
AAATAAACACAAGCATATCGGCATGTAATTTTATATGTAACGCAATTAAACAACCAATTAAACCTCCAATACCTACTGCATGTGCACTTATTTTCCAAAAAAAGTTGATTAAAAAGGAAAGGATAACTGCTATTAATACTCCTTGTATAAACAAAAACATTACGTGAGGAATACCTTTTTTGCCCAAAGAGAAAAGAACAACACTTGTCATTACAATACTTAAAATATAAGGTATCATTCTTTCTTTTCTGAGCGGAAGTGAAAGAGAAGAGACTATTCTTCTTTTCCATAAAAAGAGCGTAACAAAAACCGGAGTAACAAAGCAATAAAAAAAGACATACAAAACTAAGTATAGCTTGAAGTCAAAACTTAATGAATAATTTACAAATGATGGTGAGTTAAAAATTACCAGCAGTCCGTATGTAGGCATTAATAGTGGGTGGAAAATAATGGAAATAATTTTTGCAAGTACTCGCATTAAATTTCTTTTCTTAATCGTGCAACGGGAATATCTAGTTGTTCCCTGTACTTTGCAACAGTTCTTCTGGCAATGTTATAACCTTTTTCTTTTAATAGGTTCATTAACTTTTCATCGGTTAATGGTTTCTTTTTATTTTCTGCATCAATGGCATCTTGCAATATTTTTTTCACTTCTCTGGTAGAAACTTCTTCTCCGGCATCATTGGTTAATGATTCTGAGAAAAAAGTTTTCAGTAAAAATGTGCCAAAAGGAGTTTGTACCCATTTGCTATTTACCACACGAGATATAGTAGAAATATCTAAACCAACTTGATCGGCAATGTCTTTTAATATCATTGGCTTTAATTTGGTTTCATCTCCTTCTAAAAAATATTCTTTTTGATAATTCATAATGGCATTCATGGTTACCAAAAGCGTATTTTGTCTTTGTCTTATCGCATCGATAAACCATTTTGCGGAATCTAATTTTTGCTTCACAAAAACTACGGCATCTTTTTTCTCTTGATTACTTTTTGTTTTGTCTTTGGTGTATGCTTCAAGCATTTCCAAATAATCTTTACTCATTCTGAGCTCAGGAGCATTTCTTCCGTTTAGTGTTAAGTTTAGTTCATCATCGTCAACCGTAATGGTAAAGTCAGGAATAACATGCTGAACAGTTTTAGTAGTTTCACTTAATGAATTTCCGGGCTTAGGATTTAACTTTAAAATTATTTCAAGAGCATCTCTTAATTCCTCTTCCTCTACGTCAAGTCTTTTTAGAATTTTATCGTAGTGTTTTTTCGTGAACTCATCAAAGCAATCTTGAATGATTTGTTTTGCAATATCTAGTTCAAATAGCCCAACCAGCGACTTACTTTTTTTTCTGTTTAATTGAATAAGCAGGCACTCTTGTAAATCTCTGCAACCAACACCCGGAGGGTCTAGTGTTTGAATTATTCGAAGTGCTTCAAGCACTTTTTGTTCGGTAGCAGTAATGTTTTGGGTAAAAGCTAAGTCATCTACAATACTTGATATTTCTCTTCTTAAATATCCGGCATCATCTAAACTTCCAATTAGATGAAATGCTATTTCTTTTTGCTTTTCATCAATACTTTGTACTTGTAATTGTTTTTCTAAATGTTCGTGAAAAGTTGTTCCTCCGGCAAACGGAATTTTCTTATCCTCATCATCTTTACTTTTGTTATTGGCTTGTAGTCGATATTCAGGAATATCACTTTCGTCCATATATTCGCTGATATCAAAGTCTTCTTCACCGGAGTCACTATTTTCAAACTCCTCAGTGTTATCAGCAAAGTCTTCTTCTTTTTCTGTTTCTTCTTTGCCTTCTTCAAGTGCCGGGTTTTCTTCTAGCTCCTCTTTTAACCTTTGCTCAAATGCAACAGTAGGCAGTTGCAACAACTTCATCAATTGAATTTGCTGAGGAGATAATTTTTGTTGAAGTTTTAAATTTAAATTCTGTTTGAGCATACGTGCTAAAGGTAATTATTTTGTTTTAGAATTCAGCATTTTTTGGTGTTCTAGGGAACGGAATAACATCTCTTATGTTAGTCATTCCTGTTACGAACATTAATAGCCTTTCAAATCCTAAGCCAAAACCACTATGAGGAACTGTACCAAACTTTCTGGTTTCTATATACCACCAAATTTCTTCTTCCGGAATATTAAAGTCTTTAACTTTTTCTAACAATTGGTCAAGCCGTTCTTCTCTTTGAGAACCTCCTACAACCTCACCTATTCCGGGAAACAGAACATCCATGGCAGCAACCGTTTTTCCGTCTTCATTATTTCTCATGTAAAAGGCTTTAATCTTTTTAGGATATCCGGTAAGTATTACCGGTTTATTAAAGTGTTTTTCCACCAAATAACGCTCATGTTCAGATTGCAAATCAATTCCCCATTCAACAGGATATTTAAATTGTTTTTTCTTGAATGGTTTAGATTGCATTAATATCTCAATGGCTTCAGTATATGTCTTTCTTTCAAATTGGTTGTTTACCACAAATTCCAATTTCTCAATTAAAGACATATCACTTCTTTCATTTTGTGGCTTTTGTTTTTCTTCCTCAATTAATCTGTCGTTTAAAAATGTTAAATCATCTTTACAGTTGTCTAGCGCATATTTACATAAATATTGAAGCATTTCTTCAGCCAAATCCATATTGTCATGGATATCAGCAAAAGCAACCTCAGGTTCAATCATCCAAAACTCTGCAGCGTGACGTGAGGTGTTTGAATTTTCGGCTCTAAAAGTTGGTCCAAAAGTGTAAACCTTTCCTAATGCTAAAGCTGCAAGCTCTGCTTCTAACTGACCAGATACCGTTAAGTTGGTTGATTTTCCAAAGAAATCTTCTTTATAATTAATGTTTCCTTTGTCATCTTTAGGCGGATTACCCATATCTAAAGTGGTAACTCTAAACATTGCGCCTGCTCCTTCTGCATCAGAACCAGTTATAATAGGAGAGTGTAAACAGAAAAAACCTTTGTCATTATAAAATTTATGGATGGCATAAGCCATGTGGTGTCTTAATCTAAAAACAGCCCCAAAAGTGTTTGTTCTAAATCTTAAATGAGCATTTTCTCTTAAAAAGTCTAAAGAATGTTTCTTTGGTTGAAGCGGATATTTTTCTGCATCGCTATCACCTAAAATTTCTAATGAATCTACTTTAATTTCATATTTCTGTCCTTTCCCTAAAGATTCAACTAATTGTCCTACCACACTTACAGCTGCTCCGGTGGTTATTCTTTTTAAAGTGCTTTCATCTATTTTTTCAAAATCAACTACAGCTTGCATATTATTTATAGTAGAGCCATCATTTAATGCAATAAACTGATTGTTTCTAAATGTTCTAACCCATCCTTTGGCGCATACTTCTTTTCCAAGTAGGTCACCCCTAAATAAATCTACTATTTCTGTACGTTTCATATTAGTTACAATTGACGGGCAAAAGTGCAAATTATTAGTTTATTCAGCAACACAATTTTTTCAAATCTAAAAAACAATGGAAACATTTTTATATATAATTTGTTTCCAACGTTTTTAATTCTATATATTTGCGCCATGGATGAAAAATGGAGTAAAATTTTAATTCAATCGGCAGCCATGTTTATGCGCTTGGGAATTAAAAGTGTTACGATGGACGATGTGGCTCGAGAGCTTAAAATGTCTAAAAAGACATTATACCAATATGTAGATAATAAAGATGATTTAGTGTTAAAAGTGTTTGGTTCTTTTATCCAAATGGAGCAAGCTACCTGTTTGTCAATAGCAGAAAACAATGAAAATGCTATTGATGAAATGATAGAGATATCAAAGCATGTAAATCAAACATTAAACCATTTACACCCTTCTATCCATTTTGATATGGAAAAGTATTATCCTGAAACCTGGAAGATATTTAATAAACATAAAACAGAATTTGTGTATGACTGTATGCTCAATAATATGAAAAAGGGAATAAAACAGGGGTTATACAGAAAAAACCTTTTGCCAGATGTTATTGCAAAATTGTTTATAGAAAAAATGGATATGTTCTTTGATGGAAAAGTTTTCCCTCCTAATAAATACAATTTTGCTGAAGTCCATTTAGAGTATATGAGATATCATATTAGAGGAATTTCTACAGAAAAGGGAATAGAATATTTAATGCAAAAATTAAAACAAGAAAAATTTAGTCTTTAACTTATGAAATCTAAATTCACTTTATTGTTGTTGGTATTAAGCGGGTATGTTTTCGGGCAGCAGTCGTTTACTCTTCAACAAGCAATTGATCAGGCAATAGCAAATAATATCCAATCTAAAAATGCCAGACTTGATGTAGAAATTGCTAAGAAAAAAATATGGGAAACAACTGCAATTGGTTTACCTAATGTTAACGGAGAGCTTACTTATCAAAACTTTCTCGATATTCCTACACAGGTAATTCCTGCTCAAGCTTTTAACCCTGCGGCTCCGCCTGATGAATTTGCAGCAGTGCAATTTGGCGTTGAACAAAATGTTTCTGCCGGAGTTACGGCTACCCAATTAATTTTTAGTGGTTCTTACATAGTTGGCTTACAAACAGCAAAGCTCTATAAACTATACTCGGAAAGTAATGCGGTAAAATCAGAGTTAGAAGTGAAAAAAATGGTTTCTCAATCTTACTTTACTATACTGGTGATTCAACAAAATAAAAAACTGATTGAGCAAAACATTACTGATTTGGAAAAGTTAAGAAACGGTACCGAAAAAACCTTAGAGCAAGGTTTGATAGAATCTACAGCTTTAGACCAAGTAAAAATCAATTTATTGAGCACTAAAAATATTTTATCAGAGATTAATAGAAACATAGAAATTTCTGAGATGTTATTGAAGGTACAGTTAAATATTCCTTTAGACCAAGAAATAATTCTTTCTCAATCAATTGATGAGTTTTCAAACGAAGAATATTTAAGCTCACCAGCTGAAAAGTTTGATGTTTCCCAATCTATAGACTATCAAATTGTTGTAAAAGGAGAGGAGTTGAGTAAGATGAGTTTGAAAAACAGTAAATACGTTTCTCTTCCATCAATGTCTGCCTTTTTATCACATTCTCAAAATGCATTTAGTAATAAATTTGACTTCCCGAATTGGTATCCATCAACTATAGTTGGATTAAAATTAAATGTTCCAATATTTAACTCACTTGGTCAAAATGCGGTGGTTCAGCAAAATAGGCTAGAACTTGAAAAGGTAACGAATCAAAAAGAAACGCTGGAAAAGAATTTAAATGTACAATTCCTTTCCGCCAAAAGTCAGCTTGAAACTAATAAAAATCAATTAGAGTTTGCCAGAGAAAACCTAGCGCTTTCAAAAAATATTTATGACCAAACACTAAGAAAATATAATGAAGGAATTTCAACTAGCTTTGATTTAACACAATCTCACGCACAATATATAGCTAGCCAAACAAATTACTTCAATGCATTATTAAAAGTCCTTAATTCTAAAACTGAGTTGGACTATTTACTTAACAACAAATAATACTTTAATAGAAAAAATAACTCAAATGAAATTAAATTTAATCCCAACATTAGTTTTAGGTTCAATTTTAATAATTGGTTTTTCATGTGGTGGCGGAGAAGCCAATCCTGAAATTGAAAAACTTATTCAAAAAAGAGATTCACTAAAGGCTCTTCATGCAGATATTGGAAAAGCCCTTTCAGAAGTTGAAAACCAAATTGCGAAATTAGATACAAGCATTGAAAGAAGGTATGTTTATGTTACGCTTTCTGATATTGAAAAATCTGCTTTTGAGCATAGTTTTCAGGTTCACGGTAATGTTGAAGCAGATGCTTCAATGAGTTTATACCCTGAAATGCCCGGAAATATTAAAAAAGTTTATGTTAACGAAGGCCAAAGTGTTACATCAGGACAAGTTTTGGCTGAACTTGACTTATCTGTTTTATATAATCAAAGAAAAGAGAAGAAATAAAAACTTCTTATGAATTAGCGAAGCAAATTTTTGAAAAACAGGAGAAATTATGGAAAGATAAAATAGGTTCGGAAGTTCAGTACTTAGAAGCAAAAACAAGAAAAGAATCATTAGAAAGCACTTTAGCCGCAATTGATGCAAACATTAAGAAGGGAAAAATTATTGCTCCTGTTAATGGTACTGTTGATGAAATTTTTATGAATGATGGAGAGCTAGCTAATCCTGCTCTACCTATTATTAGGTTGGTAAACGCCAAAAATGTTTACATCAAAGCCGATGTTTCTGAAGAATATACAGGTATAATCGAAAAAGGCACAAAAGTTAAGGTTGAAATTCCTTCCGTTGGATTTTCTATTGATACAGTAGTTTCTCATGTAAGTCAATTTATAAATCCTAATAATAGGAGCTTTAAAGTAAGAGTTGATTTAGAAAATAAAAATCAGAAACTTAAGCCTAATTTACTAGCAATACTTTCCATTACAGATTTATCAACAAAAAGTGATTTTGTTGTCCCCTCAAAAGCTGTTCAACAAGATATAAAAGGGAATAACTATGTATTTATTGCCGATAAAAAAGATGGTGAATTAGTAGCGAAAAAAATCATTGTAGAGGTTGGTGCAGCAAATGAGGACGGTACACTTGTAACAGGGGGATTGAATGGCGGAGAACAACTTATAGTTAATGGAGCAAGAAGTGTATCGGAAGGCGAATACATTAAGTTAGCTCAATAAAAGAAGTACAGTTAAGATATTTAAAATGGACAACAACCAAAATAAAAATCCGGAAATAGACAAGCAGTTTGGATTATCCACACTTTCTGTAAAAAACCGAACGACAGTTTTCGTTTTACTTTTTATCATACTTGTGGCGGGTATATCAGCTTACACATCAATGCCAAAAGAAGCGTTCCCGGAAGTAATTACACCTGAGATTTATGTGGGAACACCTTATCCCGGAAACTCAGCGCTAGATATTGAACGATTAATAACAAGACCAATTGAAAAGGAATTAAAATCTATTACCGGAGTAGATAAAATTAATTCAACGTCTATTCAAGGGTATTCAACTATTCAGGTGAAATTTGATTTTTCTGTTGAACCTAAGGAGGCTCTCAGAAAAGTAAAAGATGCTGTTGATAAAGCAAGAGGAGATGCGGATTTTCCGCAGGATTTGCCTGTTGACCCAAATATCTTTGAAATGAACTTTTCTGAATTGACGCCTATTATGAATGTCAATCTTTCCGGAGATTACACCATGAAACAGTTAAAAGAGTATGCAGAAATTTTAGAAGATAAAATTGAAGACTTGCCTCAAATTTCTAAAGTAGATATAAGAGGAATTCCCGAAAGAGAAATGAAAGTTTTGATAGACCTGCATAAAATGGAGTCAACTGAAATCAGCTTTCAAGACATAGAAAATGCTATTCGTTCAGAAAATATTACTACATCAGGTGGAGATTTGTTAATAGACGGGTATAACAGAAACGTGAGAGTAATAGGAGAGTTTACAAGTGTTGAAGAATTAGAAAATTTAGTGGTAAAAAGTGAAAAGCAAGAGTTAGTTTATTTAAAAGATATTGCTGAGGTTCGCTTTGAAGGAGAAGACCCGAAAAGCTTTGCCAGACAAAGTGGAAAGCCGGTTGTAATGCTGGATATTATGAAGCGAGCAGGCGAAAACCTTCTTGATGCTTCAGATGAAATTAATAAGATTATTGAAGAAGCAAAACAAGAAGTTTTACCCGCTAATTTGGTTATTAAAATTACCGGAGACCAATCCGACCAAACCAGAACACAAGTTGATGAATTGGAGAACAGTATCATTTTCGGAATGCTGTTAGTAATACTTGTTCTTTTATTCTTTTTAGGTTTAAGAAATGCTCTTTTTGTAGGTATAGCAATTCCAATAAGCATGTTTTTGGCTTTTATGGTACTGGGAGCATTCGGTGTTACCTTAAATATGATGGTGTTATTTTCTCTCATTTTAGCCTTAGGAATGTTGGTTGATAATGGAATTGTGGTGGTAGAAAATATATATCGCTTAATGGATGAAGGCTATAATTCAATAGATGCGGCAATAAAAGGAGTGGGTGAAGTGGCTTGGCCAATTATCGCCTCAACCGCAACCACCTTGGCAGCATTTGTGCCACTTGCACTTTGGCCGGGATTAATGGGTGAGTTTATGAAATATTTACCTATCACTCTGATGATAGTTTTAGGCTCTTCACTTTTCGTTGCCTTGGTTATCAATCCGGTACTTACAGCGGTATTTATGAAGGTTAAAGAAACCAGAATGAAACGTAAAAAACTGCTTGTCATTTTTGCTGCTTTTGTAGTGTTTGGATTATTTATGCATTTAGTTGGCGCTCATGGCTTCGGTAATTTTTTAATCATAGCGGGCATAATTATATTGATTAATTATTTCTTGTTTTCACCGGCTACAGTTTGGTTTCAAGAAAAACTATTACCTAAACTGGAAGATTCTTACGAAAGAATACTTACTTATGCGCTTCATAAAAAAAGACCACTTGGTTTCTTTTTTGGAACAATCGGATTACTAATTTTTTCATTCATTTTGATGGGATTATTTCCTCCAAAAGTTGAGTTTTTCCCAATCAATATGCCCAATTATGTGAACGTATTTATTGAAATGCCAATAGGAACAGATATTCACGAAACAAACCAAATTACCAAGCGGGCAGAAGAAATAGTTTATGAAACAATCAATAAGGAAAAGTATTTAGATAAGAATGGAGAAAACTATTTAGTACAATCTGTTATTGCCCAGGTAGGAGAAGGAGCTAGTGACCCAATGGAAGGCGTTTCTATGGGTGCAACACCTGAGAAAGCTAGAATTATGGTGGCGTTTGTGAAATTCCAAGATAGAAAAGGAGTGCTTACTAGTAAGGTAATGAAAGATATCAGGAAAAACCTAAAAGAAGCGGGAATTCCCGGAGTGCAAATTACGGTGGACAAAGACCCGGCAGGCCCTCCACAACCTAAACCAATTAATATTGAGTTAAGTGGAGACGACTATTTTAAATTAATGGAAGAAGCAGAAGAACTCAAAAAGTTTATTAATGATAAAGCAATTGCAGGAATTGAGGAGTTGAAAATTGATATTCAGTCAGGAAAACCGGAAATGCCTATTACCATTGATAGGGCTAAAGCAAGACGCTTAGGAATATCTTCAGGAATGATAGGTAGTAACATTAGAACAGCTTTATTTGGAAAGGATGTTTCTACTTACAAAGATGGAGAGGACGATTATGATATTGTTCTGAGATTTAATGATGAACAACGATATGATGAAAGTTCTCTGATGAACCAAAGAATTACATTTAGAAGCCAATCAGATGGTCGAATTTATCAAGTACCTATTTCATCAGTGGCAAACAGTTCAAAATCCACAACATTTAGTGCGGTAAAAAGGAAAAACCTAAAAAGGGTAATTACCATTTTCTCTAATGTAATAGACGGGTATAATGCCAATGAAATAGTTGAAAAAATTAAAACAAATCTTGATAATTATGAGTCACCGGAAGACATTAATATAAAGTTTACCGGCCAGCAAGAAGAGCAGGAAAAAGAAATGGCTTTTTTAAGTACAGCTCTTATGATAGCCGTTTTTCTTATTCTACTGATTATTGTTGCTCAATTTATCAGTATTTCTACACCGGCTATTATACTACTTACGGTAATATTAAGTTTGATAGGAGTATTTTTAGGTTTGGTAATTTTCAGAATGGATTTCATTATCATTATGACCATGATTGGTTTAATTTCATTGGCAGGAATTGTGGTAAATAATGCAATTGTATTAATAGATTTTATAAACCTTATTCAAGATAGAAAGAAGAAAAATATGGGTGAAAATGAGCGTCTTTCAATTGACGATATCAAAGATGCCATTATTAAAGGGGGTAAAAGAAGACTAAGACCGGTTTTATTAACCGCTATCACCACTATACTTGGTTTATTACCATTAGCTGTGGGTATGAACATTAACTTTTTTACATTAATTTCAGACCTTGACCCTCAAGTATATATTGGTGGAGATAATGTGATATTCTGGGGCCCAATGTCATGGACAATTATTTTTGGATTAACATTTACTACATTTTTGACGTTAGTAATTGTCCCGATAATGTATTACTTATTCAAGCGATTAAAAATATCGTTATCTAACTTCTTTTTAAGAACAAATGTGATTAAAGAACCTTGGAATTATTAGAATAGAATTAATGTAATTGGGGAGCAGAAAAAGAACTAGCTTCTTTCATTCTGTAAATAAGGGATACTTCAAAGCCACCTTTGTAATTAGAGGCACTTTTTAAAGTAGAAATATTAAAGTCATAACTAAATCCAAGTAAAAAACTTTGATAATCTAAATGCAATGAGCCAACTACTGCATCATTCCACCTATAATAAGCCCCAACACCTATTGCAGTATTCCCTTTATAATTGGTTTTGGTAGCTTTTTCCAGGTAATACATCATGTTAGTTCCAAAATAAATTTCTTGTAATTTACCTTGTCTGTAGTACAATGCACTTGGGTTTACAACAATATTGTCACTTGCATTAATGGCAGCTGTTGAGTGAAACGCCCAACGATAGTATAGCTTATCTTTCACAATATTTGAATAATCGTATGTCGGACTGTTTAAGTGATGAACAGCCAAACCAGTTGAAATTGAAGAAAAAGTTTCTCCTTCATTAATAAACTGATGAAAAATACCTGCACTTAAATCAGCTTTGCCAATAGCCATTTTTCCATCTCCAAAATTTTCATTTGATGAAATAGCAGCATTATGTTGATATCCATCAAATTGATTTCCCCAGGTTAATGATGATGTATTGGCGCTTCTTTGAAAATAGCCTCCCTGAAGCCCAACTCCAAGCAAGTTATTATCATCTAAAGGAATGTGGTAGGCAACACTTCCATTTATTTGAGATAAACTCATTTGTGAATCTCCGGCTTTATCATTGTAAGCAAAAATACCTGCTGCCCAAAAAGCTTTTTTACTTCTAGCCTTTTTAAAATTCATATCAAAGCTGGCCATCATACTCAAGTATGGAGTAGTAACACTAGCCCATTGATTTCTGTAATTCAAAATAGCTCTGTACTTATTTTCTGCTCCGGTTTGAGCAGGGTTTATAGTTAATGGTGTAGCATAAAGTTGTGCAAAATGAATGTCCTGGGCCTTTAAAAAAAGACTACAAATTAATAAGGGAATAATTAAACTTATTTTTTTCATTTCTATCTAAATAATGAAAAGTTACCTTTCATACTAAACTCTTCTCCATTTGCTAAAGTCCCTGCAGCAGTGTAAGTGTAAACACCGGTATTTAATGGTTTTCCTTTAAAGGTTCCGTCCCAACAAGCATCTACATCTTCTGTTTCAAACAACAGCTCTCCCCACCTTGAGTAAATTCGCAATAAAATTGTTTCAAGGCAGTTTCCATAAGCTTTAATACAGTCATTATTTAAATCTCCATTGGGAGAAAAGGCAGTTGGTACAAATACTTCACCACAGCTTTCATCAACAGTAATAGTAACACAAGCAGTATCGCTACAGCCGTTTACAGTTGTTCTTACACAGTAAGTAGTAGTTTGTTCGGGAGTTGCAATTGGTTCGGCACAATCTTTACAAGATAAACCATAAGGCGGAAACCATGTATAATTGTTACTTCCAAGTGCGACAAGTTTTTTAGATTGTCCTAAGTAAATGGTGGTATCATTTTTTGCATCAATAAATGGAAGAGGTTTTACAAATACAGAATGGTAAGCTGTATCAGAACATTTTCCTGCAAGTCCTATTACGGAATAATTTGTTGAACTTAAAGGAGAAATAGAAATACTAGAGCTATTACTTCCGGTGTTCCAAGCGTAATTTTGTGCTCCGCTTGCTGATAGAGTTAAAGACTCTCCAATACAGATGCTATCTAACCCGCTAATCGTAACATCCGGGTTTGGCAATACAGTTACATTAAAACTTGCAGAATCCATACATCCATTATTGTCAGTTCCTACAACAGTATAATTGGTATTACTAGGTGGTGAAACGGTAATACTAGTTGAAGTAGCGCTGGTATTCCATAAGTAGGTATTAGCTCCCGATGAGCTTAAAGTTGTACTATCACCATTACATATAGAATCTAGCCCGGATATAGTAATGTTTGGAGTTGGATTAACTATAACCGTGTGAAAAGCAGTATCAGAACAATTGAAGTTATTAGAAACAATAACACTATAATTTGAATTAGAGCTTGGAGAAACACTTATACTATCTGTGGTTGCAGAGTTACTCCATAAATAATTTCCTCCTCCGCTTCCTTGAAGGGTTATTGTTTCACCACTACAAATGGTATCATCTCCACTTATTCCTGCTACTGGCGTAGGGTTAACGGTAAGATTTATGGAGTCAGAAACAGAGCAGCCAATGGTATCAGTCACTTGATAAACTAATTTATAGCTTCCTGCGGAATTATTATTAAAGTTTGGGTTTACTATATTAGTGTTGTTTAAACTTCCCGCTCCGTTTCCATTCCAACTGTGAGAATAAGGGCTTGTTCCCCCAGAAGGATTTCCATTTAAACTAATGCTAACACCCTCACAGACTGATGTGTCTGAGGCAGTAATAGCTACCGTAGGATACGGATGAACTCCAACGTAAGCATTTGCTGTAGTTACTTTACCACATTTTCCCGTAACCTGAACTGTGTAAAGTGTATTTTGAGTTGGTGATACCGAAACATTTTGTGATGTTGAAGTAAACCCTGCAGGAGTGGAAGACCAGTTGTAAGAATAACTACCACTACCGCTAACTATTGCGCTTAAGTTGGTTGATTGACCTATACAGATATCAATATTGGCAGGATTGATTCTAACAATATCAATTCCGCTTGTAGCAGTTATTGTATATGAACAGATGTCTCCGGCAAAACCATCAACAACAATATAATACAAATTACCTTTAATTAAACCTGTAGCAGTCACTGTTTGGGAAGTTGTTGTTTCTAAAAAGTTAGAAACCGCAGTAAAATTGGTGCAATTGGTGCCACTGAAAATTTGCATTTGCATTCCGTTACCATTTGAACATGCGTTTACTTGAACAAATAACTGAGCAATAGATGAATCAGCCACAAAAGCTAACCAACTATTATTATCTATTTGAACAGGAGAAGTTCCGGTATAACCGGTACCAAAAACGCATCCTGGATTAGGTGACGATGGATTACCTATTCCACACATGTTGCTTGGCTGATCAATAGTGTATGCACTACTGGTAATGCCACCATAACCATTCAAATCACAAATTAATTGAGCATTTGCACAGTTATCATTATCAGGTGTAGAAACACATATACCAAATTTTCCATTGTTGTTGTTTCCATATTCCCAAACTCTAATATACATCGTAGTACCCGGTGTCAGTCCTGTTCGATATATATGTGGCATTAAAATTCCGTCTCCCGGGTCTCCATCATCGTCACACTCAACTAAAACGGGTGATGAACATGGACCCGAATATAAAGCCATTGCACCATCAGAAAAATCTATACCCAAAGTATGAATATCAAGTTGACCACTAGGAGGTACTACAACAGAAAACCAAACATCGCCACCGGCATATCCTCCTTGAAAAGGAGAAGAACCACCACAACCGGATGGTGTTGGAACAGATGATCCGGCTGAACCTAAATTGGTATAAGTTTGAAAATCACAGGAAGGGGTTACTGAAGGCAAGTTGTAGGCATTACACGGAGTGTTGTTGTTGGGAGGTGCTAAACCTTTTACACAAATATTAAAAGTACCGGTGCCGGAACCAATACCATAATGATAAACTCTTATAAAATAAGTGTTTCCGGGCACTAAGGTAGTTACCGTTAAATTTTCATCACCATTTAAACCATTCAAATCTTGACATTGAATTGACGTCAAAGAGCCACAATTACCGGAAAATAGCTGAACAACTGGGTCGTATCCAACAGAAGGATCTACTTTTATGGTAGTGCTGGCGCTATTCGCAACAAATGAATACCAAACATCATCATCAGCAAACCCGCCTGCTGAACATGTGGGTATTGATTGGGTAGCATTAGTTGAGGTTCCTACTTGATAATTACATACAGTAAAACTAGGAGTTATACTAACTGCGCTTGCGCAATTATCTGACTGGGAAATAGAAATAAATGGGATTAAAAAAACAATTACTAAAGAGATGTTTTTCATTTTGTAGCGGCTTTAACTTCCTTAGTGAATTTTACTATTTCAGCATTATTTTGAAGAACAGCTTTTTTTACATTTTCTAAATTCAAATAGCCGTAATCAGCGCCTTCTTTAACAGTTATATAGAGCTTATAATTCAATGCATCAAGGTCTAAGTCTAATAAGTGTGGAGTAGATTTTAAATCGTTTTCAATACCTTGCTCCTGACTAGGGAACTTAAGTTTATTGATTTCGAATGTATAAGTTGTGGTTCTCTCTTTTGACACTTCTTGTGAATAGCTGTTATAGCTAGTCATAAAAAATGCTACTAAGCAAATTAAAATATGGATTCTCATAGTTTTGGTAGTATAGTGTTTTTCAAAAGCAGGGCACAAAAGTAAGGAATTTTGACGCTACAGTCCAAATCGATTCTTAAAACGACTTCCAGCCTTGGGCTGTTAACTCTATGAAACTTCCGCTATTAGTTAGCATTTCATATTTTTCCTTTACATCAGTTACAAAGCCAATTTCTCTGAAAAGCTTATTTCCTTTAATTTTTTCAAAATCATTAACAGGAATAGTAAAAAGTAGCTCATAATCTTCTCCTCCATTTAAAGCGCAAGTGGCGGGATGTATATTTAATTGTTCAGCCGTAGAAAAAGTTTGTTGGTCAATAGGTAATTTGTTTTCTACTATTCTCATTCCTACACTTGATTGCTTTCCAATATGAATTATTTCGCTGGAAAGACCATCAGAAATATCTATCATGGATGTTGGTTTAATACCTAGTTTTTTTAATTCATCAACTACATCTTTTCTAGGCTCGGGTTTTAACTGTCTTTCAACTATGTATTCATAGTTTTCTAAATCAGGCTGAATTTTTGGATTTTCTTTAAATAACTTCTTTTCCCTTTCTAAGATTTGTAAACCAATATATGCACCTCCCAAATCACCACTTACACAAATTAAATCATTCACCTTAGCTCCGTTTCTATATACTATTTCATCTTCATTAGCTTCGCCAATGGCCGTGACGCTTATCATTAATCCTGATTGAGAAGAAGTAGTATCACCACCTATTACATCTACATTGTATTTGTCGCAAGCAGTATAAATGCCTTCATACAACTCATTAAGTGCTTCCACAGAAATATGATTAGACAAAGCCAACGAAACAGTTACTTGCTTTGGCGTTCCGTTCATAGCATAAATATCAGACAGGTTAACTGCAATGGCTTTGTAGCCCAAATGTTTATAAGGGCTATACATTAAATCAAAGTGAATACCCTCTACAAGTAAGTCAGTCGTAATTATGGTTTTTGACTTTCCTTCACCAATTACAGCTGCATCATCGCCTACACCTTTTACACTGCTTTTGTGTTTTAAAGTAATGTTTTTAGTAAGGTGTTCAATTAGCCCAAACTCGCCTACGCTTGATAATTCTGTATAACTCATAATTTTTAAATTGACTACAAAACTAAACATTGCTGACAAATGTTTAATATATCAGCGATTGGCTTGGATTAGACAATGATTTTAGATACTTTTGCGCTATAATTTAGATTTTGTCTAAATAAAAATAAGATGATTAAAGTTTCAGATAATGCTAAAGCACAGGCACAAAAACTCATTCA
>CALALS010000221.1 GCA_937925525.1 uncultured Flavobacteriales bacterium | reverse complement strand
ATGAAGAAGTGGATGGCATTATGAAAAATATTATTGATGTATTTAATAAAGAAACAGGAGCAGAATTAAGAGGATAACATAAAACAAAAGAACTAAACCCATGATATCAAGCATCATATTTATCATCATACTAGGCGCAGCAGGATTTTTGTTCTACAAAAACGTAGCTTTTATCAGAAGAAACATCATGCTCGGTAAAAAAGTAAAACCAAGCGGAGATTCTTCTGAGAGATGGAAAACAATGATAAAAGTTGCGCTAGGTCAGTCAAAGATGACCGCCAGACCAATAGCAGGCTTTCTTCACATTCTTGTTTATGTTGGTTTCGTTATCATTAATATTGAAGTACTTGAAATACTAATAGATGGGATTTTCGGAACGCACCGTATTTTTTCTTTTATGGGTGGGTTTTATGATGTTTTAATTGGAAGCTTTGAAGTGTTGGCATTATTGGTAATAGTTGCTTGTGCAATATTTTTAGTAAGACGAAACGTACTAAAAATCAGGCGTTTTCATAATCCTGAAATGAAAAAATGGCCTACCACAGACGCCAACTTAATTTTGATATTTGAAATTGCGCTGATGATGGCTTTCTTAAAAATGAATGCTGCTGACCAGGTTCTTCAAGCCAGAGGTGTTGAGCATTATGCAAATGCGGGCTCCTACCCTGTTAGCTCTCTATTAGTTCCTCTATTTGAGTTATACTCTGACTCCTTTTTAATTTTTGTAGAAAGAGCCGCTTGGTGGTTTCATATTGTGGGAATCTTAGCATTTATGAATTATCTACCTTATTCTAAACACTTCCATATCATACTGGCTTTTCCTAACACCTATTACTCTAAACTTGAAAGCAAAACGAAAATCAATAACCTTGAATCGGTTACCAATGAAGTAAAACTGATGATGGACCCAACAGCCGACCCTTACGCTACTCCGGCTAATGATGCTCCCGTAGAAAAATTCGGAGCTAAAGATGTTACTGATTTAACTTTTATTCAGCTAATGAATGCTTATAGTTGTACGGAATGTGGTAGGTGTACGGCTGAATGCCCTGCTAACATAACTGGCAAAAAACTTTCTCCAAGAAAAATTATGATGGATACCCGTGATAGACTGGAAGAAGTAGGAAAAAATATTGATAAAAAAGGAAAAGATTATGACGATGGAAAAGCGCTTTTAGGAGATTATATTTTGGAAGAAGAATTGCTGGCT
>CALALS010000220.1 GCA_937925525.1 uncultured Flavobacteriales bacterium | reverse complement strand
TTGGTAAAAGCATCTGCCGGTGGTGGTGGTAAAGGAATGCGTATTGTAGAAAATGCCGCTGAGTTTGAAGAACAAATGGATAGAGCGGTGAGTGAAGCAAAATCTGCGTTTGGTGACGGCTCTGTATTTATTGAAAAATATGTAGGCTCTCCAAGACATATTGAAATTCAAATTTTAGCAGATACGCACGGAAACATACTTTATTTATTTGAAAGAGAATGCTCCATTCAAAGAAGACACCAAAAAGTAATTGAAGAAGCACCATCTAGCGTATTAACTCCTGAGTTAAGAAAAGCCATGGGAGAATGTGCGGTAGATGTAGCCAGGTCTTGTAATTATGTAGGTGCAGGAACAGTAGAGTTTTTATTGGATGAAAACAAAAACTTTTACTTTTTAGAAATGAACACCAGGCTACAAGTAGAGCATCCTGTTACAGAAATGATTACAGGAGTTGATTTAGTAAAAGAACAAATAAAAGTAGCCAGAGGAGAAAAACTAAGCTTTACACAAGATGATTTAAAAATTATTGGACATTCTATAGAAGTGAGAGTGTATGCAGAAGACCCTGCCAACAACTTTTTACCGGATATTGGTAAGTTAAAACGCTATGTTCCGCCAAGAGGAACTGGCGTAAGAGTAGATGATGGTTACGAGCAAGGTATGGATATTCCTATCTATTACGACCCAATGATTGCCAAGCTTATTACTTATGGTGAAAACCGTGAGGAAGCCAGAGAAAGAATGATTAGAGCCATTAACGAATACCAAATTTCGGGTGTATCTACTACCCTTTCGTTTTGCAAGTTTGCTTTGCAGCATGATGCTTTTGTAAGCGGAAACTTTGACACCCATTTTGTAAACCATTATTTTACGCCTGACAAATTGTTTGAGGTAAAAGCAGACGAGCAAGAGATTGCAGAAATTATGGCAGCTTACGTTATTAAAGAGCGAAAAGCCAAATCCGTTAAACCTGCTGAAAACAAAACTGCTGCTAAAAGCAATTGGAAGAAAAGGGCTTGGTGACAATAAATATAAAGTATGGATAATACAATAAGCAAGCTCCTATCCTTCTTTTTAGATAAATCTAAATCATTTGGAGTAAAAACAGGATTAATTATTGTAATAATTGGAATTTTATTCTTTGCTGATTACGGATTAAATCTATCTTATAATATTAGTATTAATAATAAAATAAGCCAGCTTGAACGAATTCAAAACCTTAAAAAAAGTTATGCAAATGATAGTATTAATCTAGATATTATTCTAGAACTTGAAAATGAAATAATCACAAAAAAACATTATTCAGAATATTTAAGCTTTACAAAATCTTCAACTTTAGTTGAAGATTCTTCAAAAGTTTATATTTATACAAACACTACAGAAAGTAATTCAACTAAAGTGTCTACTTTTTGGATGGTGATTTCCTCTAACTTTTTTTTCATTTTGGTTATTCCTATTTTAATTTTTCTTCCGCTATTCCCAAATCAAAAATTTGATAGGAAAACTATTCCAGGTTGGATTGCATTAAACCTTATATGGCTAGGTTTAATAGCGACAATAACCATAATTTCCTATCAAATACCCATTATAGATAAAAATCCAAAATATAATTATTGGCTAAACTTTCTTATACATATTATTTTTATGGCAATACTTATTCTAGCCTCAAAAAAGAAGCAGACGTAACTAAACCCCAACCCCCAACTTCTCCAACACAAACTTAGCAGTATGGGATTTTTTGGCGGAAGCCAAGTCTTCGGGTATGCCTTCAAACACAATATTTCCACCTTTTTTACCGCCATCAGGGCCTAAATCAATCAGCCAGTCGGCACATTTTATTACATCAGGGTGGTGTTCTATTACAATAATACTATGCCCTTGGTCAATCAACGCATTAAAGGCATTCAATAATTTTTTAATATCATGAAAATGTAATCCTGTGGTAGGCTCATCAAAAATAAACAGTCTGTTTTTGGCCTTCTCTCCCATAGCTATGTAAGAAGCTAACTTTATACGTTGCGCCTCTCCTCCACTCAATGTAGAAGAGCTTTGCCCTAAATGCACATAGCCCATTCCCACATCTTGTAAGGGTTTTATTTTGTTTACTATTTTTTCGCAAGTAGGAAACTGTCCAAAGAAATCCATTGCTTCATCTACGGTCATGTCTAATATGTCGGCAATATTTTTTTCGTTAAATACTACTTCCAACACATCTTCATTGTAGCGCTTGCCTTTACATTCTTCACACTGCAATTTAATGTCAGACATAAACTGCATTTCTACCGTAACCATTCCCTCTCCCTGGCAGTTTTCACATCTTCCGCCACTGGTGTTAAATGAAAAATGTCCGGATTTAAAACCATTTACTTTTGAAGCAGGTAAAGAGGCATACAAATCTCTGATGTCATCAAACGCTTTAATGTATGTAACCGGATTAGAACGTGAACTTCTGCCAATCGGGTTTTGGTCTACCATATCTACTTCTTCCAGCTTATCGAATTTTCCTTCTAAACTTCCTGCAAATTTTCCGTCATGTTTTACGGCATCTACATGCTTTTTAACAGCAGGATACAGACAACCTTTTACCAAGCTGGATTTTCCCGAGCCACTCACTCCAGTAACAACCGTTAACGTATTTAGCGGAAACTTCACAGAGATATTTTTGAGATTATGAAGCTTGGCATTATTAATTTCAATATAGTTTTTCCACTTTCTTCTCTTAGCAGGAACATCTATCTGTTCAACACCTTTTAAATATTTTGCAGTAATGCTTTCCTTCTCTTGTTCTAGTTCTGTGTGATTTCCTTCAAAAACAATATGTCCGCCATTTTTTCCCGCCATTGGTCCCATATCAATAATATGATGAGCCGCTTTCATGATTTCTTCATCATGCTCAACAATCACCACCGTATTACCAATTTTATTAAGGTCTTTAATCACACTAATTAATCTCTCGGTATCTTTGGGATGTAAACCAATACTTGGCTCATCCAATACATAAGTAGAACCTACCAAACTACTACCTATTGCGGTAGATAAATGAATTCGTTGTGTTTCTCCACCGGAAAGCGTATTGGAAGCTCTGTTTAATGTTAAATAACCCAAACCAACATCATTCAAATATTTTAATCGGCTTCTGATTTCAATTAATAAACGCTTGGCAATTTTTTGCTCCTTCTCATTAAGTTGTATGGAGTCAAACAATTCCTGTAACTCATCAACCGGCATTAATACCATATCAATAATAGAATATCCGTCAACTTTTACATACGATGCATCTTTTCGTATTCTGGTTCCTTTACAATCAGGACAAGTTGTTTTTCCTCTGTAACGAGAAAGCAGTACTCTGTATTGAATTTTGTAGCTTTTACTTTCTACATATTGAAAGAAAGCATTGATTCCTTCAAAATGAGCACAACCTTCCCACAACATGGTTTTAAATTTTTCAGAAAGTTCTTCATACGGTTTATGAATGGGAAAATCAGTTTTAGAAACAGAATCAATAATTTGATATTTCCACTCCTGCATTTTTTCTCCTCTCCAGGCTACTACACAATCTTCATAAAGAGATAAAGATTCGTTTGGAATAACCAATGATTCATCAATTCCTATAACACTTCCAAAGCCGTCACAAGTTTTACAAGCACCCAAAGGATTATTAAAGCTAAATAAGTGTACGCTTGGCTCTTCAAAGGAAGTTCCGTTTTCTTCAAATAGATTACTGTATTCTTTGGTAACCTTTTCATCAACATTAACTACCACACATTTTCCTTTTCCTTCAAAAAAAGCTGTTTCAACAGAATCAGCAATTCGGCTGATATTTTCTTCTTCATCTTTCTTCACCACAAAACGGTCAATCAAAATGAAAACATCTTTTTCTGATTTTTCTTTAAAATCCTCAATATTTACGATTTCGTTGTTATGCCATAACCTTGAGTAACCTATTTGTAAAAGTAGTTTTAGCGTTTCTTTAACAGTATATCCGGGTTTTAAAATAAAAGGAGCCAACAAAACTACCTTACTTCCTTCTTTAAAAGTCATGATGTCTTGCACAATTTGCTCCGGATGGTCTCGCTTTACCTCTTTTCCTGTTTCAGGAGAAATGGTTCTGCCTATTCTTGCAAAAAACAACTTTAAATAATCGTAAATCTCTGTGGTTGTACCAACAGTAGAACGTGAATTAGAAGAAGTTACTTTTTGATTAATAGCTATGGTTGGAGAAATTCCTTTGATGTAGTCAACTTGAGGTTTGTCTATTTTCCCTAGAAACTGCCTAGCATAAGACGATAAACTTTCTATATACCTTCTTTGGCCTTCTGCAAAAAGTGTATCGTAAGCCAATGAAGTTTTTCCGGAGCCTGAAAGACCCGTTATTACAGTAATTTTGTTTCTGGGAATAGCTACATTAATGTGCTGTAAATTGTGTACGTGAGCATTTTTTATGAGAATAAATTCTTTAGAGGAAAGCTTTTCTATATCTGGGTACACAAATGACATTAACTAATTTTAACAAAAAAACGCAACAAAGCTAACTTCTTTTGCGTAAATTTGGGGTACAAAAAATAATTTTATTGCTCATACAATAATATTTTAATCTTTACGTTAAACGTCCTAAATCCTTTTTATATAGCATAGACATCTACCTTTTTTAGTATTTATTTTTTTATTAACCCTTAAAAAAGGAGGTGCAGTATGGACGCTTTTGAAACTACCGACAAAACTTTAGTAACAGCCTATATTAATGGCAACGAGTCAGCGTTAGAGCAACTATTAGAAAGACATAAGCGAAGACTTCACGCATATATTTACAAATACGTTAGAGACTCAGATCTCACAGAGGACTTATTTCAGGATACTTTTATTAAAGTAATTAAATCACTTAAAAGTGGTAATTACAATGAAGAAGGTAAGTTTTTACCTTGGGTATATCGCATTGCTCACAATCTTGTAATAGATTATTTTAGCAAAAGTAACCGTTTGCACACAACTACTGGTGGCGAAGCCTTCGATATTTTTAGTATCATTCCAAATAAAGAGAAAAACATAGAACAGCAGTTGTTTACGCAAAATGTAAGAAAAGATGTTAGGGTTTATATTCAGCAACTTCCTACCGACCAAAAAGAGGTGTTGATGATGCGTGTATATTATGACATGAGTTTTAAAGAAATAGCCGATAAAACCAATGTTAGCATTAATACTGCCTTGGGAAGAATGCGCTACGCATTAATAAACATGCGTAAATTGATGGAAGAGTCATCAGTTGCTTTGAGTAATAGATAAAACTTATGCGTCATTGCGGGCCTAGACCCGCAATCTGCATAATTATAAGCCTTCTATTTCATTACTTAAATCTTTCCATTGTGGGTTTGCCTTGGTAATAAGTTCATTTTTCCACTTTCTTTTCCAATTTTTAATGTCTTTTTCGCGCTGTATTGCTTCTTCTATTGAGGGAAATGATTCAAAATAAACTAGTTTATAACATCTGTATTTTGAGGTAAATGAGTTAGGAAAGTAGTTTGTTTAATGCTGATAAACCCTAGCAGATAATTCTGAAGTAACACCAACATACAACACATTATTGTTATAATTAGTCATAAAATAAACACATCCTCCCTTAACCATATACAAAATTAAGTATTAATGTTAGATTGCGGGTCTAGGCCCGCAATGACGAAAAATCCCAAGCTAAAAAAGTTTTTTTCACTCCACACAATAAACCCAAATAAGTGTCGTTTTCCTGTTTAAACAAATAAAAAATAAATGCCTATGCAACCAACCTCTACTCTTTTTTCCGAATTACAACATC
>CALALS010000219.1 GCA_937925525.1 uncultured Flavobacteriales bacterium | reverse complement strand
TCTTGTAACTTTTCAAGATTGTTATGCCAGAAACCATATCTTTCAGGGTGTGCTAAAATAGGCTTGTAACCTGCCATTTGTAATTCAAAGGTGGTTTCCGCCAATTGAGGAGGCTCACTCATAAAAGGCAATTCAAAAAGAACATAACTCTTACCAAAACTTAAAATGTTTTTTTCTTTAATCTTTTGAATGAAGAACTCATCCAGATAATATTCTGCTGCGGCTTCAAGGGTAATGTTAATATTGTTTTCAGTTAGTGCTTGTTTTACTTTTTCCAGTCCGGGTAAAATAGTTTCGGGAGAGTTTTTAAAGTAATCACTCATGATGTGTGGAGTCGTAACCAACTTGGTGTAGCCCAATGAAGCAAACTCCTTAATCATTTCTAGGCTGTTTTCTAAGCTCTCCGAACCATCGTCAATTCCGGGTATTAAATGCGAATGCATGTCTGTTTTAAACACAGAAAAATCAAAAGGAAGCTTTGGTTCTTTTTTACCAAATATGTTGGAAAGGAAACTCATGGTGCAAAATAAACGAAATATTTTGTCGTTACCACATCAAACTGCTTGTTATGAGAAATTTCATCTTGACTTTAATTTCCTTATTAATGGTTATTTGTTGTTATGCTGGAAGATGTAGTGCATATTGTTATTTAATCAACCATTTAACTCCTTCACACGACACTACTTTTATTCAAGGTGAACATGGTTATAACTTAGATAAATATGTCTATAATTTTAATGCTGAAAAACCAGATACTGTTTTTTTTGAATTACATTGTTATTATTGGGAACGACATTCTGGATGCGGTGATTTTGATATGAGCAGTTGCCATTACAGACTAAGAATACTCAAAAATGATAGTTTAGTTTTTTCTTTTGATCCTAAAATGTGTAATGGTGGAGCAACAAATGGACAAAGAAGAGACACTTTTTCAATTTTTTCACCAGGTAAATATTTGATTGAAGGTTCGTACTATGGTTCAATAAAAAAGCTTTATTATATAGATATTATAGAGCCTGAAATTATTGACTCTACAGAATTGTCAAACGTTTTTGAAGTAAAATATGTAAACCCAATTAGACAAGGAGTTATTGAGTTAAATGTTGAAACAGAAAGTCCACAACAATTTTCAATAAATGTATTTACAATGGAAGGTAATTTATTGTACCATCAAGATTTACTCATTGAAGAATATCAGGAAGTCCAATTTCTAACCAATCAAGTACAAAGTAAAATGTTTTTCGTGCATCTTACTAATGGCATAGAAACAAAGAAAATTAAGTTGGTTAGTTATTAGGTTGGGTTTTCTCTCCGTCAAAGGCGAATCGAAATGATAAACAGCATAGTCAATTAACCATTCTTGTCTTATGTCTAACTTCTGTTATCTTAATTCTTAGTCTTATACCACTCAACAGTTCTTTTTAAGCCTTCTTTACTCATAATAGTAGGAGAGTAGTCCAATAATTTTTTTGCTTTTGAAATGTCGGCTAATGAATGTGGAATATCACCGACTCTATCTTCTCGGTGTGTTGGTTTTACCTCTGAGTTTAAAATTTCAGTGATGGTATTATAGAGTTCAAGTACAGTAGTTCTTTCCCCTACAGCAATATTAAATACTTCACCCAACGCATCCTTGTTTTCACAAAAAAGTGCTTTAATGTTGGCTTGTACGGCATTTTCAATATAAGTAAAATCTCTTGAATTGCTTCCGTCACCATTAATAAAGGGAGATTTTCCTTCTAAAGCATGTGTAATAAAAATAGGAATAGCTGCTGCGTAAGGGCCATCGGGTGTTTGTCTTGGGCCAAAAATATTAAAGTAACGTAAGCCGATAATTTCTAAACCGTATAACTGATAAAAGACTTTAGCGTATAATTCATTCGACTTCTTAGAAACAGCATAAGGTGACATCGGATTACCCACATTTTCTTCTACTTTAGGTAAAGATTTGTCATCACCGTAAACAGATGAAGAACTTGCATAAACTACACGATTTACCTTATTTTCTTTAGCGGCATTTAAAACATTTATAAAACCTGTGGCATTGGCTTCATGCGTTGCCAAAGGGTTTTTAACTGATCTAGGCACGGAACCTAAAGCAGCCTGGTGCAATACAAAGTCTACGTTTTTACAAGCTTCATTGCAGGTTTGAATATTGGTAATGTCTCCTTCAATAAATTGGTAGTTGTCAAACTTTTTAAAAAGCTCAACATTACTAATGCTTCCATTCGATAAGTTGTCTAAACAGATTACCTTTTTTGCGTTGTTATTGAGTAAATATTCAATTAAATGAGAGCCAATAAAACCTGCTCCACCGGTAACTAAAAAAGTAAATTGGGAAATATCGTTAGAATGAAATTTTGGAGCCATTAGCTGTATTGTTGCTCGTAGTATTTTTGATAATCACCGGAAGTAACGTTATTCAGCCACTCTTCGTTATTCAAATACCAATCAATAGTTTTAGATAATCCTTCTTCAAACGTAACACTTGGTTTCCAACCCAAATTTTTGTTCAGCTTTGTAGCGTCAATGGCATACCTTCTGTCATGTCCCGGTCTGTCTTTAATATAAGTAATCAGCTTTTCGGATTCTCCTTTTTCTCTCCCAAGCTTTTCATCCATTTGTTGGCAAAGTAACTTGATTAAATCAATGTTTTGCCACTCATTAAAGCCACCAATGTTATAGGTTTCTCCTAATTCACCTTTATGAAGAATTACGTCTATTGCTCTTGCATGGTCTTCTACCCAAAGCCAATCTCTGGTGTATTTACCATCTCCGTAAACCGGTAATGATTTATTGGTTTTGATATTATGAATGAAAAGTGGAATTAATTTTTCGGGAAATTGGTGTGAACCATAGTTGTTGCTGCAATTAGAGATAACTACAGGTAAATTATAGGTGTTTGCATAAGCTCTTACAAAATGGTCGCTTGAAGCTTTTGAAGCCGAATAAGGCGACTGTGGGTCGTAAGGTGTTGTTTCTAAAAAGAAGCCTGTTTCTCCCAAAGAACCGTAAACTTCATCAGTAGAAACATGATAAAACATTTTGTCTTGAGGCGTTTGGTTGTCTTTATTGCAGCCCCATAATTTTTTAGCTGAGTTTAATAGGTTTACCGTTCCTATTACATTAGTTTGCACAAACTCTAACGGATTGGAAATAGAACGATCCACATGACTTTCCGCTGCCAGATGTATTACCGCAGAAAAGTTGTATTTCTGAAATAGTTCATCCACAAAAGTTGCATCAACAATATCACCTTTTACAAATTCGTAATTTGCTTTTTGCTCAACATCAATAAGGTTTTCCAGATTTCCGGCATAGGTTAATTTATCCAAATTGACAATATGATAATCACTATATTTATTTGCAAATAAGCGTACTACGTGAGAACCAATAAATCCTGCGCCACCTGTAATGAGTATGTTTTTCTTTTCTGCCATTACAAACTCCA
>CALALS010000218.1 GCA_937925525.1 uncultured Flavobacteriales bacterium | reverse complement strand
TAGCTGAAGAAGGAACTGCTATATCTTCATTAGAAGAAAGCACAGAAGTAATTACCGCCAAATCAATTGCTGGGTCGTCCACTCTAATTCCTCCGGCAATGTTTAAAAACACATCTTTAGCTCCTAGTCTAAATCCACAGCGCTTTTCTAAAACCGCTAATAACATAGAAAGCCTTCTCAAATCGAAACCGGTTGAAGAGCGTTGAGGCGTGCCATACACAGCAGAACTAACTAGTGCCTGAACTTCAACCAACATAGGCCTTGCGCCCTCTAATGTGGCAGCAATAGCAACACCACTTAACTGTTCTTGAGTGCCGCTAATCAATATTTCTGATGGATTATCTACTTCACGTAAGCCCGAAGCAATCATTTCATAAATGCCCAACTCATTCGTAGAGCCAAAACGATTTTTTAAAGAGCGAATAATTCGATAAACATGATGACGGTCACCTTCAAATTGAAGTACAACATCTACCATGTGTTCTAATAGTTTGGGTCCGGCAATACTTCCGTCTTTAGTGATGTGTCCGATTAAAAAAACAGGTGTATTACTTTGCTTGGCAAACTTTAAAAACTCTCCGGTGGATTCTCTTATTTGCGAAATGGTTCCCGGAGAAGAATCTATAACAGAAGTGTAAATGGTTTGAATAGAATCAACCACCAAAATATCAGGCTTTAGCTGATGAATGTGCTGAAATATTTTTTGTGTATTGGTTTCTGTTAAAACAAAACACTGGGGGTTGTCAATACCAATTCTTTCCGAGCGCATTTTAATTTGCTGCTCACTTTCTTCACCTGAAATATATAGCACTTTAATACCCGGAAGTTTTAATGCTAATTGCAACAGCAAGGTAGATTTTCCGATACCCGGTTCACCGCCAAATAAAATTAAAGAACCCGGAACTAAACCACCCCCCAATACTCTTTCTAATTCTTTGTCCGGTAATTTCCATCTTTTTTCATGCGAAGAACTTATTTCATTGATAGGCTGTGGAGTAACATTTTTGGTGTCTTGAGAGATGATAGGATTGCTGTTGTCAGGTTTGGAAATAACCTCTTCCTGATAGGTATTCCACTCCCCACACTGCGAACATTTCCCAACCCATTTGGGCGATTGTGTTCCACAGTTCTTACAAAAAAACGCTGTTTTTACTTTTGTTTTAGCCAATTTGAAATGTATTGACCAAAGTTAAAAATAATATCAGTGAACAATTATTTTTTCTTCACCAACTTTCCTCCAATCCATCCCATAGGAATATAGGCAAGAGCTAAGTCAGTAACTATAAACCAGGTAGGTGCGGGTATCATCAAAGCTGCGGCTATTCCGCCCAATAAATGAAAACAACCAATGGTATAGGCAAAAGTCATTTTTTTGGTAGCGGCAATTAAAGCTGCTAATAAATCGCCTACTAATGAACCGAGTGCATGCGCTAAAAATGGCATGATAAAATGCTTGAATTCATACAAGTGCAAGTTTTCTTTAATGCTTTCTAAATTATTAGGGTCAACGCCTTCCGGTAATGGAATTATTTTCCCGCTTATTCCAATTATAAACATATTAGTGCCCATGCAAGCAACTACACCAACAATTACGGCAATTATATTTCTTAAAATAGGGTTCATAGTGTTTGGTTTTGTACAAGCTAAAATACATAATATTTTATAACACATAGCTTTTCAAGCTAATTCATTAATTGGGGCTTCAATAATTTTAAAAGCAGCTTAAAACACTATCTTTATGGCAAAATATGTTAAAAATGAAGGAACACTTTAGCTTTTAACTTTAACTTTTTAACTAATGCGATACGAACAAATTTCATCAGAGCTTTTTATACATAACAGAAAGAGATTTACCTCCCAATTGAAGCCAAACAGTATGGCTATTTTTAATTCCAATGACATTATGCCCACTAATGGTGACGGCACAATGGGATTTAAACAAAATAGTGATATTTTTCATTTAAGCGGAGTGGACCAAGAGGAAAGTATTTTAGTGCTTTTCCCTGATTGTAGAACGGAAAAGCATAGAGAAATTTTGTTTGTTAAAGAAACCTCTGAGCTAATTGCCATTTGGGAAGGAGCAAAGTTGACGAAAGAACAGGCGACAGATATTTCAGGCATTAAAACAGTGTATTGGACTTCACAGTTTGAAACCATTTTAAAAGGCTTGATGAATGAAGCAGAAAATATTTATCTGAATTCAAACGAACATACCAGAAGCGGTAATGAAGTGGAAACTCGCGATGAACGATTTACGAAATGGATGTTAGAAAAATATCCGCTACATCACTATAATCGAAGCACGGCAATTATGCATGACATACGAGCCATTAAACATGATGTGGAAATTCAGTTAATTCAGCAAGCATGTAATATCACCGAAAAAGCATTTAGAAGAATTTTAAAATACATAAAGCCGGGAGTTTGGGAATATGAAATTGAGGCTGAAATTATTCATGAATTTATTAGAAATAAATCAAGAGGCTTTGCTTATACACCAATCATTGGAAGCGGACATAGTGCATGTGTGTTGCATTACATCGAAAACAACAAGCAATGTAAAGACGGTGATGTAATATTAATGGATTTTGGTGCAGAGTATGCCAACTATGCTTCTGATATGACTAGATGTGTTCCGGTAAACGGAAGGTTTACGGAAAGGCAAAAAGCAGTTTATAACGCTGTTTTAAAAGTGATGAAAGAAGCGACCAATATGCTAGCTCCGGGTTTACTTTTTGAGGATTACAACAAAGAGGTTGGAAAAATAATGACGAAAGAATTAATTGGATTAGGTTTACTAACGGAAGCAGATGTTAAAAGCCAAGACCCCAACAATCCTGCTTACCGAAAATATTTTATGCACGGAACCTCTCACTTTTTAGGAATTGATGTGCATGATGTAGGCTATTTTAACAAACCTATTCAGGAAAATATGTGTTTCACCGTTGAACCCGGAATTTACATTCCTAAAGAAAATTTAGGGGTTCGTTTAGAAAACAACATTATTGTTAAGTCAGGTGGGAACAATGATTTGATGAAAAATATTCCACTGGAAGCTGACGAAATAGAAACCCTAATGAATTCATAGTGAAATAGCCATTAGACAAAAGTTGACTAGTGAAGGAATTTTCTATCACCCATAAAAAAACTAAAATAAGTTACTACCATAAGGGTAAAGGAAGAGCGATTATCTTTCTTCATGGTTTTATGGAAGATAAATCCATTTGGGAATCATTTATAGAATATTATTCTCCTAAATATAGAGTCATTGCAATTGACTTGTTAGGTCATGGCAAAAGTGGAAATACGGGTTATGTTCATACCATGCAAGACATGGCAGAAATAGTTAAATCGGTAATGAACAAACACCGTTTAAGAAGAGTAGTTTTAGTGGGGCATTCCATGGGAGGCTATGTTTCTTTGGCTTTTGGAGAAAAATATCCGGACAATGTTATTGGTTGTTGTTTGTTTCACTCTACAGCTTTCGCTGATTCCGAGCAAAAGAAAAAGGACAGAGACAGGGCAATAAAAGTGGTACAGAAAAACCACAAGATTTTTGTGAACGAGACCATTCCTAATTTGTTTTTTAAAAAGGATAAGAAACTAATTTCTGCTATTAAAAAGATTGCCGCTAAAACATCAGTTCAATCTACTATTGCAGCGCTTGAGGGGATGAAACGTAGAATGGATAGAAGTGTGTTACTAAAGTTTTCTCCCTTTCCTTATCACTTTATCATTGGAAAAGAAGATGCCATTATTCCTGAAAAAACGTTATTGGAACAAACCACTTATGGTAAAAATATCACCTATGATGTAATTGAAAACTGTGGACACATGGGTTTCATTGAACAAAAAAATGAAACCCTTGAATCCTTAGATAGGTTTTTGAAGAAACTATAAGCTTATTATTTCAATATAGTCACTTTACCTGTTTGTGT
>CALALS010000217.1 GCA_937925525.1 uncultured Flavobacteriales bacterium | reverse complement strand
TGGATTTACTACTCACCAAAAGGAGAAGTAAAAAGAATGGTTTGGTATAAAAACGGAGAAAAGATTAAAGAAAAATAATGGCTGGCAATAAAATATCCTTTCAATTTATTAGCGAACCTTCGGACGTAAACTTTGGTGGTAAAGTGCACGGAGGAGTGGTAATGAAATGGATTGACCAAACGGCCTATACTTGTGCCAGAACATGGGCTGAAACATATTGTGTAACCGTATATGTTGGAGGGATTCGTTTTTACAAACCTATTAATATTGGTGAAGTAATTAGAATAGACGCCTACGTAATTTATACCGGAAATTCCAGCATTCACATTGCTGTTGATGTTTTTTCAAGAGATTTTTCGCAGCAAAAATTTGAGAAGAAAACACATTGCGTAATTGTATTTGTTTCGGTAGATGAAAATGGTAAACCACAAAAGGTAAAAGAATGGATTCCGCAAACAGAAAAAGAAAAAAAGCTTGAAGAATACGCACAAAAACTAAACAGTCTTAGAGAACAAATTAATAATGAAATGAGCCCTTTCTTTGATTCTACAGAAGAATAGCCTGCTTACTTCCCTCCAACTAATTTCTTAATCTCATTCAGCTTCATCAATGCTTCAACAGGTGTAAGTGTATTAATGTCAATCGCTAAAATATCTTCTTTGATTTGTTCTAAAACAGGATCATCTAATTGAAAAAAGCTCAACTGAAAATTGTCGTTTGTAATTTCATTTACTACTGCTTTTGTCTTTTCATCTACATGAGAACTTTCCAGCTTTTTTAATACTTCATTGGCTTTATTCACTACTGACTTTGGTATTCCCGCCATTTTAGCCACCTGTATTCCAAAACTATGCTCACTTCCTCCAGGCACCAGCTTTCTTAAAAACAAAATCTTACCGTCAATTTCTTTAACCGATACATTGTAGTTTTTTATTCGCTCAAAGGATTTTGCCATTTCATTTAACTCATGATAGTGGGTGGCAAATAACGTTTTTGCTTTAAACTTAGGATGTTGATGCATGTATTCAGCAATAGACCAAGCAATGGAAATTCCATCATAAGTGGATGTTCCTCTGCCTATCTCATCTAATAATACCAGGCTATTATTTGAAAGATTATTTAAAATGCTTGCTGTTTCATTCATCTCTACCATAAAAGTAGATTCTCCCATTGACAAATTATCTGAAGCTCCAACTCTAGTAAATATTTTATCTGTAATGCCTAAATGTGCTTTTTTGGCAGGGACAAAACTTCCCATTTGAGCTAAAATAACTATTAAGGCTGTTTGCCTTAACAAGGCTGATTTTCCTGCCATATTAGGGCCGGTAATCATAATTATTTGCTGAGTAGTGTCATCCAAATAAATATTATTGGAAATATATTCTTGCCCGATAGGCAGCGTTTTTTCAATGACAGGATGCCGTCCTTCCGTTATTTCTATTTTATTTTCGGTAACAAATTCAGGCTTGGTGTAATTGTTTTCTATGGCACAATTGGCAAACGACTGAAAACAATCTAGCTGAGCAACGATGAAAGCATTTCTTTGAATTGGAAGAAGGTAATTAGAAAGTTCTAAAACCAACTCGTTAAATACTTTATTTTCTATGGCTAATATTTTTTCTTCTGCGCCTAATATTTTGGTTTCGTATTCTTTTAATTCTTCGGTAATATAACGTTCTGCATTCGCAAGAGTTTGCTTTCTAATCCAATCTTCAGGAACTTTCTCTTTATGAGTATTTCTAACCTCAATATAATAACCAAACACATTGTTAAAGGCTATTTTTAAACTTGAAATGCCTGTTTCTTCGGTTAATCTTTTCTGTAAGTTAGTAAGGTAATCTTTCCCTGAGCTAGCCAGATTCCTTAGCTCATCTAATTCTTTATCAACTCCTTTATTTATGACTTTTCCTTTACCGATTACTGCTGGAGCTTCATTAAAAATGGTCTTTTCAATTAGTTGTTTTGGAGAATTGCAGTCGTCAATTTGACTGGTTAGTTTTTTTAATTCCCTTTTTGAAGACTTTTCGCCAATTAACTTGATGTTTGATAAAATCTCTAACGAATTTTTTAAGTGATAAACCTCTTTTGGATTAGCTCGTTGAACAGCGACTTTTGAAATTAATCGCTCTAAATCACCAATGCTATTTAATTCTTCTTCAATGTTTTGCCTTAGGTTTTCATCACTACAAAGTTCTTCAACTATATTAAGTCTTTTTGTGATTTCTTCTTTAGACTTAAGGGGTAATGTCAACCACCTTTTAAGCAATCTCCCTCCCATTGGAGACAGTGTAAAGTCAATTACATCTAAAAGAGTTTTAGCGTTTTCATTCGGAGAATAAAGTAACTCCAGATTTCTTACGGTAAACTTATCCAACCAAACATATCTATCTTCTTCAATTCTAGAAAGCTTGGAAACATGCTTCAGTTGGTCGTGCTGAGTATCAGAAAGGTAGTGTAAAACCACTCCGGCAGCTATTATTCCTAAGTCCATTCCTTCTACGCCAAATCCCTTTAACGATTTGGTTTGAAAGTGTTTTAAGAGTGTTTCATTAGCATACTCACTGGTAAACATCCACTCATCTAAAAAGTAGATGTAATGGCTATTACCAAAATGGTTTTGAAATAACTCTTTATGCTTTTTTTGAAACACAATTTCACTAGGAGAAAAGCCCTGAATAAGTTTGTTGATATAGTTAAAGCTACCTTCGGCCAATAAAAATTCTCCGGTTGAAATATCTATAAAAGCTATACCTGCTTTATCTTTTTCAAAATGAATGCACGCCAAAAAGTTGTTAGTTTTTTGTTCTAAAACTTCATCGTTTAAAGAAACTCCGGGCGTAACTAATTCCGTTACCCCTCTTTTAACAATTGTCTTTGTTTTTTTGGGGTCTTCCAGTTGGTCGCAAATAGCTACTCGCTGACCGGCTCTAACTAATTTTGGAAGATAGGTGTCTAAAGCATGATGAGGAAAACCTGCTAACTCTGTTTTTCCTGCAGCTCCGTTATTTCGTTTTGTTAGGGTTATTCCTAAGATTTTAGAAGCTGTTATGGCGTCTGCTCCAAAGGTTTCGTAAAAATCTCCCACTCTAAAAAGCAGTAATGCATCAGGGTATTTTCCTTTGATGGCATTATACTGCTTCATTAATGGAGTTTCGGATGTTTTACTTTTAGCCAATTAAAATAGGTTAACTTTGCACAAACTTAAAAAGCTAAGCAGTAACCACCGAATATTTAAGGGTTTTATTATGAACAGAAAGTTAAGAAATGATGAGTTAGACAGAATTTCTGTTGAAGAGTTTCAAAAAATAAAAAAGCTTCCGATTGCAATAGTATTAGATAATGTGAGGAGTATGAATAATGTTGGTTCTATTTTTAGGTCTTGTGATGCCTTTTTGGTAGAAAAACTATACCTGTGCGGAATCACCCCCACTCCGCCACACAGAGACATTCGAAAAACCGCTTTGGGCGCAGATGAATCGGTGAGTTGGGAATACTCTAAATCGCCATTAGAGTTAATTGAGTTGTTAAAAAAAGAAGGTTATAAAATTATAGGCATTGAGCAGGCGGCAAAAAAAACACTTCTTAATCACTTTAAGCCTAGTTTGGATGAAAAATTTGTTTTTGTGTTTGGTAGCGAAGTTGGAGGTGTTTCTCAAGAAGTAATTAATTGCTGCGATGAAATTGTTGAAATCCCTCAAGAAGGAACAAAACATTCCTTAAATATTTCGGTAAGTGTAGGAGTGGTATTGTGGCATTACAGAAATGCCTTATTTGTTTAGCATACAACGCCAGTAAATTTTTTCTTTATTAGCATTTCGAACAAACTTTTCCTGTTCTGCATTACACTCTTCCTTGGCTTTCTTTTTAGTTGCTTTAATCTCAAGACTTCTCGAATAACTTGCTCCTCCATCTGTCCATGTACAATCACATGTGTAATTCTTTTTACATGAAGAGAAGAAAACAGATGATATTATGATAAGAGTAATTGAAAGCCCTTTTAACATAGAAAAATTTTAAAGTGCAAAGTAACGGAATTATTTAAAACAAAAAAAGCCAGCTAAAAGCTGGCTTAATTAAAATAATACTAGCTATTTTATTTTACAATTGTTGTCGTTTGGTATTGTTTGTCCATTCGACTCTATTGAACCTATTCCCTTTCCTTCACAAGCAGCATAAGCTGCTGCCTTCTTGCTTTCTTTTAAAGTATAAGTATAAGTAATTCCGCTATCTGTGCATTCACACTCATAGTCCTTTTTACATGAAGACAATGCTAAAACAAACATCGCTCCTGTTGCAATAATAAATAGTTTTTTCATTTTTTTATTTTTTTTAGTTGTTAGGCAATAATACAAAATTGTATTGTATTTAAAAAAGAAGGGACGAAAATGTGTTAACTTACTGTACCTCACAAGCCCATGTAGTAGTGCTGTTTACAGCTACTTCATACGCATCACATCTTGCCGTTACTTCCTTTTTCTTTTCTTTTAATGTGTAAACCGCTTCACCGGTGTTAGTGCCATCATCATAAGTACATTTACACGTATATTCTTTTTTACAAGAGCTTAATACTAATACAAACATGAAAATAGCTGTGGTTATTAAAGTTGAATTTTTCATTTTAAAATCTTTATTTATTAGCAAGTTTACTTCTTTTTATTAAAAAAGGCTAATCAAATGATTAGCCTTTATAAGATTCCTAAAAGAAATCAATTAGTTTGTAGCTGCCTGAAACTCTGAATCGCTTCTATATTTAATGAATTCAGCGTCTCTTTTAGCTTTTTCTTTGAATTTGCTGTCTTTGCTTATCGCTGTTTTAAGATTGTTAACAAGCATATCTTTGTTTGAAGTTCTAGCGCCAACAATAGCTTTTAAGTAGTATGCATCTGCATCATCTTTAGCATCAGAGTTATCAATAGTTTTAGCTGCACCGTCAGGGTTTCCGTTAAGTGTTTGAGCTAAAGCTCCGTTGAATGAGCTAGTTCCACCAAAGTTAGAAACTGCATCAGCATAATTTCCTTGAATGATGTTAACTATTCCTTTGTTGTGATTAACTTCTGAGCCAGCGCCTGATGCTTTATTGTAGTACTCCATAGCTTTTTCCAAGTCACCATTTAATCTGGCAATAACTCCCATGTTATTCATAACAATTGGATTGCTTGCTTTTAATTTATCGGCTTTTTCAAACTCAGATTTAGCTGTTCCTAAGCTGTTTTTCATAACATGGATATAACCAATGTTGTTTGGTCCTCTCCAGTCATTAGGATAAGCATCCACAAACTTTTTGTAAATCGCTTCTTTTTCTCCTAAGTCATTTGTTAAAGTTGCTGCGTAAAGAATTTCTTCTGCAGCAAGTTTTTTATAATCAGAGCCTAAAAGAGCTTTTATCTCCTCATTAGTTCTACTTAAGCTATCATATTTCACCCAGTTTTCAGATCTTCTTAGCTCAGGAAGAATCTTTTTAGCTACTTCTTGGTAAGTTGCAGCCATATTTTTAATTTCTTCTTCTCTCTTCGTAAGGTCAGTGTACATTTCAAGAACTCTTAAAATAAGTTCCTTATCTTTAATTTCAGAGGCAGTCATTAATTTTTTGAAACCATCCCAATCTTCACCTTTTCCTTTACCAACATAAAACTCAGGAGCCTTAGCCGCTTCAATTTTAGCTGACTTAAGGTAACCACCTATTGTTTTGCCACCATGCTCAGCTCTTTCATTAGCTAAGTTGTCGTTTTTAGAAAGCTCACCTTCAGGTGAAGCATAAGCTTCTGTATAAACCTGTGTAAAAACAATTTTAGGGTTCTTAGTTAACTCTTTTACTTTACTTTTTAAACTCTTAATATCATCTTTATTAAGATCTCCACTAACTGGTGACGTTGTATTCACAATATAATTAATGTCAGCAAAAATACTTTTAGGATGTTTTGGCTTAAACTCGTCTTTCCCTAAAATTGGTTTGTCATCGCTTCTTACTAATCTTGGAGTGATAACAGTACCGTCTGCCACTTTAACTGGGTCAAAAACTTTTGTTTTCTTTTTATAGGAACCTTCTAATGATAAATCTAAAGTAGCTACATCCATTCCCTCTTTATAAGGAATTTTTGCAGTGTGTGTGAATTTACCACCAGCTTCATACTTTATAACTGTTCCTTCAGCTTCTGAAGCTTCTCCTTTAAGAGCAAAAGAAGCAAACTTTTCTTCGCCTCCATCATATTTTAATATAGGTGTAATAACCCCATGAACTTTTTTGTGGAAATATTTTTCAGGAAAACTACCAGAAACAGTAATTTCTATCTGTTCTCCGTGCATTTCCATTGGATTAGGCGTAACTTCATATTTTACCTCATCCATTCTTTTAGCCATTTTCTTTAGAGCGTTACAGCTAACTAAAGTTGCTGACACTATAACAGCTAAGGCAATATTGATATTCTTTTTCATGTTTATTGTTGTTTTTTTCAGCTATTTGGTTGCAATAATAACTAATTACACGTTAATATGAAAATTAGC
>CALALS010000216.1 GCA_937925525.1 uncultured Flavobacteriales bacterium | reverse complement strand
AGGGTTCTAAAGAGGCTGCAAGAACTTAAGCTTTAAAAGCAGCTTCATTAAAAGACGGATTTGGTGAGCCATATATGCTAATAGCAGATATGTATGCTTCAAGCGCTTCATCTTGTGGTGAAGATGCTTGTTCTCAAGGCTTAGTTTATTGTTTAGCTGTAGATACTTATCAAAAAGCTCGTTCTGTGTCTAATGATGAGAATATCAAGAGTAAAGCTTCTGCCAAAATAGCATCCTATTCAGGTTATTTCCCTAAACAAGAAGATTGTTTCTTTATTGGTATTAAAGAAAATACATCATACACTATTGGATGTTGGATTAACGCTTCAACTACAGTAAGATTTAAAAAATAAATGATAGCTAAAACCTATCACATTATAAAACTTGTCCCGGCTTTACTTTTAGTCGGGACATTTTTGTTTGCATGCGAAAATGATGTAAAAGAGGTAGAAGAAATGACCTCTCACATCAAGTTACCTGTTGAAGTTGCCACAGATGTTGATTTAACCTATAGCGAATATGGAATAATAAAAGTTAGGCTTAAAGGGAAAAAAATGGAAAGGTATGATGGAAACAATCCATATCTTGAAGTAAAAGATGGTATTACTATTTTCTTTTATGACTCTATTGGGGTTGAATCTTCAAGATTAGATGCTAAGTATGCTATCAATAGAATTAACGAAAAAATTATGGAGGCTAGATATGATGTGGTAGTATCTAACTCAAAAAATGAAAAGCTTTATACTGACCACCTAATTTGGGATGAAAACGAGCGAATTTTAAAATCAGAGGAATTTGTAAAAATTCAAACGGAAGATGAAATTGTTACAGGTAAAGGCTTTGAAGCTGCCGAAGATTTTTCCTGGTATAAAGTTAAAAATGTTAGTGCTACCATTAACATAAAAGAAGAAAAAGACAGTCTTAATGGTGAGGAAGATATTAGATAAAAGAATTTAGATATAAGCAAAACATATTAACGGCTAATAATTCTGCATTCTTAATTCTAAATTATACATTTGCATAATGGGAAACAATTATCACCGAATAATGGAAATGATGTGGCTGGCAATTTTTGCAGTTACCGCAGTTATTTCAGGCTATATGATTTATCAGTCTGGTTTTGAGGAGTCTAAATTATTCCTTTTAATGCCATTATTAGCTTTAGCATTTTTCTTTATGCGTAGAACCATCAGAAAAAGAATTGAAAAAAACAATCGTTTTAATCAATGATATTTTTTAAATTTACTTCCTAACGTATATGGAAGACCCCTCACTGTATTTAATTTTTATTCCTATTACCCTTTTACTTTCCGCTTTTTTCTCGGGTATGGAAATTGCCTTTATATCTGCCAATAAATTAAAAATTGAAGTAGATAGCAAAGCCGGAAATTTTCTGGCAAAAATGATTGGCTTTTTTGTTAAAAGGCCATCAAAGTACATTGGTACCATGCTAGTGGGAAATAATATTGCGCTGGTTGTTTACGGTATTTTAATGGGTTCTTTACTAGACCCTAGAATTGCAGAATATATTTCAAACAACGCCTTATCGCTTTTTATTTCTACTGTTATTTCAACCTTAATTATTTTAGTTACCGCAGAGTTTTTGCCTAAGGTAATTTTTAGAATTAACCCCAACGCTACTCTTAGTTTTTTTGCAATTCCGGCATGGATATTCTTTATTGCCCTCTACATTCCGGTGTTTTTAATTATTGGTATTTCTGAACTTATTCTTAAATACATTTTTAAGGTTGACTTAAGTAATGAAGAGTTAAATTTTGGAAAAGTTGACTTAGACCACTTTATAGAAGAGTCGTACTCAAATATTGAAGGCGACCAAATGGAAAATGAAGTACATATTTTTAGAAATGCTTTAGACTTTTTTGCAGAGGTAAAAGCAAGAGATTGCATGATTCCAAGAACAGAAATTGTTGCTATTGAAGTGAAATCTAGTATAGAAGAACTCACGGAAATACTGATTGAATCAGGAAGGTCAAAAATTTTAGTTTACAAGGAAAATATTGATGAAATTATTGGCTATATCCATTCCTTTGAACTTTTTAAAGAGCCAAAAAATATTAGCTCCATTCTACGCCCTGTGTTAATTGTTCATGAATCACAGGAGGCAGATGAAATTATGAAGCAGTTGATTAGTGAGAGAAAAAGTATTGCGGTTGTAGTAGATGAATTTGGCGGAACATCAGGAATTTTAACACTTGAAGATATTATTGAAGAAATTTTCGGTGATATAGAAGACGAATTTGATAGTGAAGACCTTATTGAAATAAAACTATCTGATACCGAATATGAATTCTCTGCACGTCTTGAAATAGACTATCTAAACGACAAGTACAACTTACACCTTCCTGAAAGTGAAGACTATGAAACACTTGGAGGTTTAATTACCAGCCTTCATGAAAGTATTCCTAACAAAAACGAAATCATACGATTAGATGGTTTAGTCTTCAAAATAAAAGAGGTTTCAAATAGTAGAATTGAAACCATAAAGCTAATAAGTGAATAATAAGGCTTTTTTTAGCTAAATTTCTATTATTCAACTACCTTTTTCTTATATTCGCACCTCTAAAAAATTGACTGAATGGCAGTAATTGGTAAAATACGTGAAAAATCAACCCTTTTATTAATCATTATAGGGTTGGCAATGTTAGCTTTTATCCTTGGCGATATTTTTTCTTCCGGAAATAGCCTTTTTGGCGGCAATGAAACTAATGTAGGTGAAATTGCAGGCAGAGACATTGACGGAAAAGACTTTGAAAACAGAGTTCAAATAGAAATTAATAAATTTCAAGAGAGAGAGAAAAGACCGGTTGATGATGCCACAAAATATAGCATTAGAGAAAGAGTTTGGAATAACCTGCTTAGAGATTATGTATTTGGAGACCAGTTCAAAGAACTTGGGTTAGATGTTAGCCCGGAAGAGCTTTACGATATGTTTGCAGGTAATAATCCTCATGAAGCGGTAATTCAGTCATTCACAGACCCAAACACAGGTCAGTTTAACAGAAATGCTGTTATCAATACCATCAAAAATATTGATAACCTTGACCCGCAACAAAAACAAGAGTGGTTAGATTTTGAAAAAGCATTGAAAGAACAAAGAAAAATTGACAAGTATAATTCACTTATCAAAAAAGGTCTTTACACCACACACTTTGAGTTAAAAAACTACTATACTGATAGAAACAGAAGCTTTAACATCAAGTGGGTAGGCAAAAGATTTGTTGAAATTCCTGATTCAACTATTGAAGTTACAGATAGTGAAGCAAAAGAATATTACGCTAATAATTTAGATGAGTTCGAAAGAGAAGAAACCCGTATTATTGAGTTCGTAACATTTGAAGTAAAACCTTCTGATGCCGACAGAGAAGCAGCTAAAAAAGAGATTCTTGACATCAAAAAAGAGTTTGCTGAAACAGAAGATGACTCTACTTATTTAAGAGTTAACTTTCCTAAAGAAGCCAACATTACTTTACTTTCAAAAGAAACTGCAGAAACTCCTGAAGATTCAGCACTTTTCACAATGGAAGAAAAATCAATTGTAGGTCCTACTTTAAATGATGGCGTTTACAAACTGGTTAAAGTGATTAAAAAGCTTACTCAACCTGACTCAGTAAAAGCAAGACACATCTTAATAAAGGCTGACCAGATTGGTTATCAAGCTGCATTTGCAAAAGCAGACAGTTTAAAAAAACTTGTGGAAAATAAAGAAGCTGACTTTGCTCAGTTAGCAATGCAAAATTCAGAGGACCAAGGATCAGCCATTCAAGGTGGTGATTTAGGTTGGTTTACTACAGGAAGAATGGTTCCGCAATTTGAAAATGCTTGTTTCTTTGGAAAAACAGGTGATATAACTACAGCCACTTCTGAATTTGAGATGCAGATTATCGAAATTCAAAAACAAGCCGGTGCTACTGAAAAAGTTTTAATAGGAGAAATTAGCCGTGAGGTACTTCCGGGCACTGAGACTTATGAAAAAGTATTTGCTGAAGCAAACCAGTTTGCTATTAACAACAGCACACCTGAAGCTTTTGATGAAGCCGCTAAGAAAATAGCTGAAACTAACCCATTAAGAGAGGCTGTGTTAACTAAAGAAGACAGACAAATTTTAGATATTGAATCCTCTCGTTCATTAGTAAAATGGGCTTATTCAAACGAGCAAGGTAAAGTTTCTAATGCCGAGCAATTTGAAAACACTTTTGTAGTTGCAAAAATTAAAGTTGCTAGTGATGAAGGTACAGCACCTTTCGACAAAGTAATTGATGATGCCAGACTTGGTGCAATAAATGAGAAAAAAGCAAAAATGATTTTAGAGCAATTAGGAAATGTCACCTCTGTTGATGAAGCTGCTCAAAAGCTAGGAAAACAAGTGGAAGACGCTCAAAATGTTCAGTTTGCTAACTATGCTATTACCGGAATAGGAACTGAGCCTGCCGTTTTAGGAAAAATATTTAGAATGGAAGTTGGCCAAACTAGCAAGCCTATCAAAGGAAACAACGGAGTATTCATAGTTTATGTGTATAACGATGTTCATGCCCCTGAAAAAACTGATTTTTCGGATATTAAATCAACCATAGAAGGTCAACTGGATAGCAGAGTAAATTTTGGTGTATTTGAAGCCTTAAAAGAAAAAGCTAACGTAGAAGATAATCGTTACAAGTTTTACTAGTAAAAGATACTCTCAGGAATTAGCCATATTCAAGTTATTGTTTTCAATACTTAACTGAATATGGCTATTTTTTTTTGCAATCTCCACATCATGGCTTGAAAAAATTATAGTCTTATTAAATTCTTCAGCAATAGTTTTTAGCAACTGTGTAATTTCCGCTTTATTCTTTACATCTAAATGTGAGGTTGGCTCATCTAAAAGCATTATAGGAGTGTCCTGAGCAAGAGCTCTGGCAATCATACACTTTTGACGTTCTCCGTCACTCAATTCATCTATATAATAATTTTGAAGATCTTTTATATTTGTCAACTCAATCGCTCTATCAATTAATTTTTCATCATGCGTAGTTTTTTGTGCTAACAAATTCAAATATGGAGTTCTGCCCAAGCTCACATAGTCATATACTTTTAATGAAGTAGGTTCAGAAAAACCGGAAAAAATTAAACTCGCTAGTTTAGCTCTTTCACTATAAGAAAGAGAAAAAACATCTTTACCAAATAGAAATATTTTACCTGATAATAAACCTTCAATCCCTGCAATTGCTTTTAATAAGGTAGATTTTCCGATTCCGTTTAAGCCCAATAAAACTATCGAATTACCACTTGGCAATTCAACATTAATGTCATTCAAGATAGCTTGACGATAGCCAATAGATAAATTTTGAAGTTTTATAGCTACAGTATTACTCATTAAAAACTCCTGGCTTTTTTTGACTTTAAAACTACCCAAATTACAACAGGTGCGCCAAGTAATGAAGTGACAGCATTTATCGGTATCACTTTTTCACTTCCCGGCAACTGTGAAATAATATCACTCATCAGCATAAAAATTACTCCTGAAAAAATAGTATATCCAATTAATTTTTCATGAGTATATGCATTAAACATTCTCCTTGCTAAATGTGGTATTGCAATACCTATAAAAGCAATAGGCCCGCAAAAAGCAGTGGCTACTCCACTTAAAAGAGCGGTTATAAAAATAATCTGCCATTTAAAAGAATTGGTATTTACACCCAACGTTCTTGCTTCTGATTCTCCAATCAAAAAAGCGTTTAGTGGCTTTATTAAAAGTAACGAACCTAAAACACCAATCAGAATAATTATAAAATAAATCAATAATGCAACGCCTCTAACAGAAGACAAACTACCCATCGTCCAAAAAATAAAGGACTGGAGTAATTCGGCTGAAGTAAAAAACTGAATAACCGCAACAATAGAACTTGAAAAAGCTGCTACCATTATTCCTATAATTAAAAGCGAAACGCTATCTCTAAGTTTAGTAGAAAATAGAACAATAAGCATTAACACTAGAACAGAACCGATAATTGCAGCCACAACTATACTTAAAGAAGATGTTAAAGCAGCAATGGAAAAGCCAATAAAACTTCCTGCCATCACAAAAATAGCAACGCCCAAAGACGCTCCTGAACTAATTCCCAGAACAAACGGTCCGGCCAAAGCATTTCTAAAATAGGTCTGCATTAGCAAACCCGAAAGAGATAATGCTACCCCTGTAAATACAGCCGTAAGTGCTTTTGGAAACCTAAATTCGTTTATAATTACAGTATAGTTTGATTTTTCTTCTGAAAAAATACCGGAAAAAATTTCAGAAATTGGAATAGTAACACTACCCAAAGCTATATCTAAAACAAACATAATTACACTAATTACAATTAGTATAAAATAGTTTCTCAAGCTTTTATTTGAATTAGTCTTAATCACTCTAACTTTTTATAATACACCAGAGAATCTTGAGCACCGTTGAAAATCATTTTAAAATCATTTAAAACAACGTGTGGTTCAAACACACCTATTTCCCAAAAATTATTGGCTCCATCGTCTCTCAATTGGGCGGTATAATTATATACTTTTTTATTCTTATATGCCTCAAAATTAGTATAGCGTTTATCGCTTGTTTTAATTTCCTCCAATGAAGTAAATGGCCCAGGATTTAACCATATCTCAGCATCTAAATATTTTTCTACCACATTCTCGAAACTTAAAGAAACACTACCTACTTCCTCATTATTTTTATAAAAATAATCAATTCCTGCATCGCTTAATAACTGAGCCACATTGCTTTTTCCGCCCGGTAAATACCAAATCCCTTTAAAATCATTTCCACAAAACAAAGAAATATCGACCTTTTCATTTGAAATTGATTTCAGATATTGATTTTCAATTGATTCAAAATAAGTAGTTGCCTCAGTCTCTTTTCCCAACAAAAAACCAAAAAATTTAATCCATTCAGCTCTTCCTAAAGGATGATTTTCCATCCACTCGGTGGCTTTAATTACAGGTATATTTGTTTCAATTACTTCATTCCTTTCAGCTTCTCCATAAGACGATGTAATTATTAAATTAACATTTTCTGACAGCACTAATTCAGTGTTAATTCCAGAATATTCACCAAATGTTTTAACATTACCTTGTTTAATCTTCTCACGTATTTCTTCATCATAGACATCTGACAATTGGTTAACTCCTTTAATTTTATCTTCCGAATTTAAAATCAATAAAACACCGATGTAAGGAGATGCCAATGTTATTATTTTACTAATGTCACTACCAATATTTATTTCATTGGAATGTTTAATTTTTCCTGTTCTGTAAATAGCAATCGTATCTGATAGCTTAGAAGGATTAAATTGAATAATTCTATTCGAGTGTTGATATTGCTCAATAATAAAGCCTTTAGCATACTTAGGCTTTATAGTTTTAACTAGCGTATCACCACTAGGAGCTTGGACAAAATTATCTACCGATTCACTACATGAAAATAAACTTAAAGCTAAGACTATAAAGCTAAAGAATCGCATGCCCAAAGTTAGTAATTAGTAACTAATCACTAACTTTGCAAAAAAAAAGAATGCCCGATAAAAAAGTAGTTCTGATAATTCTTGACGGATGGGGAATTGGTGACAAAACAAAAGCTGACGCCATAACAAATG
>CALALS010000215.1 GCA_937925525.1 uncultured Flavobacteriales bacterium | reverse complement strand
GTTTTCAAGCTCTTTGGTCTCTTCATTAAACTTTTCCATTCTGGTTTCAAGTCCTGCAATTTCATCTTCAAGGTCTTGAACTTCTAAAGGTAATTCCCCTCTAATTTGTCTAATGCTATCAATTTTAGAATCAACTTGTTGAAGATTGTAAAGTGCTCTTAATTTATCCTCAACTGCTTGGTCTTTTTTAGCCATAATTTATAAATAGTTAATTGGATTCGTTTTTGTTTCTGAAAAATAGGTGGCAAAGGTAGAAAAATTTTCTTTAATAATAGCGTCAAATATTTCTACTGTAAATTGCTCACTTTCATAATGTCCTATGTCGGCTATAACAATCTTGTTTTCGGCATCAAAAAACTGGTGATATTTGAAATCTGCCGTTACAAATACATCACATCCTTGCTGAATAGCAGCAGGTAAAAGAAAACTTCCTGAACCTCCGCAAACGGCTACTTTTTTTACTGCTTTGTTTTTTAGATGGGTATATCTTATTCCTTCTGCGTTAAATGTTTGTTTAAGGTGTTGCAGAAAGTCGGTTTCACTCATTTCTTTGGGTAGTTCGCCTACCATGCCGCTTCCAACTTCATTGTTTTTATTGGCAAGAGGGTAAATGTCGTAAGCTACTTCTTCATACGGGTGAGCAGCTATCATAGCAGAAATAATCTTGCTTTGTTTATAGCTTTCAAAAATAGTTTCTACTCTAATCTCTTCTTCCTGATGCATTTCGCCTTTATTTCCTACAAAAGGATTGGTATTTTCTCCGGCTCTAAACGTTCCGGTTCCTTCAATATTAAAGCTACATTGGTCATAATTTCCTATTTCACCGCAACCGCTATTAAATAAAGCCGTTCTAACGTCATTAAGATGTGTTTTAGGAACAAAACATACCAGTTTCTTTAATTCATTTGATTTAGGCGAAAGAATACTTAGTTTTTCTAATCCAATTTTATCGGCTATTTTTTTGTTAACGCCTTGTTTTACATTATCCAGATTGGTGTGAGCAGCATAAATGGCAATGTCGTTTTTAATGGCTTTTATGATCGTTCTTTCAATGTAGTTCTTTCCGGTAATTGACTTTAAACCGCTAAATACAATAGGATGATGGGCAATAACTAAGTTGCATTTCTTTGAAATAGCCTCATCAATGGTTGCTTCTATACTGTCTAAGCATAGTAATACGCCTTTAACATCTTCATTAGCATTTCCGACAATTAGTCCGGCATTATCATAACTTTCCTGGTAGCTTAAAGGAGCAAACTTTTCAATAGCTGATATAACTTCTTTTATAGTTGACATAGCTTTGTTTTGGCAAATATAAATTTATATAGTGAAACAGCTTTATAAATAAATATATATTATATTTGTAAATTATAAATATAATGTATGAGTACGTTTACAAGCACTTTACCAGATGACTTATTAAATGCTTTATCTGAAAAAGCGAAGTCTTTAGCATTGCCTAAAAATAAAATAATTGAACGAGCATTAAGGTTGTATTTAAACCATTTAACCAGGGCAGAATATATAAAGTCTTATAAAAATATTGCTTCAGATAATGAGTTGTTGGATATAGCTGAAGAAGGAATGGCAGATTACTTGAAAGAAATAGAAAAATGAAGCAGTTAGATATTTGGTATGCCGACTTAAATCCAATAAAAGGAAGTGAACAAGCCGGTTTTCGCCCGGTGGTTATAGTTAGTGGTAATCTTTTAAATGAACATTTAAATACAGTTATTATATGTCCTATTACGACTAAGTTAAAGCACTTTAGAGGCGATGTGATACTAACTCCTAATAAAGAGAATAAACTATCGGAAAAATCTGAAATTTTAACATTTCATATTCGGGCAATCTCAAAAGAAAGATTAGTGAGAAAAATAGGTGTTATCAAGCAAAAAGAGCATCAATTATTACTACAATACTTAAACGAAATCCTTACCTTAAACTAGTGATAATGATTATTAATGCCAGAGTAGAGTTAAGTAATTTTTATATTTGCGATTAAGTGGCTTTTTTACGTTTCATATCCTTTCCGATTGCGCTTATTTATGGTTTGTTTGTAACAATATACCATTGGCTGTATAATAGCGGTGTTCTATCTTCCAATAAGTTTAGCATACCCGTAATTTCTATTGGTAATTTAGTAATGGGTGGTTCCGGAAAAACTCCTCATATTGAGTATTTGGTGAGCTTACTGACAAGTAATAATTATAAAGTGGCTGTGCTAAGCAGAGGATATAAAAGGCAATCCAGCGGATATACAGAGGTTGAAGCTACCTCAAACTCTGCAAATGTGGGAGATGAGCCGCTTCAAATTAAGAAAAAGTTTCCTGATATATTAGTGGCTTGCGATGCCGACAGGGTAGAAGGTATAACCGTAATTAAAAAGAATCATCCCGAAATTGATGTTATTTTATTGGATGACGCTTATCAGCATAGAGCGGTAAAGCCGGGTTTAAATATTTTGCTAACGGACTTTTTTAAACCTTTTTCTTCCGATAGAATTTTTCCGATGGGAAATTTAAGAGAGTTTGCATTTGGCAAAAAAAGAGCAGACGTAGTTGTGTTTACTAAATCACCGGATATTCTTTCTCCTATTGAAAGAAGAAGATTAAAAGATGAAGTTAAGTTAGGATATAACCAACAATCCTTTTTTTCTTTTGTTAAATACAATGAAGCTTTGCCAATGCCCAACACAATGAACAATAATAAGATTACTCTTGAGCAGCTTAAAAAATGTTCGGTAGTGTTACTTAGCGGTATAGCCAATGCCGAATACCTAAAGTATTTTGTGCAATCAAATTCTGCAGACGTAGAGCATTTTGAATATCCCGACCATTACCAGTTTATGTTAAATGATATAAAAAAGGTTACCGGAAAAATGGATGATTGGTATGCTACCAACAAAATTATTTTAACTACCGAGAAAGATATGATGCGGTTAATCTATCCTGAAATTTTAGATTTGCTAAAAAATTATCCTGTTTACTATTTACCCATTGAAGTTGCTTTTCATGGAGATGATGAACAGCAGTTTAATGATTTGATTATAAATTATGTTAGAAAAAATAAAACAAACAGTTGATTTCTTAAAAACCAAAACCAATACCACTCCAAAATTTGGAATTATTTTAGGCACGGGACTTGGAAATTTGGCTCAAGAAATAGAAGTTGAAGTAAGTATATCTTATACCGAAATACCTAATTTTCCTCAATCTACTGTGGAAGGACATGGCGGGAATTTAATTTTTGGCAAGTTGAATGGAATAGATGTAGTTGCGCTTCAAGGTAGGTTTCATTACTATGAAGGTTATTCGTTGCAAGAGGCTACTTTTCCGGTGAGAGTTTTTAAATTGTTGGGTGTAGATACTTTACTTCTTTCTAATGCAAGCGGTGGAACCAACAAAAACTTTAGTGTAGGCGATTTAATGATTATAGAAGACCACATCAATATGTTACCGGATAATCCACTAAGAGGGAAAAACATAGATGAACTGGGCCCCAGATTTCCCGATATGAGTGAGCCTTATGAAAAAGATATTATAGCTTTAGCAGAAAAAATAGCAAAAGACAATAACATAAAAGTTCAAAAAGGAGTTTATACTGCTTTGTCTGGACCAACTTACGAAACCCCTGCGGAGTATAAGTGGATTTCAATTATTGGTTCTGATGCAGTGGGCATGAGTACAGTTCCTGAAGTAATTGTAGCCAAACACATGAGTATGAATTGCTTTGCTATTTCAGTTATTACAGATTTGGGTGTAGATGGTAAAATTGTAGAGATATCTCATGAAGAAGTTCAAAAAGCCGCTGCGGCAAGCGAACCAAAAATGACACTAATTTTTAAAGAACTTATTGCTAATTTGGCAGCCTCAAATTAATTATGTTACCACAAGAAATATATGATAAATACGAGCCGGTAATTGGATTAGAAATTCATGCCCAATTACTTACCAAAAGCAAGATGTATTCTGCTGATGCTAATGAATACGGTTCTTCTCCTAATACAAACATATCTCCAATTTCTCTAGGTCATCCCGGTACATTGCCTGTGTTAAATAAAAATGCAGTAGAATATGCCGTTAAAATGGGAATAGCTTGTGAGTGTAATATTACTCCGTACAATGAGTTTGCTCGTAAAAATTATTTTTATGCAGACATGCCCAAGGGGTATCAAATTACACAAGATACTACCCCTATATGCACAGGTGGGTTTATTGCCATAAAAGATGAGTCAGGGAAAGAGAAAAAGGTGAGGCTTACCAGAATACACATGGAAGAAGATTCAGGTAAAAGTATTCACGACCAAGACCCGTTCAATACCTTAATTGACTTAAACAGGGCAGGAGTTCCTTTGATTGAAATTGTAACCGAACCTGATATACAGTCTGCTCAGCAGGCTTACAATTATTTGCAGGAAGTAAGAAAACTAGTTAGATATCTTGGTATTTGTGACGGAAACATGGAAGAGGGTAGCTTACGTTGTGATGCTAATATTTCTATTCGATTGAAAGGAACCAAAGAGTTTGGACAAAGAGTAGAAGTGAAAAACATGAACTCTATCAATAATGTAAAAAAAGCTATTGAGCATGAGTTTAAAAGACATGTAGAAATTATAGAAAAAGGCGAACGAGTAGCTCAAGATACCAGAAGTTTTGATGCAGGAAAAGGAACTACATTTTCTATGAGAGCGAAAGAAGGAGCACACGATTACCGTTATTTTCCGGAGCCGGATTTACAACCACTTACCGTTACGCCTGAATATATTGAAGACGTTCGTTTAAATATGCCTCCTTTACCTAACTTTTTATTTAAAAAATATATCAGAGAGTTTGGTTTAAGTGAATACGATTCAGGAGTGTTAACAGAAGAAAAAGGAATAGCATTGTACTTTGAAGAATTAATTGAACATACTTCTAATTTTAAATCGGCTGCTAACTGGGTGATGGTAAATATTAAATCATACCTTAATGAAAATGCAGTACACATTGAAGATTTTACCGTTAAGCCGGTGGCTTTAGCTGAACTCATTCAATTAATTGATGACGGAAAGATTAGTCATAGTGTGGCGGCACAAAAAGTATTTCCGTTATTAATTCAGCATCCTGAGAAAAAGGCAATTACCATTGCAGAAGAAAATAATTGGATTCAGGTGAGTGATAGTGGTGAGCTAGAGAGATTTGTGGAAGAAGCTATTGCCAAATTTCCTGATAAAGTAGAGGTTTATAAATCTGGTCAAGTTGGTTTACTTGGCTTGTTTATGGGTGAAGTGATGAAGCTATCTAAAGGTAAAGCAGACCCTAAATTAGCTAGTCAACTTTTAAAAGAGAAATTATCGTAATAATTCTTTAAGCTCTGCAAGCATTAAAGCGGTTGCTCCCCACACAATATGTTCGTTAAATTTAAAGCAAGGAACTTCCGCTTTTAATCCGTTTCCCATTTTTACTTTTGATGTGGTGATGTTTTGCGTGCTTAGTATTTCATCAATTGGTAATTCCAAAATAAAATCTACTTCGGTTTGGTCAGGGATAAAATTGGGTCTTTTTTGTGCTGTACTCAAAAAAGGATAAACAATGAAATTACTAACCGGAATACAAACTTCTGTGAGAGTAGAAATAATATTTACTTCAGTAGGAATAATATTTACTTCTTCTTGAGCTTCTCTTAAAGCTGTTTGTTCAAGATGAATATCTTGGTCTTCATAGCGTCCACCGGGAAAACTAAACTGAGCACTGTGAACACCTTGATAAGCTTTTCGTTTTATTAAGGCAGTATAAACTTCGTTTTGGTGAGGATAGCAACATATTAAAACCGCACTTTTTCTGTAGTTCTCAATATTGAAATTTGGCATTCCTTTTATTGGTCGGTCAATAGGAGACATGCTTTGGTGTGACTCAAAGCCCGGTAAACCTCTTTTTAATTTATCTTTAATAAGGTTTTCAAACAAAACGATATCTACTTTGCCTGCCAAACTACTTTTCCGGTTTTAAGGTTTTTGTATTGATTTAATTCGCCCTCAATATAAAGAGCCACTACTTTTGGACTTATGTATTCTATTTTACTGTAGCTTAACGGAATTACTTTTTCGTTTTGCTTGTTAATAATACCCATTTCCCCATCCTTTGAAACAATGCTAAAGCCACCTTTAAAATCTTCAGCTGCTTGGTAAGTCGCAGGAATAACAACTCTTCCTGAAACATCTACAAAACCCATTAATGCTTTGTCCATAAATCGGATTAGACTGTCTTGTTCGGTATAAATATTTTCAAAACCGTTGCCGTAAGGCTGACGCTTTGGTATGCTGTAAAAAAACCACTTGTTGTTGGTGTTGACAGCTGCAAGTTCTTTAGTTAGTAGTTTTATTTCATTGTACTGTGGAGGAATGGCGTATTTGCCTATGGTGTCAATTAATCCGACTTTTTTCTTGTAAAGTACTTTTGCTAAATTATTTTCAAACTCTGATGCCTTTTGAACTCCCGGATATTCATCAAAATCAAACGGAATAATTGTTTCTCCTTTAGAATTTAAATAACCCACCTTTCCGCTTTTTATGGCAAGTAATCTGTTTTGTTTTGGTTTACCAAGGTATTTGTATTGTGATTGTACAATAATATTTCCTTTTTTATCCGCCAGTCCAAAAAAATCATCTTGTCTAAAACGTGCGAGTCCGTTTTCAAAATTTTCTATCCAGTCAAACGTAATGGGCAGAACCTCTTTACCTAAATGGTTGATGATACCCATTTTTCCGTTTTTTCCAACGTATGCATATCCGTTATCAAAATCTCCGGCTAAGTCATAAACATAAGGAATTGCTAATTCTCCTCTCATATTTAAATAACCAAACTTTTCATTTTTACTTACTAATATTCTATCGTTATCTCCAATGCTTATTGCGTCATAAATAAATGGTAAAAATTGATGCCCGTTTTTATCAATTAATCCATAATTATCTCCTTTAGCAACAACGGCATAGCCTTCTTTAAATGCTTCAGCATCATCATAAATCAGTTTTATGACAACATTTCCTGTTTTGTTGATGTAACCATACTTGTCATTTTTTTGAACTACGGCATACCCTTCAATAAACTCACCCACACTTTCGTATTCCGGTCGTATTACTTTTTCACCATATTCATTGGTAAATCCCCACTTTCCATTTTCCTGAATAGGATAATACTTTGTTTGAAGTAGATTAAAATCTTTTAAAATTTCACTTTTAAATGGATAATCGGGAT
>CALALS010000214.1 GCA_937925525.1 uncultured Flavobacteriales bacterium | reverse complement strand
CTTTTTTATTAGCAAAACCAAAATGTTGCATTATTTGCTCCAGTGTAGAATTTTCATCTACCTTTTTGAGTTCACTATTTAGGTGAATTTGCATGGTAACTAATTACAAGTGTAAAATTAATTTCATATTGGTGAAATTACAATAAAGGTAGATAGTACTTTTAATTAATTGTTAACAGAAAAAAAATAACTTTGGAATTTAGTTGCAACTAAGACTTTTAAATTAACGTCAGTAATTAAATTGTTTATATGAAAAACATAGTTATTTTGTCTTTTTATCTTTTTCTAATTGCTTCGTTTTTTTTCTTTAAAAAAAGCGATAAGGATGTTTTCGTTCATGAGTCAAAATTTGAAAGAAAACATCAACCTTTTGACCAATTTTACTTTCAAAGAAGTTACCCGGATATGGAATATGATGTTAGAGCTTACAATCAATCTTTAAAAGAGGTTCACGTCTTAATGCAACAAAACTTAAAGTCCGGTAAGAATGGTTTAAATGCTGACTGGAAGCAAGAAGGCCCTATAAATATAGGTGGAAGATTAAATTCTATTGAGGTTCATCCAACCAATCCAAATATTATTTTTACTGGTAGTGCTGCCGGTGGAATTTTTAAAACAACAAATGGCGGTAATACATGGACACCGATTGCAGACACGCTCTCTCATCTTGCTATAAGTGATATTACAATAGCGCCAAGCAATATTAATATTATTTATGTTGCTACCGGAGATCATAATATTTCCGGTTTGCCTCATGTTGGAAATGGAGTTTACAAATCTACTGACGGAGGAATTACATGGGAACAAAAAGGATTAACTAATGAATGTATTATTTCGCGAATCATTGTTCACCCAACTAATCCTAACATTGTGTATGCGGCAGCTATGGGCTTACCCTTTTTGAGGAACAACAACAGAGGTTTATATAAATCTATTGATGGTGGAACATCATGGACGCAAATACACTTTGTTTCAAACCAAGCAGGAGTGATAGATGTAGTAATGGATCCGTTTAATTCAAATGTGTTATACTGTGCAGGTTGGGATAGAATTAGAACAAACCAAGAAAGTACTGTTTACGGACCGGGAGCCAAAATTTGGAAATCTATAAATGGAGGTAGTTCATGGACACTTATGACGTCAGGGTTGCCAAATTATAATACTTGCAGAATTGGCTTAGAAGTTTCAAAGAAAACACCTAATACCGTTTTTGCAATTATTGTTGATTCAACTTTAGGCTTGGAAGGAGTTTACAGAACAACCAATGCAGGAACAAATTGGACAAAATTAGGAACCAATGGGATGGATTTAAGCTTTATGGGTGGCTTTGGCTGGTACTTTGCTCAGATAAGAGTTAATCCGAAAAATGATAATCATATTTCTTTGCTTGGTGTTGAAATGACTACTACATTTAATGGTGGTTTAAGCTGGACTAAAACCGTTCCTGATTGGTGGACTTATCAAGTACATGCTGATGAACACGATATGGTTTATATAGACTCTTCCAAAATTTTACTTGCCACTGATGGCGGTTTGTATAGAAGTAATAATAACATGAACAATTGGTCTGATATAGACGCTATTCCCAACTCTCAAATTTACCGACTAGCAATTTCTCCTCACACCAATGGTGTTTATACCGGAGGATTACAGGATAATGGTACAACTTCAGGAAACGCTTCAAACATTAATAGTTGGCCAAGAGAATTTGGTGGAGACGGATTTCAAGCCATGTTTCATCCAACTAACTCAAATCTCAGATATTATGAAACTCAGAACGGTGGACTGTGGTATGATGATGGATTTAGTGGAGTAACAAGTTTTGATAATGGCATTAATTCTTCTGACAGAAGGAACTGGGATATGCCAATCATTATGAGTAAATTCAATGCTTCCACTACTTACACCGGAACATACAGAATATACAAACAAACCGGAGCTCCATATGGTACTTGGTATCCTATTAGTAACGATTTAACGGATGGAGTAATTTTCGGAAACAACTTTCATAATATTTCTTCAATAGGCGAATCTCCTTTGAATGCCCAACATTTGTATGCCGGTACAAGTGATGGAAATGTATGGGTTACTACCAATGGAGGAACAAATTGGACTAATGTTACAGGATCATTGCCAGATAGGTATGTTACTAGAGTGGTAGGTTCACCAAGTAAAGCAAATACGTTTTACGTAACTCATTCAGGATACAAATACAATGATAATACCCCACATATTCACATTACCAATAATAATGGAAGTACTTGGACATCAATTAAAGGAGATTTACCAACTATTGCTATAAACGATGTTTTGGTTTATAATTTGAATAATGATTCAGTGATTTTTGTGGCAACTGATGGTGGTGTTTATGTTACAAAGGATGCAGGCACGAAATGGGATAGAGTTGGTGGTAATATGCCGGCTATTCCTGTGTTCGATATTGAAATAGATTACCCTAATAAAAAATTGGTAGCAGGAACTTTTGCAAGAAGTATCCAGTCATTTTCGTTAGACTCTGTTTTTACCACCTCCGGAACAATTACTTCATTATCTGAAAGCTCAGAAACTAATATAACTGTGTCTCCAAATCCTGTGGCAGAAAGGATAAGTATTAATGGTGTTAACAATATAAAGGAAGTTTGTGTTTATTCAATTTCCGGCAAAGTTGTAATGAAAACTTCTTATGAATCTGTGATTGATGTTTCAGAACTACCAAACGGAAACTATATTATCAAGGTGTCATCCGATACTCAAACATTTATCAAGAAATTTGTAAAGATTTAGTGGCAAAAGTATTATTTATAGACTCGGTTCACGAAGTGTTAGAGCAAAGGTTAACTACTATGGGCTTTGATTGTGTAGTGGGTTATTCCTATTCCAAAGAGGAAATTTTAAATACCATTAGTGAATTTACAGGAGTTGTAATTCGTAGTAAGTTTAAAATTGATAGAGAGTTTATAGATAAAGCAACTCAATTAAAATTTATTTGTCGTTCGGGTTCAGGGATGGAGAATATTGACGTAGAGTATGCGACTTCTAAAAGCATTTATTGCTTTAATTCACCCGAAGGAAATAGAGATGCAGTGGGTGAGCATGCTATTGCCATGTTACTTTGTTTGTTTAATAATATCATTCGTGCTGACTCAGAAGTTCGAAAAGGGATTTGGCATAGAGAGAAAAATAGAGGTGTTGAACTAATGGATAAAACCGTTGGTATTATTGGTTATGGTGTAATGGGAAATGCTTTTGCCAAAAGACTTTCAGGTTTTGGAGTGGAAGTATTGGCTTATGATAAATATAAAAGTAACTATGGTAATGAATTTGCTAAAGAATCTAGTCTGGAAGAGATTTACGGCAAAGCAGACATAATAAGTATTCATCTTCCATTGACAGAAGAAACTACTTATTATATCAATACAGATTTTATCAATAAGTTTTCCAAGAGCATTTATATAGTTAATACGTCAAGAGGAAAAAACTTAAATACTTCTGATTTAGTTGATGCACTGAAGTCCGGAAAAGTGTTGGGTGCTTGTTTAGATGTGTTGGAGTATGAAACATATTCATTTGAAAAAATTGATGAAGAAAATCTGCATGAGGATTTTATTTATTTAAGTAAATGTGATAATGTGGTGTTGTCTCCTCACGTAGCGGGTTGGACGAAAGAGTCGTACATTAAGTTATCCACTTTTTTAGCTGATAAAGTAGCGGAGAAGTTAAGTGAGTTTTTAAAATAATAAATACGACTAACTTTGTAGTCGATGAAAGAAGAAAAAGGAAATATTTTTACTGTCTTTGATGAGCTTTTATCCAGAGCTGATAAAGAAAAATTACTGAACCAAAAAGCAAAAGTGTTTTGGTTAACTGGTTTGTCGGGCTCAGGTAAAACAACTATTGCAAAGGGAGTGGAGAAAAAGCTCTATGAAAAAGGATTGTTGACTCAATTACTAGATGGAGATAATGTTCGGTACGGCATCAATAACAATCTTGGTTTTTCACTAGAGGACAGAAAGGAAAACATCAGAAGAATTGCGGAAATAAGTAAATTATTTTTGAATTGCGGAGTGATTACAATCAACTGTTTTGTAAGCCCTGAAATAGAGATGCGACAAATGGCAAAGGTGATTGTTGGAGCAGACGATTTTTATGAAGTTTATATAAATACCAGCCTAGAGGAATGTGAGAAGCGAGACGTAAAAGGTTTATATAAAAAAGCCAGAGCAGGAGAAATTAAAAACTTTACAGGGATTGACTCTCCTTATGATATTCCTGAAAACCCTGATTTAGATTTGCCAACATTAGGGAGAACGCTTGAAGAAAACATAGAAGAGTTATATCAGTTTATCATATCTAAAGTTTCATAACAGAAATATGAAACAACTAGCTTTTTTCTATTTATTGCTGTTTACCGGTAGTATTTTCTCTCAAACAGATACAGTAAGGGTTAAAAATCATTTAACCAATATTACCAAAACAGAAACTTCTAGAAACCATAGTAATATTAAGCTCCTAAATGGAATAGCAGATTACATTATGTGTGAATTTAAAATTCATCGTGCCAAAGAAACTAGTTTTCAAGAATATGAGGTAAATGGAAAAACCTATAAAAATGTAATTGCTTCTTATGGCAATCTTGAAGCACCTAGAATAATTGTCGGTGCTCATTACGATGTTTGTGGTTTTCAAGAAGGAGCGGATGATAATGCCAGTGGAGTAGTTGGACTTTTAGAGCTTGCTCGCTTATTAGACGGAAGTGATTTAGATATACGAATTGACTTAGTCGCTTATACTTTAGAAGAACCACCTTATTTTAGGACTGAATTTATGGGAAGCCATGTGCATTCAAAATATCTGGTGGATAATAATATTGACGTAATAGGTATGGTCTGCTTGGAAATGATTGGCTATTTTGATGATGCTAAAAAATCACAGGATTATCCATTAGGTTTATTGAAGTTATTTTATGGAGGCAGAGGCGATTATATAACCGTAGTTAAAAAACCCGGAGGCGGTAAGTTTGCAAGAAAATACACCAAAGCTTTTAAGTCACAGGATTTAATTAAAACAAAAAAGTTTGTTGGACCAACTTGGCTTCCGGGTGTGGATTTTTCTGACCATCTAAATTATTGGAAATACAATTTTAGCGCATTGATGATAACGGATACTGCATTTTACAGAAACAAGAATTATCACGAAAAAGGCGATGTAATGGAAGCGCTTGATATTCAAAGAATGTCTAAAGTGATTGATACGGTGTTTGCTTCTTTGCTAAAAATGAATAAGAAATTTTAACTTTGCGCCTATGCAAAAATATTCACTTACACATTTAAAGGAATTGGAGTCAGAAGCTATTTACGTTTTAAGAGAAGTAGCGGCTCAATTTGAACGTCCTGCCTTATTGTTTTCAGGTGGTAAAGATTCAATAGTAGTGGCACATTTAGCTCGAAAAGCTTTTTATCCTGCGGCTATTCCTTTTCCGTTAGTTCATATCGATACAGGTCATAATTTTCCTGAAACCATCACTTTTAGAGATGAGTTTGTAAAAAAGATTGGAGCACAGCTAATAGTTGGTTCTGTGCAACAAAGTATTGATGAAGGGAAAGTAGTGGAAGAACAGGGTTTAAATGCTAGTCGTAACAAATTACAAACAGTTACTTTGCTTGATACCATTGAACAAAATAAGTTTGATGCATGTATGGGAGGAGCCAGGAGAGATGAAGAAAAGGCTAGGGCTAAGGAAAGGTTTTTCTCTCACAGAGATGCTTTCGGACAATGGGATCCTAAAAATCAGCGGCCGGAGCTTTGGAATATTTTTAACGGAAAAAAACACATGGGTGAACATTTTAGAGTCTTCCCAATAAGCAACTGGACGGAGATGGATGTATGGCAATACATTCTTTCTGAAAATATTGAAATTCCTAGTATTTATCTAGCTCATGAGAGAAATGTGTTTAACCGTGACGGAGTTTGGATGGATGTGAATGATATTATTCTTCGTAAGGATAATGAAACTCCTATAAAGAAAACAGTTCGCTTTAGAACAATAGGTGACATGACTTGTACCGGAGCAGTGGAGTCAACTGCTGATACACTTGAGAAAGTAATACAAGAGGTTGCAGCCGCCAGAACAACAGAAAGAGGTACTCGAGCAGATGACAAGCGTTCTGAAGCAGCTATGGAAGACAGAAAAAAAGAAGGATACTTTTGATATGGAGAATGTATGATGGGAGATGTCTTATGGCAAGAAGAGTTTTATTGTTTTGGAAAAATACTAAGTGAAAATGAATCCAAAAACCTCTGAGTTATTAGATAGAACTTTTAAGTTTGGTGTTGAAATGATGATTTTTCTTGATTCGCTTCCATATAAGCCTGTTTTTTCTGTTGCTGTAAAACAATTGGCAAGATGTTCAACCTCTATTGGAGCTAATTATGAGGAGGCACAGGCTGCAGAAAGTAAAAAAGACTTTATTCATAAAATAGGCATTGTGTCAAAAGAATCTAGAGAAACGGTTTATTGGCTTAAAATTTTAAATAGATTATATGCTGAGCCAAACTTCTCTGATGTTTTCAATCAAAAAATTAACGAAGCTATTGAACTATCAAAAATATTTACATCAATTAAATTAAGTTCACAGCAAAACACAATTAAAAATTAAATATGTCAAATAATTCTAAAATCAACCATAATCCATCAAACATCTCCCATCAACCATCTCCCGTCAACCATGATTCTTATTTAAACATGGAGCTTCTTCGTTTTACAACTGCAGGTAGCGTAGATGACGGTAAAAGTACTTTGATAGGTAGATTGCTTTATGATTCTAAATCCATATTTGAAGACCAGTATGAAGCTATTGAAGAAAGTAGTAAACGAAAAGGAGAAGAGCACGTTAACTTAGCGCATCTTACCGATGGTTTGAGAGCGGAAAGAGAACAAGGAATTACGATTGATGTAGCGTATAGATACTTTGCTACTCCAAAACGTAAATTTATTATTGCCGATACTCCCGGACATATTCAATATACCAGAAATATGGTTACCGGAGCTTCTACTGCTAACTTAGCCATTGTGCTTGTTGATGCTAGAAAAGGAATGGTTGAACAAACCAGTCGTCACTCTTTCATAGCTTCGTTATTGGGTATTCCACATGTTGTTTACTGTATTAATAAAATGGATTTGGTAGACTATTCTGAAGAAACCTTTAATAAAATAAAAAGTGATATTCAGAACTTCTCTGCTAAACTTGAAACAAAAGATATACACTTTATTCCCATTAGTGCATTAAATGGAGATAATGTAGTGCATAAATCTGAAAATATGCCTTGGTATGAGGGAACTACATTGATGTATCTTTTAGAAAATATACACATTGCTAGTGACCATAATCACAGAGATTGTAGGTTTCCAGTTCAGTATGTTATTCGCCCTCAATCAAAAGAATTTCATGATTACAGAGGTTATGCAGGAAGAATAGCCGGTGGAATATTTAAGGCAGGTGATGAAATAAAAGTTTTACCATCCGGGAAAATATCTAAAATAAAATCTATTGATACTTATGATGGTCCTGTGGAAGAAGCTTTTGCTCCTATGTCGGTTACTATTACACTAGAAGATGAGGTAGATATTAGCAGAGGAGATATGATTGTTCGTGAAAACAATCAACCTGAAGTATTAGCCGATTTTGATGTAATGTTGTGTTGGATGAATGATAAAGGACTAGTTCCTAGAGGTAAATATTATATCCGAAACACTTCTAATGAAGCTAGATGTATGGTAACTGAGGTTAAATATAAGGTTGACATTAATACGCTTCATAGAATAGAAGATGACAAAAATATCTCTATGAATGATATTGCCAGAGTAAGCTTAAAAACTACAAAGCCTTTATTTGTAGATAGATATTCAAGAAACAGAAACACGGGAAGTATTATTTTAGTTGATGAAGCAACCAATGAAACCGTTGCTGCCGGGATGATTGTTTAAAGAACCTTCTTTAACAATCGTAATCTGTGTGAGTAGGAATTCGTTTCCTCATTAAAAATACCATAGTGGTCTAGCTTATCTATTCTAACTTTTCCTGAGGCATGAATTATTCTACTGTTTTCTAGAATAATTCCCACATGAATAATATTTCCTTCAGCATTATCAAAAAAAGCCAAGTCAGCTGGAGTAGCTTCTTCCAAAAAACTCAAAGTTTTTCCCAGCTCAGCTTGTTGAGAGGCATCTCTGGGTAAATTATAAGAATTAATTCTGTAAACCATTTGTACAAAACCTGAACAATCAATTCCAAAGGGAGTTTTTCCGCCCCATAAATACGGAGCGTTTAAATACAGAAATGAATCTTGAATGATATTTTTTCTTTCTGTTTTAGCTTTGATTTTGACTTCACCATCATAGCTAAAGTTTTTTCCGGAGATAATGGTCTTGTTTTTATCAGAAAGACCGCTGCCTATAACAATTGGGAAAATGTTTTTTTCATCTTTCTGGTTGACTAAACCAATAGGAGAGTAGCAATATGAGGTCGGATTTTTTTGTTTTGAAAACTCTTTTTGTGTGCAAGGAAGATATTGTTTTCTATCTACCCAGCATACATAACCGTCTAGTGTAATTTTAATCTTAGCCCACTTTTCAGTCTGTTCTAAAATTTCAAAATAATCTCCAAATAAGAGTTGGGTTACCATCTCACTTTTGTCAGAAGCTTCTACTCTACAAGGAACAATAGCAAGATGGCAAACACCGTATCTCATTTTACATATTTTCGATAATCATGGCAGAAGCACCACCACCGCCATTGCAAATGCCTGCTGCGCCCAGTTTTCCGTTGTTTTGTTTTAAAACGTTAATTAGCGTTACAATAATTCTTGAGCCGGAGTTTCCAAGTGGATGGCCTAATGAAACTGCTCCGCCATTTACGTCAACTTTTGCCGGGTCTAAACCTAATTTTTGAATGTTGGCTAAACCAACAACAGAGAAAGCTTGATTAAGTTCCCAATAATCGATATCCTCATTTTTTAAGTTTGCTTTTGCTAATGCTAATGGTAAAGCTTTTGAAGGTGCGGTAGTAAACCATTCAGGTTCTTGAGCTGCATCAGCATAGCTTACTAATTTTGCTAAAGGCTTAATTCCTAATTCCTCTGCTTTTTCTTTACTCATTAAAATCAATGCCGAAGCTCCGTCATTTAGTGTTGAGGCATTTGCAGCGGTTACCGTTCCGTCTTTTACAAAAACAGGTTTTAGCTGAGGAATTTTTTCCATTTTTACGTTTTTGTATTCCTCATCTTCGTTAACTACAATTGGGTCGCCTTTTCTTTGTGGAACCTCTACCGGCACAACTTCATTTTTAAATTTTCCTGCAGCCCAAGCAGCAGCACTTCTTTTATATGATTCAATGGCAAAGTTGTCCTGATCTTCTCTGGAAATATTACATTCTTTGGCACACAGTTCTGCAGCATTTCCCATATGATAGTTATTGTAAACATCTGTTAAGCCATCTAACACCATTCCATCTTTAGCTTTTATATCACCCAATTTAACAGCTGTTCTTCCATCAAGATAATGTGGAACCATTGACATATTTTCCATACCACCTGCTATTACAACATCATTGTCTCCTGACTTAATGGTTTGAGCTGCAAGGCTTATGGCTTTCATGCCTGATGCACAAACTTTGTTGACAGTAGTACAGGGAACATTTTTATCTATTCCTGCAAAAATAGCTGCTTGTCTGGCAGGTGCTTGACCTAATCCAGCCTGCAAAACACAACCCATAAACACTTCATTCACTAATTTAGCATCAATTTTTGCTTGTGCTAGTGCGCCTTTTATAGCCGTTGCACCTAACTGAGGCGCAGGTACTGTTGATAATGCTCCTCCAAAACTTCCGATTGGCGTTCTTACTGCCGCCACAATATATACTTCTTTCATTTCAATTGTGATTAATAAATTTAAACTGTACGAAAGTAACTAAACTAAGTAAGAATTAAAAGAGGTAAAAAGTACAATTAATTACTTTTTCTGCTTAGGGTCAATGGCGTCTGTAAGCCCTTCACCTACAAGGTTGTAAACGGTTACTGTGATGAAGATTGCCAAACCAGGGAAGATGGCTAACCACCATGCCGAAGGTGTTTGACGTGACATGGCAAGCATGGAGCCCCAAGTTATTTCTTCTGCAGGCATTCCAATTCCAATAAATGATAAGGTGGCTTCAATTAAAATAGCGGCAGCAATACCAAATGCAATGGCAATTAATACAGGAGAAAGCGCATTTGGAATAGCATGTTTTACTATCGTTCTTAGCTCGTTGTAACCTAAAGCTTTTGCAGCCTCTACGTACTCCAGTCTTCTGATTCTTAACAACTCAGCTCTCATAAATCGTGCAATACCTGTCCAGGAAGTTAATCCAATAATTACCATAACAATAGCAACAGAAGGTTTTTCAACGGTTGCAGAAATGGAAATAATTAAAAATAGGGTTGGTACAGAAACCATTATTTCTATTAATCTACTGATGATAATATCTAATGGAATAGTTACTTTTTTAGATAACAGAGGAATATTAGATAATACTTTTGCAAATAAATTAGCTAGTAGTAATAAGACAATAATTATCGTGAAACTTATCACAAGTTCAACGGCTACAGCTCCCATTCCTTCTGCCATTGCTTCTCCCAGTGTGTAAGAGCGGTTTCCAAAACCATAAAATATTCCAAAGAAAAGAGCCATTACATTTAAAATTATGGAAGCAATGGTCATTTTGAGTTTATCATCACCAAAATATCCGGCCAGCGACCCCATTAAAATGCCAATAAGTGCAGCAATTCCCATTGATATTAGCCCTACTAATAATGCAGTTTTTGTTCCGTGAATCATTCCTGATAAAACATCTCTTCCAATTTCATCTGTTCCCAGCCAGTGTTTCCATCTAGTAGATTCAACTTCTTGGTCGTCCATTGGACTTACGGAATTAGAATTAAGTACATCTAAGTTTTGTGGTAAGTAGGGGACAGGAGGCCAAATCACCGATTCATACTCTAAGTCTTTCCAGGTAATATTTTTAAAATCATCTTGCCACTCACCCAAGCCCCAATCTACAGCTATACCCTTAAACACCGGAAAGTATGTGTTTCCCTGGTAAGTACACATCAAAGGTCTTTCATTGGCTATAAAATCAGATAAAAGAGCAATGATAGCAAATAGCATAATTATTCTGAGCGACCATACAGCAAGTTTATTTTTCTTAAACTGCTTACGCACAATTTGCCAATAGCTTTCACTAGCTCCGGCATTTTTGCTTTCACGCTCTTCAATAATTATTGGTATGTCTTTTATCTCTTCAGTCATTTATTTTTTTCCGCTTGAAAAAGAAATTCTTGGGTCAACAAATGCATATAATAAGTCTGCCACTAAATTACCAATTAAGGTAAGAATAGCCGTAAACATTAGTACAGTATAAACAATAGGGTAATTTCTGGCAGTAAGTGCTTCTAATGTAAGCTTTCCAACTCCGGGTATTGAAAAGATAAATTCAATGACAAACGAACCACTTATCGCTAATGGGAATACATTGGCAAATAAGGTGATAATAGGAATCAATGAATTTCTTAAAGCGTGTTTCCAGATTACGGTATTTTCTTTTAAGCCTTTCGCTCGGGCAGTTCTTATAAAATCTTGTTCAATTACATTTAACATCCCTCCTCTCATTTGACGGGATATAAATGCAAATGAAGCATAGGTTAAGCAAAATACGGGTAGAACTAACCGATGTGTGGTGTCAAAAAATCTATCCCAAAATGGTGCGCTTTCCGGTAATTTTCCTAAGCTAAATGCCGGTGGAAATAAGTCTAAGTAATCACCACCACACAAAAAGATAATTAGTAATGTTGCAATCCAAAAGTTGGGTAATGAATACAACATAAATAGCGTTGCAGTAATAGATTTTTCAGTTTTTGAACCTTTATCAACCGCAGTTTTAATTCCCAAAGGTATGGCTACTAAATAAGCCAATATGATAGAAAGCGTACTTAATAAAACAGTCCATTGAAGAGCATCCCAAAGAACGGAAGATACAGGGCGTTTGTCTTTATAGGAAATCCCAAAATCTCCTACTATAAAATCGCTTATCCAGTTGTGATACTGGTTGTCAAAACCATACCATATAAACTTTGGAATATAATGTTGGTGAGGGCTTTGATTTTGTACAATGCTAATGATAGCTTTTTGTAAAGCGGTAAAGTTTGGTCGTACGGGAATAAACTCTTTATCACCGTTAACTATAAAATCAATATTACTGATAATAGTGGTAGCTGTTTTTTCGTCTGCGGTGGTGTAGAGAGAATTAGTGAATTCTTTTAGCTTTCTATAGTCTTCGGCTAAATCATCCGATACATTTAGAAGGAAAAGTTGGTTTTCAAATTTTTTAATTAGAGAGTAGTAGTTGGCAATTTGAGGCCAATCACCATATTTAAAAGAAAGCTTTTCTAATGTTTCTCTGTGAGATTTTTTATGAACTCTATAAAGTGTATCGCTATAGGTGGCGTTAGTAATAGAAAAGTAAAAAAGCGGTTTGTCTAAGCCTAATTTTGCTCTCTGCTCAATATAAGCTTGCTCGGATGCTAATTTGTCAGATGATTGTCCGGTGTTTGAGCTCTGGTTTAACATAGAGTCAACAGGGTCTCCGGGAGTATTAATGCTAATAATAAAGGTTAATAAGGATATTGCAACAAGTGTTGGAATAAAAATTAATAACCTTGTAATAATGTATTTTAGCATCTAAAACTTTCTATTACTTTGTTGTCGCTGAACCTGTTGTAAACGCTGCTTCCCAATATCCGGGTCTCATGGCGCTTGTTTCTGCATTGCCAAATCTATTGTGGATTGCAATTCTTTCTGTAGGTGCATACAAGAATATATAATGACAGTTGTCATGCATGATTTCTTGAAGCTTATAATTAAACTCAGCTCTTTTATCTTCATCTAAAGAAACTCTGATAGAGTCAATTAAAGCATCCGTTTCAGTATTTCCGAAACCGGTGTAATTAGAGCCACCGTTATAAGATTCTGTATGAAAGATTTGCTTATGGTCATTTGGTGTAGGAGCTGCTACCCATCCACCATAAAACATTTCGAATTTGTGATTTTTTTGATTTTCAATATAGATAGACCAATCTTCAGGAACTACATCTACTTTAATACCTACTTTTCTACAATCTTCCTGAAAGAAAAGTGCAGTTTGTTTTCTAATATCATTACCGGCATTAACGGTAAACTTAATAGTTAAGTCCGTTTTTTTACCGTTAAGTACCATATCTAAGGTTCCGTCACCATCACTATCTTTCCAACCTACTTCAGCCAATAATTCTTTTGCCCTTTCAGGATTATAATCAAATGGCTTAATGTTAGGATTATATTGTTTCTTTTTGCTTGGGTGTATTGGTCCGGTAACTCTTTGTCCGTAACCGTATTGTAAAATTTTAATTAACTTATCTACATCTACTAAGTGTGCAAAAGCTTGTCTTGTTCTTTTATCAGAAAACTTTGGTAAACGTGTGTTAATTCCCAGGTAATTGTAAGCCATGAACGGTGGAGTAGTAGCATTATATTTTGCCAGGAATTTATCATTTTTTAATAACTCTGAGAAGTCTTTTGGTTTAACGCTTCTCATCACGTCAATTTGTTCTCCTTTAAGAGCAACAAGTGCAGCGGTTTGGTCGTTAATGGTTTGGTAAGTGATTTGCGGAAGGTTAGCTACTAAATAGTCGTTTTTATTTTCAGTAACATTATCTCCCCACCATTTTTCTTTTCTTACTAAGGTTATTCTCTGTCCGGTAACCCACTCTTTTAAAGTGTATGCTCCAGAGCCTTTAATGTATTCTTTTTCTCTTTGAAAATTTTCAGAGTTAAACCAATCTGCAAATTCGGTAATTTTTGGATTGTCTTTTAGTTTATCAGCCTCAGTATTTAATTGAACAATGGTAAACTCATCCATTAAACCTTTTGGATCATAAGTGCTTTTTGGCAGAATAGAAAAATCACCTGAACTTGCTTCGGCAAGAATATATACTTTGTCACAGATAAAAGTAAACTTCTTAGGATCGTCATCATAAAACTTCATGTCTAAGATGAATTCGTAGTAAGGCTTTAATCTTGCGTTATCTACTTTTGGGTTTTTCATTACTTTTAAAGAAAACTCTACATCTTTAGCAGTAATAGGAGTACCGTCATCCCAGGTAGCTTCTTTTCTGATTTTATAGGTAATGTTTAATCCGCCTTTGTCATTCGGTTCTAGCTCAGGAAGGCTCTCAGCCAAAACAGGCACCAATTCTAAAGTTTTAAAATCTATGTTTAAAAGTGATTGAAAAACGTTTGGTAAAATATAACCGGCCCCTGCATCCTGATAGTTGTATGGGTTAAGCATATCTGCATCAGATAGCTCGTGCAATACGATGTTTGGGTTTACATTATTGGCATTATTGCCATTATCTTTTTTTCCTTCGCCTCCTCCACATGCTGTTAAAGCAATAGCCAGACCTAAAATGGAGAGTTGTTTTTGAGTTTTAAGTTTAATTGACTTCATCCCTAGTTTTTTTAGATAGGATTGCAAATATAACATTCCAATATTTTAAAAAAACGAAAATTAGATTAAATACTGAATTATTAAGATTAAGCCAGCTTTTTGGGTGGTAAGAATGAATGTTTTAGCTTTAAAAAAAGCGGTTATAAATATAAATAGCTTAGATAAAGGCAAATAAGCCTATTCTATGTATTGTTTGTTGGTTTGCATTTCGCTTTTACGCTTTTTCAGTTGAATCTCTAGGTCATTAAAAGTTTCAGCTACGGCTGCTTCAAAACTCTTTTCGTTAGATGAGGCAAATATCCTTGGGCCGGGACAACTTAGCCTGACCTCACAAATTTTACCTTTAGTATCGGCTCCTTTTTCTTCCTTAAAAAAAACGTCAGCCCGTATAAGCCAATCATACTTATTGGATAAAGCTTCTATTTTGTCTTTTACTAAGTCTTTTGCTATGGGGCTATTTTCTGTTTGTACAAATTGAATAATTGATTCCATAATGTTTTATTTTAATACCTATATAATGCATTTACTTTTGATGTGCTGTCCGGCATCTCGTCTTTTTCCATAAGATAAACGGTTCCTCCTTGCTCAAAAGTTTTTGCTGCCAATAGGTTTAGTAGTGATGTGTTTGCGGGTTGATTTTCCGCTTGTAGTTTTATCTCCTGTGTATTGGGGTTAAAAATGCCGTAAACATCTGCTCTATTTTGAATGAATAGTGTATCTACGTTTCCTTGCAATCCAACAGGGATTATTTTTTTAATATCACTGGAAGCTTTGCCTTTAGAAAGTGCATGTTGAAAAACGTCTAACTTTTTTTGTCTGTTTTTTCTAAAATGAGGTTTTAGTAATTCAAGAGCTTTTTCATGCATTAGGAAAACATCAATATCTTCAGGGTTAATGGAAATATTTTTTTGAAACAAGTTTTTATAGGTATTGATTTCTTGGTATATCGCAAAGTATGAGTCTAAACCACAAATTACTAATGGAGGCTTTTGATTGTCATGTATGACAGACATAATACCTTTGTCTATGGCTCTAAAATATTTTTGTAATTCATCTTTTGATTTGGCAGAACCTTCTCCCTGTCCGTGAAATGTGCCTTCTCCTTTTCCTCCTTGTTGAGTTCTAAACTGCAAACTCTTTTGTTCTTAGTCGTAACCAACTTCATCTTCCGGTTGTTGTGGAACTATATCTTTTACATCAAACTCGGTTATTCCATATTTACTTGCTTCATAAAACTTAACTCCATTAGCGGTTAATGATAATAGATAAAAAAGTCCATCTCCATTGAAAAATGGCATTAAAGGTTTAATATAGAATTCATTTGAAACGTAATTAAACTCTTCAAAATATACGGGAATAGTGTATTTTTCAAAAATTCCTTCAGAAAGAAAAATAGCCAATCCATCTGATTGATGTCTCCAAAACTCTTTGTTATTAAGTAGTTCATCAATCGGTTTAAGAAACGCTTCAATCTTTGTCTTACTCATTTCTTTTTCACTCAGCTTTTGTTTTACCTCTTTTAGTTGGTTTTTAAGCTTTAGTGCATCTTTTCCGTTAAGGGTTTCTTCTCCTGCTCTGTGAGTAGGTATGAATATAGAAACACAAAATGGTTGATGTGTTTTTGATAGTTTTATTACTTCTTTCTTTGTTATCATAATATACTTTTTGTAGTTGTTAAATTATTTTTCTACCCAATTTTCTTTTTCGTTCTTTTTATATTTTTGCTTAACGGCAGACCAAGCAACGCTATGGGCTGTTTCTTCTCTTGATTTGTCGTCTTTTCTATCTTCTGCTTTTTTATATTCGTCCCATGCATTATTATAAGCTGAACGATATATTTCTTGCGCGTGTTTAGGTAAAACACTTTGCACGTTTTCGGGTAGGTCGGTTAATTGTTTGTAAGGCATAAAATATTGTTTTTATTAGCTTGTTAAATCCATCTGGCAATTCCTACAATTAACAGTGTGATGAGTAATATCCAAAAGAAAAGTCCAATGGTAATACCTATGGCTTGCTTTGCTTTTACTTCATCATCTATTTTATTTTTAGTAATTATTTTTTTGGGAGATGGTGATGGAGGAAGCAATGCACCAAGTAAAAGCATTACAAACAATCCAATAAAAAAATAAGATAACCAAGGATAATCAACTTGGTAAGGTTTTATTGGTTCAACCCATGCTCCAATAGCCCATGAGAAAAGAAAAATAACTAAAAATATAAGCAATAATCCGTTTACCGGTCCGGGACCCGAACGCCTAAAAGCAAATGATAATAATAAAGCAAATAATACTGCTATTAATATTGAAGCTATTACTGATGTGTACATAATATTAAGGTTTTTAAGAGTTATTAAATTAGTTTTATAAAACTCCGACTAAGTGTGAACGGAAACTTAGCCGGAGTCTTTTTAACCCTAACTAGTCTTAGTTGAACTAGTTAGTTACTCAATTGTCAATTTGTTGTTGAGAGACCAGGCACCTCCTTCCCAGGCATTTTCAATAGCTTTTTCATATTCTTTCCAGCTATCTACTTTACCTTCTAAGGTAACTTCTCCGTTATAAACTTTTACATCAACCTGAGAAGAGCTTACGTAAGGACTCCACCATAACTCATTTTCTACTTGTTTTTTTATGGCTTCATCATCAGGTCTTCTAACTGTTAATGAATATGGTGGTGTTGGGTGATACCATTCGTAGTATGGGGAAGGACCATAGAAATAATAGGAGTAAGGATAATTCACATTTAACAAATTGTCAATAGCGCTTACTCCGTCTATTCCGCTTGCTATCCATTCTGCTTCGTTTTTTTCGGTATAGCTGTCAACTGTTCCTGATAAAGTTACAATACCATTATTAACGGTTGTTTTAATTTCCCATGGTTCGGTAATAGAATTTAATGTAAGTGCTGATTCTAATTTCTTTTCAATTTCCTCATCACTTGGAGTTTGTTTTCCTTTTACTTTAATTCTATTTATTACGCCATTTACGCCAAGTTTGTTTTTGGCTAAATTTTCACCTGCTTTTTTATCTTTTAGTTTATTTACGGGTCCTCTTAACGTAACCCATCCACCATTTACAGTTGGTTCTATATGAAATGAATAAACTCTTGGGTCATAAAAAGCCGCATCTTTTATGGCTTCTGCTATTTCTTCGTCAGTAACGTTTATATTTTTATTGGCTCTAAGGTCATCATCTTTTGCCCACCATTTTACTTCAAGTTTTGAGTCATCTACATCTTTTACTCCGGCTACCCATGATGACCAACGGGCGTTTCTTTTTTCTGCCGCACTTCCGACAACTCCTTTTAATTTAACTTTTCCGTTTTTTACTTCAACGTCTATTAATCCGTCATCCACCATTTCGTTCCACTTAAGAACTTCTTTGATTTCATTTTCTATTTCGAAATCTACTCTTTCGGTTTTGTAATCAATAGTAATAAGGTTTGTAAGCTTTACAACACCATTTACTGATTTTGCTACATCTGCACATAGTTCTTTTTCATGGTAGGAATCTACAACACCGTTAAGTGTAACGTTTCCTTTTTTTACCTTTACCTTTACTTCGTAAGAATCTGTTGCAGGGTCATTCAGTAGTGCCATTTCAACGCTGTTTTTTATACCTTCATCACTCAGTACTACCGGTGGATTTACATCTATTCGATTAGAAACAGAGCGCACACCCTTAACCATTTCGGCAAGCTTTGTAGCTCTTTCTTTGGCTTTGATGTTACTTACTGTTCCGGTAAGTTCGGCAATGCCCTCATTTACGGTTACTTTTATTTTGTTTACATCTACAGCATGGTCAAATTTAAATTGATCTTCAATTGCATCGGCTATTTCCATGCTCGTTAATTCTTTCTTTTCCTGTGCGTAACTAAAATTTACGCCTAGGAAAAGTATTAATAAGGTTAAGATTTTAGTTTTCATAATATATTTTGTTTTAAAGTTTGATGATTAAATTAATTAGTGTTCAACCGCTGAATTTTCGTAGTAGTTAAACAACTTTCTTTCATACCTATCGGTTATTGGTTCAGAGAAATCAAACTCCGGAGCCGATTGTATGGTTTCTTTATCTAAATTGATTTTTATTTCTTGATTGACGTAGCTTATTTCTTCCATCCAATGGGTGCCTACTAGTACGCGTTTACTCCATGGAACCCAATTTTTAGTATCCATCAGAGCATACACAATTTGCCAATCCAGGTCATCTACTATTAAGTCATCTATATGCCCAATTTTTCCGTCTGTGGCTTCAATATGATATCCTTTTACCTCTTTAAAGCTTCTCACTTTGGTTCTAGTGTTTTTTTCACTAATTACTTTGCTCGGTACCCGAAGTGGTCTGGGCGGATATATGATAGCTCTTTCACTTAATGGTGGTATATAAGGAAATGCCCAATAGTTTTCAATTTTATAATATCTATTAAGCGTTTCTTCATATTCTCTGGATATGGTAGGTTCAGAATCTAACGGAGGACATTTTTCTAAATCCTCTTTCGATAAATCAATAGGGAAGTGTTCATTTGTCCAGTCGGGTTGTTGTAAAAAAGCTCTGGGTATAATAACTTTTCTTCCCGGAAAGACAACTCCCAAATCTGCCACTAAGTAGCGTACTATCCATTTTTCTTCGTCAAATAAAAAGTCTTTTACGGTTCCTCTTATTCCGTCTCGTGTTTCTATGCCATAGCCAATTAGGCCGTTTAGTCCTTGTTTCATAATAATTAGTTTTTTTGGTTAGTAAATTAAATTTCAGTTACAGATGGTGGAAGAACCATTCCAAAAAGGGGATAAACTTTTTAAATTCGATGAAGTGACTTATATAGCTTTTTTACAAGTGATTTGTAAAGAAAGCAATGCTATAAAAGTGTGATGTGTTTTCTACAATGGTGTACAAAAAATTACACAAATTGCTTTTGGGTAGTAAGTTTATTAAGCACCTTTTTTAAGGCGATGGCATCTTTAATGATTTGTTTGTGGTCAAAAGCAATGGCTATATTTTTCCAGTTTTTTATTGCTTTAGCTTCTTTGGCATCATCTCCGGCTTTTAAGGTGCTAAGGTCTGCTTCTGCTAAAAAGGCAAATGATATTACTCTTCCTCTGGGGTCTCTTCCGGGTTTAGCATAAACACCAATTAAAGCCAGGCTTTTTAGGTTTAAATTGGTCTCTTCTTTAATTTCTCTTATGCATGCATTTTCTACTGTTTCGTTAGGTTCTACAAAGCCTCCGGGCAAGGCGTATTGACCTTTAAACGGATTGTTTTTTCGTTTGATTAATACGATTTTCTCTTCTGAAAATATTACGCAGTCTGTAGCGAGTGAACAATTGTGTTTCATAGTTTAACGTTTCATTCTAATGTCCATTTGCGGGAAGGGAACCACTATATCGTTTGCCTTAAATTTATCAAAAATTCCGAAGTTTATTTCACTTATTACTCTTCCTTGACGGTGGATAAGCGAAGATGTCCAGATGCGTAATTCAAAGTTAAGCGCACTGTCTTCATAACTCATAAAACGTACTACCGGCTCGGGAGCCTTAAGTACATTAGGGTTTTCATTTGCCACCTCTAGAAGTAGCTTTTCTACCAGATGCACGTCAGATGAATAGGCTACGCTAATCGGGATTTTGAAGCGCACCATACGGTCGTTATAACTCCAGTTGGTTACTTCTTTATTAATAAAGTCGGAGTTAGGGACTATAATGGCTATGTTGTCGTTAGTAAGTATGGTTGTTGCCCTTCCTGATATTTTTATCACATCACCTGATGTGTCGCCAACTTCAATACGGTCGCCTACTTTTATGGGGCGCTCAAATAAGATGATAATACCACTGATGAAATTACTGGTAATGCTTTGCAAACCAAAACCAATACCTACACCAAGTGTACCCACAAGTACTGTTAATGCACTAAGATTAATACCTGCAGATGACAAAATAATTATAGTACCAATTGTAATAACTGCATATTTAATAATGGTTGAAATGGCGTGCCTGATACCTATATCAAGTTTTCTTTTATTAAATACCTTGCTTTCTAAGATTTTAGTGGTTTTAGAAACTACTATAACCAAAAGTGCAATAAGAAAAAATGCTACTAGAAGATTCCACATGGTGATGACGTTGCCATCAATGAGAAAAACTTTGAAATCGAAATAGTCTTTGGTTTGTTGAAAGAAAGATGTAATAGTTTCCATGTAGCGTATTTTGTAATAAAATATGCCAAAACCATGCAAAACTTTAAAACGACCACTTTTTTTAGTGTGTTTTGAACCTTTAAGGATGGGCGTTGACCCTTTGAGGTTCGATGTCGAACCTTTGAGTATGGCAAGAGACCCTTTTGGGATTGAAGTCTATCCTATGAAGGGTGCCCGGAGACTCTTTGAGGGTCAAGTTTGACCCTCTGAGCATGGACGTTGACCCTTGAAGGGTGGAAGCCGGCCCTCAGAGGTTCGCTTTCCACCCTCTGAGCATGGAAGCCGACCCCTTAAAGGGTGGAGTTAGACCCTTGGAGGTTCAAAGCCGACCCTCTTAGCATGGAACGAGACCCTATGAAGGGTGGAGTTTGACCCCTGAGGGGGGGTGGATGCCGACCCTTTTAGGGTACGGATAGAATTTTTGATAACTCAAAAAGAGTGTTCTGGATTGGCTTCGCTGAACTTACGTTTTCCGTTTTGTGGATGGGCGATAGTGATTCGATTACTTCCTTAAAATTTTTTCCATGGCTTTGCCTTTGGCAAGCTCATCTACTAATTTATCTAAATATCTTACTTGTTGGGTTAGTGTATTATCTATTTCCTCAATACGATAGCCGCAAATTACGCCTTTAATGAGGTGAGCATTTGGGTTTATAGTAGCTTGTTGAAAGAATGCTTCAAAGCTTACTTTTTTGTCAATTATCTCCTGGATTTTCTTATTATCAAAGCCTGTTAGCCATTGTATTACTTGGTGTAGCTCTTCTTTGGTTCGTCCTTTTTTTTCCACCTTTGTAACGTAATGCGGATAAACAGATGCAAAGGTCATCTTAGCTATTCGTTCGTTATGTTCGGGTGTTACTTTCATTTATTAATGTGCGATAACGTTCCCAGCTAAGCTTTGGTGGGCAATAACAGAGGGTAGTGTAAAGTTAGTGAATTTCTATTTGAGTTGATAATTTCATTAGTAACGAAAATAGCCCACTGAAGCTTAGGCTTTGTTGTACTTCGTTTTTTATTCTTCGAATATTGGATATACAGTTTTAATTTCATTGTTTTTGATTACAAAATCAACACGTATGCCTGTAGCTGTTTGAGAATGGAAAATTGTAGGTTCTGATAAGCATTGTTGTTTGTTTTTATAAGCATGATATATTTCTAACATGAATTGACTTGGACTCCATTCCTTAGGAAACATGGTTGAATCATTTTTTAAATAAGTTCGGTCTCTTTCCTTTGAGTAGTATTCAATATCGGCAATCCAAACGCCTTTGGTATTAGGCCCTTTTTTAACTACACACTTTTTAATATTCTTGTTTATTGAAGATAAAAGATGTATTCCTTTGATTTTTTTGTCGAGCTCACCTTTAATTGTGTGATTTAATAATTTATAGCTCACTTTGTCGAAATCTTCATCCATAGGGGTTAAAATCATTCTATTTGTCAATTTGATGATAAATTCTTTTTTACAAATTGTTTGAGCAGATTTAGAATCTGTTTCATTGTATTTTTTCCAGATAGAGCAATTTTTTCGTAGTTTGCTCAAACTAGAATGTCCAGAACATTCATTTCCTAATATGCCTTTTAAAGAATATGGAGCTTCAACTATTCTAAAGGGTTTATCAAGGTTGATGTATTTATTATCTGATCCTATTCCTTCTAAACAATAAATCATGCTTTTTTAATGAAGTACAACAAAAAAGCTAAAGTAAGTTTCAATTTGCTTTAGCGTAAGTTATCGCAAGTTAGTCGGTTTTTAGGTAATATTAAAATTTATAAGTGCCTACTAAATGTTTTTCTATGTTTCCTTCCGGGTTTTCTATCTCGGCCAGTTTTTCTTCTTTTGCAGCGTATCGCTTTATGATTTTAATAACAATTAATGCCAATGGAATTCCTAAAAGAGAATCAAAAATGTCGGCAATGGTTAGGTTTATATAATCTTCTACTGATGTAGAGTTAAAGGCTACTTTTATAATGTATTGCCCTACATAGTTAGATATTATCCATAAAGTCCACCAAATGCCAATTAGTGCTGTTCCTTTTGTGTCGGAGATGTTATCAGTAGCTTCACTTATAAGTTTAGATGTTTTTACCCACATTTCTTTCATAATTTGGTAAGGAATAAATAATGAAGCTATAGGAACAAACCAGCCTCCTGCTGCCCAACCTTCAGAATATCTGCACTCAGTTCGGTGGTGTAAATTGTAATAGGCTCTTCTGAACCATCTTATAAATGTTATGCTTGATATAATAATTAGTACGGTGTATAAAAGCCCTATAATTTGTTCTCGTAAATCGTTAAATGTTATCATTTGCTCTGAAACATCTTCATTGTTTTGTATTGCTTCAAGTAAGGTAAATTGTAAATAAGAGGAAATGATAGAAAGCATGTCTAACGCCATGACAATATAAATAAGCTTAATGGCTATTTCAGCTCTTTTTTTGTTTGGTCTAATCAGTGCCTTTTTGTCTTCAATTTCTTTCTTTACTTTTTCGTCAATTTCAAAATTAGGACACTCTACTTCAAAATCAGCTTTTTGATTGGTAATGCTACAAATTAGTCCTTGTTTTAAATCTAGTCGTTTATTAGAACATTTCTTACAAAAGACTAATTGTTCTTCTCTTGTCATTGAGTTGGATTGTTGCTTTATGGATGGAAAAGTAATTAATTTTGCTTATTAATTAACAAAAATTATTCGGCTAATTGCGCTGCAATGTATCCGCCTGTCCAGCAGGCTTGAAAGTTAAAGCCGCCCGTTAAACCGTCAATATTTAATACTTCTCCTGCAAAGTACAAGTTCTTTACCTTTTTGCTTTGCATGGTTTTAAAGTCTATTTCTTTTAAATCAATACCGCCTGCTGTTACAAATTCTTCTTTAAAGGTAGTTTTCCCGTTGGCTTGGTATTCATCTTTGGTAAGGGTAGCAGCAAGTTGTTCTATTTCTTTTGCGGAAAGCTCGGCTGCATTTTTTTGTGCATTGATGTTTGCCTTTTTGAGTAAAAACTCCCACAATCGGTTAGGTAAGCCAAACTGATTGAGGTTGATGAGTTGCTTTTTAGGAGATTCTTTTTTGAGTTGTTGAAGTTGTTCTAGTATTTGGTTGAAGGCTTGGCTGAGCCAATTTACTTTATAACTAAACTGGTAGTTGGATGCAAACAATTCTTTGGCGCAAATAGCGGAAAGTTTTAATACTGCCGGGCCGCTAATTCCCCAGTGTGTAATAAGTAATGGTCCTGTGCTTTCTTGTTTGGTGTGTGGAACGGTTACAGTAGCATTTTCAACGCTAATTCCCATTAATTCTACAATGGGATTCTTGGGTAAATTAAAAGTAAATAGTGATGGAATAGGAGACACGATGGTATGTCCAAGTTCTTTGAAAATGTTGTAAAACTCTTCTTTGTGGTGACCGCCCATAGCTACAATTACTTTGTCAAAGAGCTGGCTTTTACCGTTTGAAAAATCAATTTGTAGTTGCTCACTTTTTGGAGTAATCTTTTGGACTTGATGATGAAGTTGAATATCAATCTTTAACTTTTCAGCTTCATTTAGGAAACAATCAATAATGGTTTGTGAGCTGTTGCTTTTTGGAAATACTCTTCCGTCCGGTTCGGTTTTAAAGTCAATTCCTCTGGCTTTAAACCATTCTTCTGTATGTATTGGATTGAACTCAAAGAAAGGGGAGATGAGTTCTTTTTTTCCTCTGGGATAGTAATTAACCAATTCTTTTGGATTGGGTTTATCTGTGGTGACATTACAGCGTCCACCTCCTGAAACTTTTACTTTAGAGAGTAGTTTACCCGTTTTTTCGAATATGGAAACTTTAGCATCAGGATGAAATTGGTGAATGTTTAATGCCGCAAAAAAGCCGGCTGCACCGCCACCAATTACAGCAACTTGCATTAGCCTACTAAAACGTCTTTAATCTTGCCTTCTTCCTGGTATTCTGTGTCGGTATTGATGTCCCAAAGATTGGCGTTAGATGTTCCCAGTATTTTTTCAGCTGCCAATAATCCCATTAAAATGGAGTGGTCTTGATTATTATATTTAAACGAACCGTATCTACCAATTGGAATTAGATTTTCTACTTTGTTCAAATGCGTAATTACTTTTTGAATGTGTCCTTGATAGCCGGTTTCGTAAACAGGGTAACATCTTGGTACACGCATTACAAATTCATTAATAATAGGAACTTCCGGTTTTACTAAGCCTGTTTTTACTACTTCTTCTTTTGCCATCTGAGCAATTTTGGCATCGTCCATTGTCCAAATTTCATCTTCAAAGAAACTCCAAAACTCTAAGCAAAGTATGGATGTTTTCTTGTCTCTGTTAAGGCTAGGGCACCAGTTTCTAAAGTTGGTAATCCTTCCGTGAAGAACATCCGGTGAGTGGACATACACCCAGTTGTCTTTAAATAAATCTAATGAATCAACCTCAAGATAAGCTAAAATAGTGTTTCGGAAATACAGTTTATCGCAAGCATCTAACACTTCTTTTGGAGTATTTTCCATATTCTTTACCAAAGTAGTAATTGGCATGGATGAAACTACTTTGTCTGCTTTTACAATGCTACCGTCTTTTAATTCAATACCTACAGCCTTTCCGTTTTCAATGATTAACTTATTTACGGGAGTGTTTAAATGTACTTTTCCACCATTTAGATTTACGAAATCTGCTGCTCTTTCATAGATGGTTCCTGTTCCGTTTTTTGGAAAGGCAAATTGGTCCACTAATGTTTTGTGTTTTTTATTCTTATCACCAAACATGGCACTTTTTACCGCTTCAAATAAAGAAAGACTTTTAATTCGTTGGGCAGCCCAGTCAGCATCAATTTTAGAACAAGGAATACCCCACAGTTTTTCAGAATAGTTTTTAAAGAATATTTCAAACAACTTTTTTCCAAAACGATTAGTTACCCACTCTTCAAAGGTTTTAGGGTTTTTGATAGGAAACACTCTTTGTTTAGCATAATAAAACATAATGCTAATAATGGTAAACGGACTCAAGTTACCTAGCACATTACCCAACTTCAAAGGGTAGTCAAAAAATCTCTTGTTATAATAAATTCGGGTTAGTCGGTTAACCAGTGTGTAATCGTTTTTTACCAACTCACTAAAAAACTGATTGATTTTTTTCTCTTTACTAAAGAAACGATGTGGTCCAACATCTACTCTTTGCCCCCAAAGGTCAAAGCTTCTTGCCATACCACCTACATAAGGGCTGGCTTCGTAAACATCAACCTTTACTCCAGCTTTTGAAAGCTCGTAAGCACAGCTTAATCCGGCAGGTCCGGCACCAATTACAATTACATTTTTTACTTCACTCATTATTTCATTGACTTCAATTGGTTCAAATACTGGTTAGCCATATCGTTATTCCCTTTTTGTTTGTATGCGTTGGCTATCAGTTCATATAATTGTTTATATCCGGGATTGTATCCAAGAGCCTGGTTACCATAAGTTATTGCTAAATCAAGTTGCCCTTGATTGTAATAACAAAATGCTAAGTAATAATAGGCATTTGGATAGGCTTCTTTAATTTCTGTAATTCGGGTAAAGGCTTGTGTGGCTTCTGCGTACATTCCTTTCATGTAATATGCATTGCCAATGGCTTCAAGAGCAGGAATATAATCAGGATAAAGCTGTAAAGACTTACTTGCTGCTTGAATAGCGTAATCCGGTTGTTGAATGTTAGCATAGGCAACAGAAAGTCCGTGATAGGCTTCTTCACTATTCGGGTTTTGTCTAAGGTATTCGTTAAACTTGGCGATTGCTTCAATAAACTTACCCTGATTAGCTAATTCAAAAGCCTCATATTCAAGTTTGTTTTCTCTCTTAATTACCACTGCAATTGGTTTTCCTTCCACTTCTATGGCTTTAATAGTTCCGTAAGGAGGAAACAACCCTTGCTCTAATTGATGTTGATTAATGTAGGTGTTAACTCCTAAATAGTAGTCCCAATCTTTTTTACCTCTGTTATAATATGCGGAATAACTTAGTTGAACATTGGGTAAGTTTCTGAAAAAATATCGAGCACATTCCCCATGATTCACCACTACTTTTATGGTGTCTTTTCTTTCGGCTAAATTTTCATTTTCTATGAGCCACTCCGCTGCTTGTTTCATACTACGGAAATAGTAATCTAACTCATATTTTCCATAAGCTTTTTTAACTCCTCCTACAAATTCATTAAAATAAACATAATGGAAGGGATGGTTTTTTGCCATCCAAGCAAAAGTTGGGGTAGAAAGTCCAAAAAACAAGACTGAAACAACAATAGGTGTAATAGCTTTTTTACTGATTTTACATAGGTAATTCCAGCCTAAAGCTGCCATCACTACCATTGAAGGGTAAACAAACAATAAATGCCTCCAGCCTCCATATACGTTAGAGTTTTTGTAAATCACATAGAATATTGGAAATACAAACGAGAACAATAAGAAGAAATGTATGTAAGAAGAGGTTTTAAAATTTGGAATGCTTAAAAGAGCAAATAATACTAATCCAAAAACGGCTATTAAAGGTGTGGTAATAAAAATAAACTTTGGAATGTAATTCCATGGTAGTTTATCAGAATACACATTCTCACCTTCAAATAGTTGTGTCATGGAGTTGCTAATGTTGGTGAGTTTATCCAATGCCTCTAATGGATTTGATAAAGGAGATTCCAATGCAAATGGCCAAGCAATTATTCCAATAATATACGAAAGCACTATAACTACAATAGATGAAACAATGAGAGTTGAATAAGATTTAATCCATTTGAAATTAAATAAACCAAACAAGCCTGTTTCTTTAATTACAGCTAGAAATGCAAATAAACCTAAATAAGGATAAAGAATAAAACCTCCAACCCTTATGCTTATCGTAAAGCCGATAGCCAGTCCAAGCATAATAATGTCATGCCAATATACTTTTAGCTTATTTGAAAATAGCTTAACCATATAATAAATGGACATGATATAACCCATGGTAAATGGCATATCCATAGGATTAGTCATAGCATGACCAATAAACCTGGGAGAAGCTAATACAACTATAATAGAAAAGACAGCTGCACGATACCCTGCCAATAACTTAGTCAGAAAAGCTATAAAAAAAAGAGCAGCCAATCCTGTTAAAGAGTTTAAAAAGTGCCTAAAGTCATAAACAGCGTCAATATCAAAGGTTTTTATAAACCAGTATGCTATTAAGTCAAACGATTGACCATAATAATGTAGTAGTGTTTTTGGCTGGTCTAGACAAGTTTCGTCACCATTTGCAAAATAATCATAAACGTACCCGGCCTGTACATGGTGAATATATTCGTCACCTGAAATTCCGAAATCTTTGCTTAGGTAAGGGAAAAGGAAAGAGCTAAGTAGTATTAAAAGTCCGTAAATAAGCCTATATACAGCATTTTGAGAATTAACTTTAGCCTTCAAAAGCTGAATAGGTTGGGCAAAGTGGTAAGAAAAAATATGTACCAACCTGTCTATAATGCCTTTAAAATTAATGGAATTATTAGCTAATTCTTTGGTTGAAACCGAAGTAAATTTATTGTTAGCTCTTTTTAAATTTCTGACAAACTTATCTCTGGAAAGCCCTGATTCAAAGAGATTAGTGAGTAGGGTAGTTGCATTTCCATAAAAAATAGCAGTATCAGTTTGGTCAAAGTCTAGACCTGTGAGTAAATGATTAAGCTGATTTTTTGCCTTTTTAACATTTGAGTAAGCATTGTGCTGAATAGTGGTGAGTTTTTCATCAACTCCAACATTAAATGCTTTAAATTCTCCTTCTGTAATCTTATCAGCAAAAATAAGAGTTGCATTGCCTTTATTTTGGGCAATCTGTGGTAGTATGTCTTCGGAAGAGTTAAGTTTGGTAATCGTATAAATAGCATCCACCTCAAAGTCTAGATTACCTATTACAAACAAGCTTTTGCGCTGAATGTTAGTAGGAGCTTCCTGTTGATTTTGCTGTTTTTTTGCCATTTAGATAAAAAGAGCCCCAAAAATAACAATTTCGTTTATAGTAGCGGCATATCCACAATTTAATAATAATTAACATAAAAAGTTGAAAGATTTAACCTAAAACATGCACTTAGTTGACTAAAACCCAGTAATTTTGTGTCGGATGGAAAAAGAAGTAGCTATAGACGGTATAGGCAAAGTGGTATTTAAGGTAAATAAACGCTCTAAATACTACCGACTGAATGTTGAGCCTTTTAAAGGCGTTAGAGTTTCTATGCCTAGATATGGAAACTACGGTGAGGCTAAGCGGATGGTAGAGAAAAACCGTGAGTGGGTAAGAAAGCAGTTACGAAATATGCGTAAGCTTGAAAAAAGCTATGTTTTATTTGATGAAAATGTAAAGTTTGAAACTCGATATAGAAAGTTAGTGGTTAGAGAAGGTAGTTCTGATAAACCAAAGTATAGAATTAATGAGCGTACTTTAGTGGTTGAGTATCCTGTTGGCGGTGTTCCAAATAGAAAAAGCTTTCAGGATTTTGTGAAAAAAGCCATTGAGGAAACATACAGAATAGAAGCAAAAGAATATTTGCCTAAACGAGTTAAGGTGCTTGCAAGAAGGTTTAATCTTTCCTATAAAAGTTTAACGATTAGAAATTCAAAAACCCGCTGGGGAAGCTGTTCAGTGGATAACAGAATAAATTTGAGTTTATATTTAATGAAGCTACCGGATAAATTAATTGATTATGTGATTTTGCACGAGTTGGCTCACACATTGTTTAAGAATCACGGAAAAAATTTCTGGAGGTTTTTAGACATTCTTTGTCCTAATGCGATTAAAATAGACAGAGAACTTAGAAAATTTAACTCACGCCTGTAATAGTGTAAGTTTTCCCTTTAAAATTTATAGTATCTCCTACTTTTTTTGATTTAAAAACCATGCCTATAGGTGAATAGGGTGAAATAACATAAACTTCCTTGCCTTCAATTTGTAATTTTCCATAAGCAATTGAAAAATAAAAAGTTTCATGGTTTGTTTCAACTAATGATCCGGTGGTAATAATGCTATTTTTATTATCAGGGTTTAAGTTTTTAAGTTCGTTTAACAGGTTTTTGGTGCTGATTTTATTGTTGGCCAGTTTATCTATTTCTGATTGAGCCATTTCACGACCGGTTTCATATTTATCTCCCATACTGCTTTTTGTTTCATTGTCTCTGGCCTGCATAGAAGTTTCTATGGCACTGGAAAGCTGCATTAATTTTTCTTCTAAATCAGAAATGAGAAATAGATGTATTTTTTTCTTAAGGTCAATCATTATTGCAAATATAATAGGATAAAAAGTATGTTACAGTATTCTTTTTTCTTATGTTTAGGCAGTAAAACTACTGCTTTGGATAATATTGAGATTGTTAAGGTAACTGAAACAGAGGAAGCTATTGTTAAGTTACGAAGTGACGGAATAGTTCACGTTCACTATAAAGAACATACGGAAATTACAGTTGATTTACAAATTAAAATGTATAATATCTTCATGCAGATGTGTGGAGATGTTAAACGACCTTTTTTATTTACAGCCGAAGATTATGTAACTGTGGGCAAAGAAGCCAGAGATAATGCCATTAAAATGGAAGACCGTTATGTTGGAGCGGTTACGGCAGTAGTTGCCAATTCTGTAGCTTATAAGCTTATTGCCAATTTCTATGTAAAAATAAATAAGCCTAAAACTCCATTTAAAGTTTTTAATACCCAAGAAGCTGCTATTAAATGGCTTAAAAGCGACTTCGAAAACTAAGTATTTATACTTAGTTTTTTATATGTATTTATACTGACAATAATTTACTGTTTATTTCATATGTTTGCTTTTTAGGAAAAGCATAATTTACATATTTTTTATTTCTTAAAATTTAAATTGGTAAACTTGATGAACTATTTAAGGTTATTTGGTTTAGCTTAAAATATTATATAAATGAAAATATTAATAGCAGACGATCATAAAATAATAAGAAGCGGCCTAATTGCACTTTTTAAGTCTGAAAATGAAGAAATGGATATTTCTGAGGCAAGCAATGGCCGTGAGGTAATTAAAAAACTTGAAAAGGAAATCTTTGATGTTGTTTTAATGGACATAGGAATGCCTGAACTTAATGGTATAGAAGCCACTGAAATAATAATGAAGCAAAAGCCGGACACTAAAATTTTGGTGTTTAGTGCTTATGATAAAGAAAAGGAAGTAAGGAAAATGCTGGAATTGGGTGCTTTGGGTTATGTATTAAAAGATGATGCACCCGATGAGCTGTTTGAAGCAATAAAAGCTGTGTCTGAAGGAAAACAGTACTTAAGTAGAAATGTGTCGAACAAACTACTTAATAATTTGTTTTTAAAAAATGATGGTAAACGAGAACAAGTGCAGGCTGATATTATTTCGGAACGAGAATTAGAAGTTTTGAGATATATATGTGATGGATTTACCAATAAAGAAATAGGAGAGAAGCTTAATATTAGTGAACGTACTGTAGATTCTCATCGGAGAAATTTGCTGCAAAAAACAAATTGTAAAAATTCCGCTGAGTTAGTAAAGTATGCTTTTACTAATAACCTGATAGGCGATAGTATTTAATCTTCTTTTTGATAGATGATAATATGACTAGATATTTGAAACAACATAACAATGGAAATATTAATAGATCAAGATGCTAGGGTAACCTCTAAATTTAAGGATGAAGAAATTGACTTACTTAAAAAGTATTTTGAGTACAGCTTAAAGTATCAGAACGAATTAAACGAAATAATAACATCAGAATTGGCTAATCATCCGTTATTCGGGCCACTTATTTCAGCTCAATCAATCGAACAAAGAGAAGCTCAAAATAAAAGATCTTTAGAATTACAACGTGCTGCTATTTATGAGGGTAAATGGGACGAGTATGTTCAGGACTTAATGCAGCAAGGAGAAGTATATGCTAAAATGAATGTAAAGTACTCAGATTGGTATGACATTGTGAGATTATATAAAGCGAAGTTAATTCCCTTCATAAAAAGAGATTTTGCAGAAAGTGCAAATGAAGGAATTGATATAATGAAAGGGTTGGGGCTACTTATTGATTTTGCAATGTATACCATTGCTCAATCCTATTTTAATGAAAAGAATAATGAATTAGAAAATAAGGTAAAAGAAAGAACAGCACAGCTGACAGAGATCAATAAAGAGTTGGAAAGCTTTAGTTATACTGTGTCGCATGATCTTCGAGCTCCGCTTAGAGCTGTTGACGGATTTGCTAAGATATTACAAAAAAAATATGAGTCTCAATTAGATGATGATGGTAAAAAGTATTTAGGAATTATTACCAGAAGTATATCAAAAATGGGTAATCTAATTGATGATTTGCTTGCTTTTTCTAGAATGGGAAGGTTAAAAATGAATGAGAGCAGGTTTAATTGGAAAGGTTTATTTGTGGAAGTTTATGAAGACTTGAAACTTGCTGAAGAAAATAGAAAAATAGACTTTATCATTGAAGATTTAGGGGAAGTAAATGCTGACCGTGAAATGATGAAGCATGTGGTGAGTAATTTATTAGGAAACGCCATTAAATTTACCGGAGGTAAAGACTATGCAAAAATAGAAGTAGGCAATAAGAATATCAATGGGGTAAATGTAATATATGTAAAAGACAATGGAGTAGGTTTTGACATGAAATATGCTGGAAATCTATTTGGAATTTTCCAAAGACTTCATTCTGAAGAAGAATTTTCCGGAACAGGAGTTGGCTTAGCTATTGTTCAAAGGATTGTATTAAAGCATGGTGGTAAAGTTTGGGCAGAATCAAAAGTAGGAGAAGGGGCAACATTTTATTTTACCATAAAACAAAAAAAGAAAAAAAATTAAAACTGATATACTGTGAAGAATAATGCATTTGTAGAAATATTAATTGTTGAAGATAGTCCTAATGATGCTGAATTAGCGTTAATAGCATTACGAGATGAAAACCTGGCAAATAATGTGATATGGCTAAAGGATGGAGCAGAAGCTCTTGATTTTATTTTTTGTGAAGGGGAATATTCAGGGCGAGATATTGACAATCAGCCTAAAATTATTCTTTTAGACTTAAAAATGCCGAAAGTGGGTGGAATTGAAGTATTAAGGAGAGTTAGAGCCGATGAAAGAACTAAAAGTATTCCTGTTGTAGTAATGACGTCTTCAAAAGAAGATAAAGATATTGTTGAAACTTATCAATTAGGTGTTAATAGTTATATAGTTAAACCTGTTGATTTTGACAAATTTACAAATAGTATAAGAGAAATAGGCTTTTATTGGTTAGTAGTCAATCAACCACCTGTTAGGCAACCTAAATAGGGGGTTGTAGTTATTATTTAAAAAATAGGTTAATTAAAGAATTTACTCAAAAAATAATTAAATATGAATCAGGAATATTCATTTTACTTCTGATGGCTATTAATCTCAATTTCATCGTAATAGGGGTAAAATGATTATGAAATCTGGGTTTGTACAATTATTAGAAAAAGTATCAAAAGAAGCATTTGACGAGCAGAGCGGACTTATTGAAAAATATTTTATTGAGTGGGAAGATGATGAAGAGCAAATAGATGATGTAATAGTAATACAATTGTAGAATTTAAATATTAAATATAATGTTATGGAAAAGCTGAAAATACTTATCGCTGACGATCATGAAATAATCAGAAGTGCCTTAATTGCACTTCTTGCAGTGGAAAACAACCATTTAGAAATATATGAGGCGAGTAATGGACGTGAAGTAATTGAAAAAGTTGAAAAAGGCTCTTTTGATGTAATATTAATGGATATTGGTATGCCGGTCATAAATGGAATAGAGGCAACAGAAATAATAATGCAAAAATATCCTGACTCTAAAATATTAGTATTTAGTGCAAATGAAAGAGAAAGAGAGGTGAAAAAAATGTTAGAATTAGGAGCGCTAGGGTATGTGCTAAAAGATGATTCGCCCTACGAGTTATTTGAAGCAATAAAAAATGTTGCCACTGGGGAGAAATACCTTAGTAGGAATGTTTCTAATACCTTGCTTGAAAACATGCTATTTAAAAAGGGAAATAGTAGTGGTATAGAAGAACCACTTTCCGAAAGAGAAATAGAGGTGTTAAAACTTATAGGAGACGGGCTTACAAATAAAGAAATAGGAGATAAATTATATATTAGTGACCGTACAGTAGATTCTCATCGAAGAAATTTGCTTCAAAAAACAGGTGCTAAGAATTCGGCTGAACTGGTAAAATACGCATTTACTAAAGGGATTATTGATGAATATAATAAATTTTAACCCTTCCTTTCTATCATCTGCTTTCATTTTAACTATTTGATAAATAGTGTTTTGTTTTTGTAATTAAGTAGTTTTTTAAAATTTAATCCGTTTTTTAACCTATAGATATTTAGGTTGTAAGCTAAGTTTGTTCCTGCAATCACCTAAAAAAGCATCAGCTTTAAAATATTAAAATTCAGTTTTTTAGCTCTTACGTAGCGGATGTGTCGGCTGTACTTTTGTGATGTAAATAATTTAAAAAAAAAACATCATGAAAAGAGCATATTTAATTTTAGCATTTAACATAATAGGACTGGTTTCGTATTCACAAAGCCCGGACACTATAAGAGACTCAAAGGCTTATAAACTAAGTTATGATGAGTTTCAAAACCAATATGGCACAGACGATACAAGTGCAGCTTTAATAGACTTATTTTTTAGTAAGCGTGACGAAAAAGCATTTGGTCAAATGACTATGCTGCCTTTATCTACAGGAGTTACTTTAATAATGCCTCCGGTAGGCGTTTACTTAATGGCTATTTCTACACCAATTTTTGTGAATGGCTTAATAGTGCAATCAAAGTACAGCAGAAAAAAGCTATTAGCAGCGCTCAACAACTATCATGATAATCAAGCATTATCCCTTAGTCATCAAAAAAAGGTAACCAATTTACTTGAATTAAATGCTGAAAACGAAGCAGAAGCTCTAAAGCTAACACAACTTGAAATGCTGAAAGCAGGCATCACTAAAAATAATTTATCTAGAAACTAATATTAATAATTAAGATGGAAAAACTACTTAAAAGCAGCATTTTGGAAAAGTTTATAGATAAGTTATATGGTTTTTTATTTCAATACAGCGATGAGAAGTCGATAATCAATAAACTAAAAGCAATTACAATGGCAACAATGCCTGTTATACTGGCAATCGGTTATATAATATTAATAGCTCTTTATCATACTTAAAGGCGGATAGTGAGGGTGATTTTTCTTAGTGGTTAGAAAAGGTGTGGGATTTATCTCACACCTTTTTGTTTAAGATAAGAAACGTTATAAAGGAATGTCAATTATTATTTTAGTACCGGTTTTGGTATCTGATTTTATTTCAATGCTACCTAAAAAAAGGCTCACTCTTTTTTTCATGTTATTTAAGCCAATCCCTTTTTTGTTTTCATTAATAGTAAAGCCATTGCCATTATCCGAAGTAATCATTTTTAGGTTACATTCGTTAACGATTAATTCAACTTTGGCTTTTTTTGCTCCGGAGTGTTTTAATATATTGATAAACTGCTCTTGTAATATTCTATATAAGTTTAGTTTTAAATCATAAGGAAGAGCAATGTGCTTTTTGTCTATTTCAAGCGTAACTTTAAGTTTACTCTCAACATCTAAATCATTGGTTAAATCTTTTAATGCTTCAAGAATTGAAAAGTCTGATTGAAACCCGGGTGAAAGCCTGTGTGATAATTTTCTTATTTCACTAATGGCAGATAAAACATACGACCTGGAATTGTTGACTAACTCTTGAACAAATGGCTTTTCAATTTTTTTGCTGGCCGTGCTCAAATAAATTTGTGAAGCAGCTAATAGCTGATTTACGTTGTCATGAAGTTCACTGCTAATTTCAAACCTTTCAGTTTCTTGGGTATTGATAACTGCTTGGCTAATTTTTTGCTCATAATTTAATTGTTCAGTAATATCTCTGGAGTTGGCTACAATACCATTTACAGCAGGATCATCTAACATATTAGTTACAATAGTTTCAATCCAAACATATTTTTTTTGATGGTTTTGAAACCGGAAAGCTTTTATTTTGAGTTTCTTTTTAGTGGCAAGTGACATAAACTCATCATAAACTCTTTCTTTATCATTTGGATGAATAAAATCAAAGGCATTTTTACCTATAAAATCTTCAGGAGGAATTCCTAAGATAGTTTCTGAAGTAGGGCTCACGTAAATATAATTCCCTTCAATATCTAATATTCCTATTAAATCTGCACCATCTTGAACAAGAGCTCTAAACCTTCTTTCACTTAATTTAAGTTGTTGGTTTATGCGTTGTCGTTCTAAGCTATAAGTTATGCTTTTATACAAAGAGTTTGCAGTTAAATCATCTTTTAGTAGATAATCATAAACCCCTAAGGACAAAGACTCAACACCAAAATTACTGTCAGAAAATCCGGTAAGCACAATGACAGGGATTTCTTTAATAAAACTCAGAACCTTTTTTATGGAATTGTTTTTTGAGCTGTCAGGAAGAGATAAGTCAAGTAAAACTATATCAAATGCTTTTTTAGACTCAATTATTTTTTTTGTTTCGCTCAGCGAATTGGCATTTATAATTTCGGCATGCGGAATTTTTTCTGTAATATATTCTTCAATTAGGATAAAATCTCCCGGATTATCTTCTACTACAAGTATCGTTATTTCTTTTGGCGGTTCGCTCAATTTTCTAGCTTTTTTTAGGTAAACTTACTATTGATATCCAGAAGCTTTCAATGGTTGACACAATGTTTAGAAAGCTTGATACCTCAATGGGTTTAGTAATATAGCAATTTACATGATTCTTATATGACTTTAAAATATCTGATTCAGATGAAGAGGTGGTAAGCATAATCACGGGAATGTGTTTAAAATTCTCATTTTTTTTAATGTAGTGAAGAACTTCGTGCCCATTTTTTTTAGGAAGATTAACATCTAAAAGTATTAAATCTGGGGTAGTGGCATTCGAAAAATTTTCTTCTTTGTTCAAAAACATAATAGCTTCGTTTCCGTCTCTGACTACGTTTATTTGATTTATTACTTTAGAATCCTCAAGAGCTTCTTTTGTAAGTAAGATGTCTCCATCATTATCTTCAATTAATAATATTTGTATTGATTTCATATTTTATTTTCTGTTTTTTTAATAGTAAAATAAAAAGTAGTGCCTTTTCCGGGTGTTGATTCTAGCCACATTTCTCCATTATGTTGTTCAATTATTTTTTTGCAAATGGCAAGCCCGATACCTGTTCCACTGTACTCTTCTTTGCGATGAAGGCGTTGGAAGATAACAAAAATCTTTTCAAAGTACTCGGCTTCTATGCCTATTCCATTATCGCTAATAGAAAATTGCCAGTGGGTTGTCTTGTCCTTACATTTAATATTAATTTTTGGCGGAGTATTTTCCTTTTGGTATTTCAAGGCGTTACTAATTAAATTTGAAAATACCTGCTGAATAGAACTCTTGTGTGCAAATATGCTGGGCATATTTCCATATACAACCTTTGCTTTTTTTTGTTTAATGTTTTCTGAATTAAACTGTATGGCTGTTTTAATTACATCTTGCACGGCAAACAGTTCATTTTCAGAGTTTTGTTTGTTCAATCTGGAATATTCCAGTAAATCAATGATTATTTTTCTCATTCTATTCGCTCCATCAACTGCAAAATGGATGTATTTTTTCCCTTTCTCGTCTAGGTTTCCTTCATATTTTTTTTCGAGTAACTCCAAAAAGCTGCTAACCATTCTTAGTGGCTCCTGAAGGTCATGAGAGGCAATGTAGGCAAATTGTTCCAGTTCTTTATTTGAAGCAGCTAATCTTTCTGCCCTTTCTTCTAATTCAAAATTAAGACGTTTAAGTGTTTGTTCATATACTTTGTTATAAGTAATGTCTCTAAAAAACACGCTTATACCAGTCTCCAAAGAGTGAATATCAACTTCAAACCATTTGTTGATTTTTTTATCATAAAACTTAAAACTTTTATTAACTCTGTTTTTAGCAACCTCTAGAAATGTCTTTTTTATCATTGACTGCTCGCTAAACCTAAACGTATCAAAGAAGTGTTTTCCTAAAACCTTTTTAGCCGAAACCTCAAGCATTTCTTGAGCCGAATTGTTAAAGTAATTAATTTTCCAGTTATTATCTAGTGCAAAAAAGCCATCAGAAATACTTTCAAGGATATTTTGCTTTTCTTTGTTTAAGGTTATTAAATGCTCCTCATTCTTTTTCCTGTCAGTAATATCTCTGGCAATCGTATATATTATATCTCCTACCGGTTTAGAATTCCATTCAATCCATTTATAGCTGCCGTTTTTACAAATGTACCGGTTAATAAATTTGAGTGTAGGCTTGCCTTTTCTTACCTTGTTTAGCTCATCTAAAGTCGATTTTACGTCATCCGGATGGACAAAATCCATAAATGGTTTTGATAATAACTCTTTTGATGTATAGCCCAATGTTTTCTCAAATGCTTTATTGATTGTTTTAAAGTATCCATCAGTTCCGGCAATAGCGATTAAGTCAGGTGATATAGAAAATAACATTTTGATGTTCTGAACCGCTTCTACATTTTTTTTATGAAGTAGGTTTAATTCTCTTTCATTTAATTTCCTTTCGGTAATATTGTCATGCCTGACAATTATATAATTGCTTTTTCCAAAAAAGGGGGTTGCGGTGAGTAAAAACCATCTTTCTTCTTCAGGTGAGTGGCAGGGATATTCAAGTTGGAAAATTCTTTTCTTTTTCTTTAATACAGAGTTGATTCCTGACACTGCTTTTTTAGCATATTCATCTCCATTTTTTACAGCTATCTTGCTTACCTCAAGGTAGTTATTGCCAACTCCTACTTTATGATAGTTGTTAACGTTATTTTCAATAGCAAACTTATCCCATGACCTATTTGTCCTTAAAATATTTCCGTTTTCATCAAGTACCGCTATGTTTGAAGTTATTGAAGACAGAATGTTTTCTGTAAACTCTCGGTTTTTTCTTATCTCTTCAACTCTTTTTTCCCTTTCTGTAACATCCACACTAATTGCAATACCACAATCTTGTCCGTTAAATTTCACGAAATGTCCCGATACTTCTACTTTGATTATTTCTCCATTTTTCTTCTTGTGCCGCCAAATTCCATAATTAACCAAACCCTGTTCCTGCTTTCTGTTTTTTTCAAATTGAATAAGTTTTTTTACATCTTCTTTCGGACGCAAATCCTTTATGGTCATATTTAAAAACTCCTTTTTTGAATAGCCGTATTGTTCAATTGCAGCTTTGTTTACATCTATAATAGTATGATTATTTTTGTTGTAAATCCACTTTGGAAAGGGGCTTTGGACAAAAAGGAAATTATAATCATCGTCTAGCGGATTGCCAGATTTTCTGAAAACTAAAGCTGTGCTGCTAATTTGTTCTGAGGTTATTTTGTGAACAGTTAAGTCATACCATTGATATTTGCCGGCAGCAGTTTTTATTTGCAAGCCAATTTCTGTGGGCTTAACTTTAGTTTTTGATTTGAATTTACTAATTAACTTTTCTACTTCTGCACGATATTCAGGATGAATAAGCTTTAGCAGGCTTTTATCAGAAATCTGTCTTTTTGAAACTCCAAAAAGCTCTTTAGTGTTTTGTGAGAAATAGATTGACTTTCCTTCTTTTGATAGTACTATGGTTATATCCTTACTATGCTCAATAAGCGATTGGTATATATCTCTGTGTTTTATCGCTTTACTTTCTCCCATCTCATAGTTTATGTAATCACAAATTTATAAATTAATAATTAGGGATTTGTAATATCTGCTTTTATTTCCGCTTTAATATTAGAGGTATATCTTTCATTATAGTTAAATTCTCTGGCTTTTTTGTTATATGCTATAATGGCAATTGGAAATTCAGTTGCTTCTGATTTCACACTATTATCAAACAAGTCGGTTGAAAATTCAAACTTGTAAAGTCCTTTGTTGTATCTTGAATCTGGTATGTGGGTGTCAATACTTACCAATTTAGGTAAATATCCTTCACGAGAAATTTTAATGGTGTAAAAGGCATTTTTATTTAAGTTAAAAACAAATCCTTTTCTATTTTCTACCACTACTGTGTCAATGGTAGTATTATAGTAAATCAATTCAACTTTATACGGTTCGCCTTTTTTAAAGGGTGTTTTTCCATTTAGTTCCAAACAAGTTGCAGGCTTAGTTATAGACTCTTTAATAGGGTAAACCTGAGCAGTTATTTCTTGAAAAAAAAGAACAAACAAGATACAAGACACTAGGTACTTTAGTTTTAGTTGTGGCATTGGTTTTAATTTATTGATTTTCACATACCAAATTTAGTCTTATAGCGTGTTTCGATAAAGAGGTGAAACACTCAATTTTAAATATAAATAAACCTATTTTTCACTAGGTGATAATGCCTACTGCCAATGATTAGTCAAGTAAAAATCCTATTCTTAAATATGTTGAAGCTTTTATTCTTTTATAAATTTGAGCGAATAAATAATATGTCCAATACTTATTTTCAGTTTAAGCAATTTACTATTCACCAAGCTAATACCTCAATGAAAGTAGGAACAGACGGTGTTCTGTTGGGAGCATGGGCAGATGTTTTGAATAAAAAGAATGTATTGGATGTAGGAACAGGAACGGGTTTAATAGCTTTAATGGTGGCTCAAAGAAATCCTAATGCATTTGTATCAGCAGTTGAAATTGAAAGAGATGCATACATTCAGGCAAAGGAAAACATTTTGCAATCCGCCTTTAAACACCAGATAGAATTGCTGCATACTTCATTTCAAGATTATAAATCAACAAGTAAATATGACTTAATAGTTTGTAATCCACCTTTTTTTAAGCCAACATATTTAAGTGGTAATGAAAGCAGAGATGTGGCTCGTCAAAGAATTAATTTTGAGATGACTGATTTCTTTGAGTTTACATTTAATGCTACATCCAAAGAGGGTGAAGTGGCAATTGTTTATCCGTTTGAGCAGTTAAACTACGTTGCTGAAATTGCTGTTTCAAAGGGATTTTTGATAAAACGACAATGTTTGGTGAAGGGAAGCCGTAACAAGCCTTTTAAGAGAATATTGTTGCAGTTTTCTAAGCAAGAGAAAAATGTGGAATCATCTGAATTATGTATTGAGAATGAGCGCCATCAATACACCAACGAGTTTGTTGAGTTAGTAAAAGATTTCTATTTGAATTTATAAAAAAAGGCAATCTATTTGATTGCCTTTAAAGATAGTGGAACCGGAGAGATTCGAACTCTCGTCCAAACAAGGAAACAATAAGCTTTCTACATGCTTATCTTTTGATTAGTTTTCGACTATTGTCCGGCCAAAAGCAACCTAACAATAGCTTATCCTTTAAAGGTTTCGCTGCAAAATCAAGGCGCTTTCACAACTAGTTCAAAAGTATAATACCCCTAATTCAGCGTTAATGAACGGAACTACTGAGGGATACTTGTCGATGGCTACTGTGCTTCACCAAAGATTAAGCTATATCAACTTGGTTGATTAAGCTGCAAGTGCATAATTGTTTTCGCCAATTAAGCGATTGAGCATTTTTGTTTTACGGACTAATGCACAATATCCGGCATGCTTACAGATCCTTTCTGCTTGCTGTCAATACCTGTCGGCCCCATGAATTCAATGAACTTTTGTGACTGCAAATGTACAAAAATCAAGCCAATTGTAATTTTGTCAGTTAGTATTTTTAAATATTTCCGTAATTATTTTTTCTCGGTAAGTGAAAATGTTCTCTATTTCTTTTTTGATGAACAACCAATGTGCAAATCTTCCTAAAATCCCAAACGGAAGTGAGTAGGTGACAATGTCTTTCATTACAACTTTTTCATTCTTTACTTCAAAAATATGCTCATGATGCCATAGTTTATAGGGGCCTATTCTCTGCTCATCAACAAAATAACGGTTTTCTTTTAGCTGGGTTATTTCTGTTAGCCAGTTGAGGGGAATTCCTAAAATTGGGCTAACGGTATATCCAATCATCAAACCTTTGTAAGCCTTTTCAGGAAGTGTGGTTTTAATTTTAAAGTTTAACTTTTTTGGTGTTATTTTCTTTAAGTTATTAGGTGAAGAAAAGAAATCCCAAACAGTGCTTATATCAGCATGAATAGAAGTTTCTGTTTTTAGTTGATAAAACTTGCTCATGCTTCTTAAACAAATAATGGTGGGTTTTGGTTTGTTTAAAGAAGTTATCTTTGCCCAAATTTTGAATGCAAGGCAATGAAAATAGGTATTATCAAAGAAGGAAAAACACCACCGGATAAGCGAGTTCCATTATCTCCAAAGCAGTGTAAAGAAGTAAAAGAAAAGTTTCCAAATGTTGATGTGTTGGTGCAAAGCAGTGATATAAGATGTTTTAAAGATGAAGAATATAAGGCTGAAGGAATTGAAGTTGTGGACGATATTTCCAGCTCTGATATTTTAATGGGAGTGAAAGAAGTTCCTAAACCTATGCTAATCGATAGTAAAACCTATCTTTTCTTCTCACACACCATTAAAAAGCAGCCTTACAATAGAGAATTGTTGCAAAAAATTTTAGAGAAGAATATTCAGATGGTCGATTATGAATGTTTGAAATATCCTAATGACGGAAGAATTTTAGGCTTTGGACGATATGCCGGAATTGTAGGCTGTTACAATGGGTTTTTAGCTTATGGAAAAAGGACAAATGCTTATGATTTAAAACCTGCGCATGAATGCCATGACTACAAAGAATTAAAGCAAGAACTTAAAAAAGTAAAGCTTCCGGGCAATTATAAAATTGTATTAACGGGTTATGGTCGAGTAGGGCATGGCGCTTTAGAAATAATTCATGAGCTAAAATTAAAAGAAGTAGGAACAGAAGAGTTTTTAACCCAGTCTTTTAATGAGCCTGTGTTTACAGTATTAGATGTAACCGAATACTATAAATTACCTGATGGCGGCAAGTTTGATAAAAAGGAAGTATATCACCACCCTGAAAAATTTGAATCTTGCTTTATGGATTTTGCTAAAGTAACAGACATGTATGTGGCTTGTCATTATTGGGATAGCAAAGCACCATTTATTTTTACCAGAGAAGATGCAAAACACCCGGATTGGAAAATAAAAATTGTGGCTGACATTAGTTGTGATATTGACGGGCCGGTGGCTTCTACCATTCGTCCATCCACTATTGCTGAACCATTGTATGGTTATCATCCGAAAACTGAAAAAGAAGTGGCTTTTGATGATGCTGAAGCTATTACCGTAATGGCGGTAGATAATTTGCCTTGTGAATTACCTAGAGATGCTTCCGAAGATTTTGGAAGAAGCCTGATTGATAAAGTATTTGAACATCTATTGGTTGCAGATGAGGAAAAAGTAATTGCCAATGCTTCCATTACTAAAGACGGCAAGCTAACAGAAAACTTTAAATACTTAACAGATTACGTAAATGGTGTTTAAAGGCGGACAAGGTCTGGCACATTTGTTTTGTATTTTTTTAATTCCCATTACGGCTATTGCAGTATTTTTTCTGAATAGTTGGTGGTTGAAGGGATTGTTTTCTCTATTGTTTTTGTTTCTGTTGGTATTGGTTTTAGTGAGAATATTCAAAAAAGACTAACTTTAAGCTTTCAACTAATAACTTTAAACTGAGTTGAGCATTAATAAAAACTATAAACCATCTCCTAAAGAGCAACTTTCTGTTGAGCAGATATTTAATGACTTAATCAAAGGAAATGTTCGGGCGCTGAGTGAAGCGATTACGCTCATTGAATCTAAAAGGAGTGAAGACCATGCTAACGCCATTGACCTAATAAATAAATGCTTACCTCATTCAGGAAATTCTATTCGTATAGGAATAACAGGTGTTCCGGGTGTTGGAAAAAGTACGTTTATTGAGGCTTTAGGTGAATACATTATCCAATCTACAGGAAAAAAAGTAGCCGTATTAGCTATTGACCCAAGCAGCAAAGTTTCTAAAGGAAGCATTTTAGGTGATAAAACCAGAATGCAAAAATTATCGGCTAACGAAAAAGCATTTATACGACCATCAGCTTCTGCAGGAAGTTTGGGAGGTGTGGCCAATGCCACCAGAGAAAGTATTTTACTTTGTGAAGCAGCAGGCTACGAAGTAATTTTAATTGAAACAGTGGGAGTGGGGCAAAGTGAAACGGAAGTAGCAGAAATGGTAGATTTCTTTTTGCTGCTGATGTTAGCGGGAGCAGGAGATGAGCTGCAAGGAATAAAAAGAGGCATCATGGAAATGACCGATGCTCTTTTTATTAATAAAGCCGATGGAGATAATTTAAAAAATTCAGAAAAGGCTGCTGTTCAATATCGTTCGGCTATTCATTTATTTCCTCCAAAAGAAAACTTATGGACGCCTGTGGTAGATATTTGTTCTGCCATTGAATCAAAAAATATTGATAAAGTTTGGTCAGTGATAGATGAATTTTATCGAAGCACTACCAATTCAGGAATGTTTTCTCAAGTGAGAGCTAAACAAAACGAATATTGGTTTGTGAAAAATACCGAATTGCTTATTCAACAAAAAATATTTACGAATGTTGAATTGTTAAAACTCCATGAAGAATTGAAGCAAAAAGTGAAGTTGGGTGAAATTTCGCCATTAGTAGCTAGTGTAGAGTTTGTAAATAAAGTATTCTAGACTTTATACTTTCTATCCAAATCTCTTTTAACCGATTTTTCTTTAATACTTTCTCGCTTATCGTAAAGCTTTTTACCTTTTGCTAAAGCAATTTCAAGTTTTGCCCAGCCTTTTTTATTAATGAATAATTTTACGGGAATGATGGTTAAACCTACATCCTTAACTGATTTCTGGAGCTTTTTCAGTTCGTTTTTAGAAAGTAAGAGTTTTCTTTCTCTCAGCGGTTCATGGTTATAGTGTGTAGCATGTCCGTATTCGGCAATGTTAATACCTTTTACCCATAGCTCTCCCTTTTTGAAATAGCAATATCCTTCGGCAATATTTGCCTTGCCCTCTCTGATAGATTTGATTTCGGAGCCCAACAAAACCATTCCGGCAGTGTATTTTTCCAAAAACTCATACTCAAAAGAAGCTTTTCGGTTTTTTATGAGAATATCGTTAGACATTTGCTGCAAAGGTAGTTATCCCAAGGCAACATCCAATATCATCATCACAATAAATCCGCCTATAAGGCCAAGTGTGGCAAAGTCGGCATACTTATCTTGCTGGGTTTCGGGCACTACTTCTTCAATCACTACATAAATCATAGCACCTGCAGCAAAAGCTAATGCGTAAGGTAAAATTGGTGTGGCATAAATTACGGCAACAGCCCCCAAAACTCCTGCTATCGGCTCTACAATTGCTGAAAGTTGCCCCCACCAAAAACTTCTAAACCTTGAAAGTCCTGCTCTTCTCAACGGCATGGAAACAGCCGTTCCCTCCGGAAAATTTTGAATGCCGATACCAATCGCTAAGGCAACGGCAGCACCAATTTCCGCACCCGGAATATCAGCGGCTATAGCTCCAAAAGCTACTCCAACCGCCAAACCCTCAGGAATGTTGTGAAGCGTAATAGCTAACACTAATAAAATGGTTTTGTTCCAGTCGGTTTTTATTCCTTCACGTTCTTCCATTTTAGCGTTTAAGTGTAAGTGAGGCAAGTATTTATCCAGCACAAACAAAAACAATGCACCCAACCCAAAACCCACAGCAGGCGGAAACCAGGAGGGAAGTGCTTTGCCTTCACTCATTTCTATGGCAGGAGCCAAAAGCGACCAAAAACTGGCGGCAATCATTACACCACCGGTAAAGCCCAGCATGGTGTCCATGGTTTTTCGGTTGAGTCCTTTAAAAAAGAAAACCAGTGCTGCTCCGGCTGCCGTCATCAACCAGGTAAAAGTAGTGGCAACTAATGCCTGCCAAATGGGGTTTAATGCTAAAAACCATTCTACCATATTATAGCTTCCTTATAATTAAGTTTTTGCTTGCCTTTTGTGAAAGACTAATTTCATGTTGTTGATTTACGATAATCTTTACCGATTCATCAAATTCTTGTATATCCAGTACTTTTAAGTTAACACCCAATAGTAAACCATTGGTTTCTAAAAATTTGAGGTAAGCCGATGAATGGTCTTTCACGCCTACAATTACTCCGCTCTCATCTTTTTGTAAATCATTTAAAGTAATGTTTTGATGAGGGGTGAGGTTGCCGTCTTTATCGGGTATCGGGTCTCCGTGTGGGTCAAATTCAGGGTTTCCTAAGAAATCATAAAGTCGGTTAATCAATACATCAGAGTTGATGTGCTAAA
>CALALS010000213.1 GCA_937925525.1 uncultured Flavobacteriales bacterium | reverse complement strand
CAAAACTAACTATTTTACTTTTGCCTTATGCCTTGTTTACTAATTTATTTATCTTGTGGCTCCAATTGTAAAATTATAAGGTGTATGGAAAATGGATTTGAGTTCATTCCTTTTAAAATGGATGAATATTCACCCGAAGAACAACTCAAAAGAAGTGAAGACTTTTACCAGCTAATGGATAAAAGAAGGAGTGTTAGAGAATTTTCAGACAAGCCAGTTGATATAAAAGTTATTGAAAACTGCATTAAAACAGCTTCTACCGCACCATCAGGTGCTCATAAACAACCCTGGACGTTTTGTGTGGTTTCAAGCAAGGAATTAAAAGAAAAAATTAAAGAAGCAGCCGAAAAAGAAGAATATGAAAATTATCATGGAAGGATGAGCGATAGATGGCTAAAAGACTTAGAACCTTTTGCTACCGATTGGCACAAAGACTTTATTACCATCGCACCATATATAATAGTAGTTTTTAAAAGAGCCTTTGAAGAAATTGACGGAGAAAAACGTAATAACTACTATGTGAATGAATCTGTGGGCTTGGCAACAGGTTTTTTATTAGCGGCATTGCATAATGCCGGCTTAGTTGCATTAACACATACCCCAAGTCCAATGAATTTTTTAACCGAAGTACTTGAAAGACCTAAAAATGAGAGAGCTTTTTTGCTAATTCCGGTAGGTTTTCCAGCCCAAGATGCCCAAGTACCTAAGTTAGCTAGAAAAACGCTATCAGAAGTAATGGAAATGTACTAAAATTAAGGGTAAAAATAATTTTGTTGGATTAGAGATATTTTTTTTTCTTTGCACTTCAAATTTAAAAACAATTAACAATGGCAAGTATTGAAGAAAGAGTAAAAGCAATTATCGTTGATAAGTTAGGTGTTGACGAAAGCGAAGTTACAACAGCTGCTAGTTTCACTAACGATTTAGGTGCTGACTCTCTAGACACTGTTGAATTAATCATGGAATTTGAAAAAGAATTCAACATTGCTATTCCTGACGACCAAGCAGAAAAAATTGCTACCGTTGGTGAAGCTGTAAAGTACATTGAAGAAAACGCAAAATAAATCCAATCTAAAATGGATTTAAAAAGAGTTGTAATAACCGGTATTGGTGCTCTTACCCCTATCGGTAATACACTTGACGAATATTGGAACAATTTAGTAAATGGGGTTAGCGGAGCTGCCCCTATTACTAGATTTGATGCTTCCAAATTCAAAACTCAATTCGCTTGTGAAGTTAAAAACTTCGACCCTCTTAATTTTATAGATAGAAAAGAAGCTCGTAAACTGGATTTATACTCTCAGTTTGCTATGGTTGCGGCCGATGAAGCTATTCTTCATTCCGGTTTAAACCTTGAAAAAATTAATCCTGATAGAATTGGAGTTATTTTGGGAGTTGGTATAGGTGGTATTCTTACTTTTCAGGAAGAAGTAGCCAACTTTACCAAAGGAGATGGTACTCCTAGATTTAACCCTTTCTTCATCCCTAAAATGATTGCTGATATTGCTCCAGGGCATATTTCAATTAAGTACAACTTTAGGGGACCAAACTTCACTACGGTTTCTGCTTGTGCTTCTTCTACCAATGCTATAATTGATGCCTTTAATTATATCAGATTAGGTAAAGCTGACGCCATAGTAACCGGAGGAGCTGAAGCTGCCATTGTAGAAAGTGGTGTAGGAGGATTTAATGCCCTTCATGCACTATCTACCAGAAATGACGAACCAAAAACGGCTTCTCGTCCTTTTGACAAAGAAAGAGATGGATTTGTGCTTGGTGAAGGCTCTGGAATGATGATTTTAGAAGATTTAGACCATGCTATTGCCAGAGGCGCAACAATCTATGCTGAAGTAGCCGGTTGCGGACTTTCAGCAGATGCACATCATATTACTGCTCCGCACCCTGAAGGATTTGGAGCACTTAATGTTATGAAAAATGCTTTAGATGATGCTAATATGCAAGCTTCTGAAGTTGATTATATCAATGTTCACGGAACTTCTACTCCGCTTGGAGATATTGCTGAAGTAAAAGCCATTAAACAAGTTTTTGGTGAGCATGCTTTCAACTTAAACATCAGCTCCACTAAATCAATGACCGGACACCTTTTAGGTGCAGCTGGCTCAATTGAGGCTATTGCTTCTGTTATGGCAGTTTACAAAGGAATTGTTCCTCCAACCATCAACCATTTTACCGATGACCCGGAGTTTGATCCTAAGTATAACTTTACTTTTAACAAAGCCCAAGAAAGAGAAGTAAATGCTGCTTTAAGTAATACTTTTGGATTTGGTGGACACAACGCATCTGTTATCTTTAAAAAATACAACGCTTAATTGCTATCTAATTTTTTTTCTAAAAATTCTTCTCCACTTGCCAAAAAACTTGAAAGCGTATTGGGTTTTAAGCCAAAAACTATTGCTCTTTACGAAAAAGCATTACGCCATAAGTCTGCATCCATAAACAATAATGGTATAAAAGAAAACAATGAAAGATTAGAGTTTTTGGGTGATGCCATACTTGACTCCATTGCGGCCACTTATTTTTTTAAAAAGTTTCCACTCAAAGAAGAAGGCTTTCTAACCACAATGAAATCAAGGTTAGTAAGCAGAAAAAACTTAAACCAGATTGCACTTAAAATAGGCATTAAGGAACTACTTGAAGCAAACATAAGACAAGATAGTAAAACCATACTTGGAGATGCACTTGAAGCAATAATTGGCGCCATATACCTAGATAGAGGCTTTGAAAAAACACAAGAGTTTGTGGTAAAAAAGCTAATTGGAACTTATATGGATATTGAACACTTGATTAATACTGAAGTTAACTTCAAAAGTAAAGTTATTGAATGGGCTCAAAAGAATAAAGCTGAAATTGAGTTTGTAACACATGAAAAGATAATAGACGACCAGAGTATATTTCAATCATTTTTAAAATTAAATGGTGAAGAACAAGCAGAAGGTATGGGAAAATCTAAAAAAGTAGCCGAACAAGCCGCTGCAGAGAAGTTTTTCCTTTCTTTATCTCAAGAAGATTAACGATTAAAACACATTGTTTTAAAGTAGTTTCACCTTATATTTTTTATCTTCGTTAATAATTTATGCATGAATCGATTTACCCTTGATGTAGAATATGACTTTGACTTTGGATTACTTGCCATAAGTTGTCATGCAAAAAACTATAAATTTTGCTGGGAAGTTAATCAGCATCTTCAATTTAATTTTTTAAGGCAAGCTGATTATACGCTTAAAGAAAATAATATCGAAGTTAGCTTTCCGGTGTATGAATATCAAGACGAAGAAAACGGGCTAACTTACCAATTAATTGAAAATTATGGTGGCGATAGTTATCTTCTCAAAGATTATAAAAAAACTGACTTCTTACTATTAATAAAAGGCAACTACAATCAAAACACTATTAATACTATCAAAAATAAGTTAAGTGAATTAAAAAATGTACTAATGGTAATTGAGCTCAATCCAAACGAAATTAAATCAAAAGAAAACCTTATATTTTAATGAATAACACTACTAAAAAAACAAAAATTGTAGCCACAATAGGTCCGGCAACTTCTTCAAAAGAAATGTTGCTAAAACTTGTAAATGCCGGAGTAAACGTTTGTCGTTTAAACTTTTCGCACGGCAAGCACACCGACCATGCCGAAGTAATCAAAAATATTAAAGAAATAAATGCTGAACACAATTTGCATATTGCATTATTAGCTGATTTACAAGGTCCTAAAATTAGAATTGGAGAAGTAGAAAACAATCATATAGAAATAAAAGAAAATGACGAAGTAGTTTTTACCATCAAAGAATGCTTAGGCACCAATAAAAAACTTTACATCAATTATATTGACTTAATAAAAGATGTAAAAGTAGGTGAGCAAATATTGGTAAATGACGGAAATATGATTTTTGAAGTCATTAAAAAAGTAGATTCAAATGAAGTGCTTACCAAAGCTAAAAATGATGGTGTACTTTCTTCTAACAAAGGAGTTAATCTTCCCAACACCAAGCTCTCTCTACCCAGCTTAACCGAAAAAGACCTAAAAGATTTAGATTTTGTTTTAAAACACAAAATAGAGTGGATTGCACTTTCATTTGTACGAACCGCTAGAGACATTATTGAGCTAAAGCACATTATTGCAGACAAAAACCATCAAGCCAAAGTAATCGCAAAAATTGAAAAGCCCCAAGCTATTAACGACATTGAAGAAATCATTAAAGCTTCTGACGGAATAATGGTGGCTAGAGGTGACTTAGGTGTAGAAATGCCAATGCAAGAAGTTCCTCTACTTCAAAAAAATATTGTAAAAAAATCTCAGGAGTTTGGAAAACCGGTAATTATTGCCACACAAATGATGGAAAGCATGATTACCAACATCACTCCTACCCGTGCCGAAGTAAACGATGTAGCTAATGCCGTTTTAGACGGTGCTGACGCATTAATGTTAAGCGGTGAAACATCTGTGGGTAAATATCCTATTGAAGTGATTAACAGCATGTGCAAAATCATTAAAGAAATTGAGAGTCACGACAATATTTATCATGTAGAGCAACCACCCGAAACTGAACATGACCGATTCATCACTGACTCTATTTGCTTTAACGCTTGTAGGTTGGCTCATCGTACTAAAGCCAGTGCCATTGTTACCATGACTTTTTCAGGTTATACCGCCTTTAAGGTTTCCAGTTGTCGTCCAAAAGCAGGAATTTATGTGTTTACCGGAAACCCTGATATTTTAAATACATTAAGTTTGGTTTGGGGCGTAAAATGCTTTTACTATGATAAGTTTGTAAGTACCGACCACACTATTTCCGACATTAAATACTTATTAAAGAAAAATGGATTAGTAAAAGACAATGATTTAGTAATTAATATAGCAAGTATGCCCATCTCTGATAAAGGGCAGTCTAACATGCTAAAATTAAGTTATGTCGAATAATTAACCACTCCCTTTTCAAAAAAGAAAGCTTTTTGTAACATTATCCAATATTAAAACTCTACCATGGATTTAAAACTATTAAAAAAGATTTGTGAAACTCCCGGTGCGCCAGGATTTGAGAAAAAAATTAGAGAAGTAGTCATTAAAGAAATTAAACCACTTTGCGATAGCATTGACATTGACAATATGGGCAATGTGGTAGCCTTTAAAAAAGGAAAAAAGAACAAAAAAGTAATGGTGGCTGCTCACATGGATGAGATTGGTTTTATTGTTACACATATTGATGATAAAGGCTTTGTATTCTTTCACACCTTAGGCGGATTTGACCCCAAAACACTTACTTCACAACGAGTAATTATTCATGGTAAAAAAGATGTAATTGGCGTAATGGGCTCTAAACCCATACATGTAATGAGTCCTGAAGAAAGAACTAAAATGCCAAAAACCACCGACTATTTTATTGATTGTGGCTTGAGTAAAAAAGATGTAGAAAAATATGTTTCTGTAGGCGATGCCATTACCAGAGAACGAGAATTTATAGAATTGGGAGATTGTGTAAATTGTAAATCACTGGACAATAGAGTTTCTGTGTTTGTATTGATAGAAACGCTAAAAAAACTAAAAGGAAAATCTATTCCTTATGATTTGTATGGTGTATTTACCGTGCAAGAAGAAGTAGGCATAAGAGGCGCTAATGTTTCAGCTTTAAAAATACAACCCGATTTTGGTTTTGGATTAGACACTACCATTGCTTTTGACGTACCGGGCGCTAAACCGCAAGAAATGGTAACCAAATTGGGAGATGGTGCAGCCATAAAAATTATGGATAGCTCTACCATTTGTGATTACCGAATGGTAAATTATATGAAAGAAGTAGCCACTAAAAACAAAATTAAGTGGCAACCCGAAATTTTACCCGCAGGTGGTACCGACACAGCAGGTATACAACGTATGACAGCCGGTGGTTCTATTTCCGGAGCAGTTTCCATACCTACAAGGCATATCCACCAGGTTATTGAAACCATACACAAAAAAGATTTAGAAGGTGCTATTAATTTGTTGACTGCTTGTGTTAGCGCTTTAGATAAGGGTAACTGGGATTTTTAGTTAGCCAATAATTAAATTAGAAACACAAAAATTGGACAAAAATGTAAATTATTATACAGTTGATTTATATAATAAAGAAGAGACCTATAATTTAGTTTCTTTTTTTAATGAGTTGTGTTCTACATTTGGTAATAACTTAATTTATTTTGGAGTTGGTATTTCATTTTATTCAGAGAAAGTTGATCATCTAGATTTATTAGATTTTATTGATTCATATGATAAAAGTAATCTAATTATAAAAAAAGAAGATAAAGATGGGTATATTGATGAAATATTGTTTTCAATAAACTTCAGTAAAATAGATGCTTATAAAATTTTAAATTTTATAAAGTATTTTAGACATAGTTATATCTATTTTTTAAGAAAAGAGAAAACTATTGATGACTTTAGAAAAGAGTTTGATGCATTTAGCTTTTTTAAATTTAGATTTAGTGACTCTAGATATTTAAATATTATTAATGCAAGTCTTTTATGTGACTCAGACCATTCTAATTTTAAACTCACCTCCTTACTATAATTTTTGATTTATTTGTTTAAATGAAACTAGAGTAGAAAATAATAAAATAAAGAAAATCATTCTGTATTAAAAACTACGCTCCTTTAAACTGGTTTAAAAAGCGTACATCGTTTTCGAAAAACAGTCGAAGGTCATTAATTTGGTATTTAAGCATGGTAATTCGCTCTATGCCCATACCAAAGGCAAAGCCTGTATAAACAGAAGAATCTATTCCACAGCTATCTAATACATTGGGGTCAACCATACCACAACCCATAATTTCAACAAAACCGGTGTATTTGCAAATATTACAGCCTTTGCCGCCACAAATATTACAAGAAACATCTACCTCAGCGCTAGGTTCAGTAAACGGGAAATAAGAAGGTCTTAGCCTAATTTCGGTATCGTCACCAAACATTTCTTTGGCAAAATAAAGCAGTGTTTGTTTTAAATCGGCAAAAGAAACGCCTTTATCGATATACAAGCCTTCCACCTGATGAAAAATACAATGCGCACGAGCAGAAATGGCTTCATTTCTGAATACTCTGCCCGGCATTATCATTCTGATAGGCGGTTTGGTACTTTCCATAACTCTTACCTGTACGGAAGAAGTATGCGTTCGTAAAGCAATATCTTTTGTAGAATCGTTTTCATCTCGTTGAATGAAAAAAGTATCTTGCATATCACGGGCAGGATGTTCAGGCGGGAAATTTAATGCAGAAAAATTATGCCAGTCATCCTCAATTTCAGGGCCTTCGGCAACGGTATATCCAATTTTAGAAAAAATACTTACTATTTCGTTTCTTACCAATGAAAGTGGGTGTCTTGTTCCCACATTGGTAGGCTCACCGGGCATAGATAAATCCAAATCCGTTTTAGAAGAAGAGGTATCACTACCATTTTGATTTTTTAGTGCATTAATTTTTTCTTCGGCAGCAGTTTTGAGTCTGTTTAGACCCTGACCGACATCTTTTTTGATGTTTCCGGGCACGTCTTTAAATTCAGCAAAAAGCTTTTTTAACTCTCCTTTACTTCCTAAAATTTTAATACGAAAAGCCTCAATTTCAGCATCGTTTGAAGCTTTAAAGTCTTTTACCTCTTGGATTAATTTTTCTATTTTATCAAGCATTCCGCCAGTGATTTTTACAAAGATAAAAAGATGAGAGAACCAGACAGAAAAAACCCTATTATTAATTTTTGGTGAAATTTATAGATTATCTATATTTGCAGCCTTATTGACCCATGGTGTAACTGGCAACACGTCTGGTTTTGGTCCAGAAGAGTCTAGGTTCGAGCCCTAGTGGGTCAACAAAAAGGAGTAGTCAATTGATTACTCCTTTTTTGTTATTGAATAGAAAAGTAGCTGTTAAACTTACGTGTAATCTCATCTAAGCATAAATTACCAAGACTCCCTTCATGGCTATGGCTTATATCCTTTTCAGCAGAGAAATCACCACTCATAATCTCTTGACCTACTTTTTTATAGGCATCTCTGAAAGTATAGCCCGTCATTACTAATTTGTTGACCTCCTCCACACTATAGATGTAATCATAAATAGTATTATTTAAAAGACTATTACAACCACTATATTGA